>JAZUPS010000298.1:0-20864 GCA_045605305.1 Victivallaceae bacterium
TTCAAGCAAAAACTTGAAGAATACATTTGCTATTTCAATAACGAAAGAGTATCTTTAACATTAAAAGGAATGAGCCCGGTAAAATACCGAACCCATTCCACATAATTTAACCCGTCCAAATTTTTGGGGTCACATCAAAACAACATCAGGTTTTGCGCACAGCCCCAATTGTTTTACTGTTTTATCAGCGGAAATCTTTTGCTCGGGCGGGAATGCCCATTTCTTCGCAGTAACGGTCATAAAGTCCGCCTGCGGATTTGTACATACTGTTCGGGCTGATAAAGTGTGAAAATTCAAAGGTGATGGCATTGGAAAGTCCAGCTTCTTCGGCAGCTTTCAGCTTCAGGCGCAGTTTTTCCCACTTGATCGGCAGAAAGTCGATGGGCATATCCCGGTCGAAACTTTCGCTGTTGGTCCAGCATTCGATTCCGTTTTCATCACAGAGTTTTTTGTTGATCTTGAGAAAGGTCGGCAGAAGTTCGATTTCAACATGACCATCCTGAAAAGCAACGATATCGACGACGCCTTTGATGCGCGCCATCTGTTTTCTCCAGTGCGCCTCATGCTCCTCTGGAGCAATGGTGACACCAAGTTTTTCCATCTTTTCGTTATAGGCTTTGGCGCCTTTCATTCCTGGGGAGATCATGATTTTTGCTCCAGGCATACGCTCTTTGATAGTGGTCGCCATCGCGCGGTAGATTCCTGCAACTTTGGCATTCTCACCGCCGATTTCCTGTGAAAGATACCAGCCTTTGAACGCTTTGCGGTGTCCGTAACGGTCAATGATCTCGTCGCAGACTCTGCTCATGATATCAGCATCAGGTGCCGCATCGTATTCGGGACGCCACCAGGGAATACCTGAATCGTAACTGCCGCAGAAGAAGTTCATATCATACTTTTCAGCAAGGTCAAGATACATATCAATGAGGTCGATGGGGGGCAGAAAACCGTCTTTTTCTTTCTGCAAAATGGCAGAGGGATAGGTCATCCAGCGTTTCCAGCCGCAACGGATGAGGATAACGGTATTGATTCCAAAAGCCTTCATCGCGCGGAAATCGGCATCCCACTCTTCTCTGCCCCAGTTCTGATGGGGAATATCATGACTGATCTCGTCAAGAAATGTTCCTGTAATACGCATTTTTTTCTCCTTATAAGCTGTTTTGACAGGTACTGCCGCTAATTTACCACACTTTGAGTGTAATTTCAAGATAAAATACACAAAAAGCCGACAGAGTTTTTGCTGAGAAAAAAGGGGCTGAGCGCAAAACCTGATGTTTTGCGCTCAGCCCGATTTAGGTTTAATGCAAACTGCATTAAAACCTCTTACCCAGCCTGAAATTCAGAGTGAAGGTGTAGGATTTCTCTGAAACCTCGTACTGCAGCGGAGTTCCAGGACCGCATGATTCAGTTCCGACACCGCGCTGTTTAAGGTCGATACTCAAAACAGTTTCTTTGCGTTTGACCAGTTCGTTGGGGTGGCGTGCTTTGTAAAGATCGGCGGGGGTAAAGCGCGTGGCACCGAACTCAAAGAGCGCAGGGGAACGGAATATCATGCAGTAATTGTCGTCTTTGAGGATAAGTTCCCGGACATCGGTACGGTTGCCGTGTTCCTGCGGCTGGCAGTAGTTGAAATTTGCCTCGGTATCGGCATCGGAGCGGTATCTGCCGACCATCGCGGCACGGTTGCGGTCGATGTAGTTTTCAAAAGGCCCTCTGCCGAACCACTCAAATTCACTTAAACCGTTGAGCATTGAGATAACACCGACACGGGGAAGGGTGGGGAAGTTTTCAGGGATATCGACATCCATGACCATAGTGAATGAGCCGTTTTCTTCTGCGGTAAAAACCATTGATGCGGTGATGGATTCTTCCGTACCGGAGTAGGTGCGGAAGATTTTAAGCTGATTGTTTGAAACATCCGCTGAAACAGAGCTGCGTTTAAAATCATGCACACCAGCTTTGAGCCAATCGAAAAGTTTGTGCCACCAGATATCTTCCCTGCCCTTGATGCCGTCGTTATCGGTGAAACCTCTTGTAAAGTTGGCATCCATAAAGTTTTCGGATATGACTCTGTCTCCGTCGTACAAAGAGATATTGCCGCTTTCTGAATCGTATTTCAGAGAACATGAACCGTTGACAAGCTCAAAAATATTGCCATTGACTGCAGTTGAAGATAATGCAGGAGTAAACTCTGTTCTAACAGTAAATGCAGGGAAAAGCGCTGTAATATCGATCTGATCGTGCGCGACAAGCGTACCAGCGGGAATGACAGGATCGCCCGCTTTCTGAGTGAAGAGGAAGTTGATGAATACTTCATGTTCCTCATCTCTGTCGCAAATGGGCAGATCAAGAGTGAACTCCATGCTCTTTTCAGGAGCAAGAGCGGAAAAGTCGGGCAAAACTCCTTCGGCGATTTTTTCACCGTTCTTTTCGATCACCCAGCTGCCGTTAAGATCATCAGGCATGGTAAAGTTGCGGCGGTTGGTCAGTTTGAAACGGTTGTTTCCGCAGTATTCAACTTTGATATCCTGCACCAGATGACGGAACTCGTACATTGCAGGGTGCAGTGAGCGGTCAGACGCGAGCATACCGTTGCAGCAGAAGTCGTAATCGTGGATTTTTTCACCGAAGTCACCGCCGTAAGCATAGAACGGCTTGCCGTTTTCATCATGTTTGAGCAATCCCTGATCGACCCAGTCCCAGATGAATCCGCCCTGAAGTTTCTTTGATGAGTAAAAAAGATCCCAGTAGTCGCACAAACTGCCCGAACTGTTGCCCATGGCGTGTGCGTACTCTATAAGTACGGCAGGACGGACGGCTTGGGGATCGGCTTCATATCTGCGCAATTCATCGAAGCCCATATACATCGGGCAGAAGAAGTGATTGCGCTTGTCATCGCCGCCAGCATAGTCGTGTCCGGAATATTGTGTCCACAAAGGATGCAATTCGCCGTTATGAAAGACCACACGGCTCTCATCAAGTTCCCAGAGGCGTTTGAATGCCGCAGAGTGGTTTTCACCGTCGCCCGCTTCGTTGCCAGGCGACCAGGCGATGATCGAAACGTGAGAACGGTCACGGATAACCATTCTTTCAATGCGGGAAACTATCGCGTCGCGCCAGCGGCGGTCACGGCAGAGCTCAGGATAATTGGCGTGGCTTTCAAAGTTCGCCTCATCCAGAAGATAAATACCGTATTCATCGCAAAGATCGTACCATCTTTCATCATTGGGGTAGTGACTGGTACGCACCGCGTTGAAGTTGAACTGTTTGAGCAGTCTGATATCTTCCAGCATTGACTCAAGGGTGAGTGTTTTTCCAGTGATCGGATCATGCTCGTGACGGTTGACACCTTTTATCATCACCCGTTTGCCGTTTATCAAAAGAGCGCTGTTTTCGATGCGGACATTGCGGAAACCGCAGCGCAAAGAGCGTTGGGCAAGCAGTTTGCCATCGTTGTCAGAAAGTTCCAGAACGCAGTTGTAAAGTACGGGAGTTTCAGTTGTCCAGGGAAGAACATTTTCCAGACGGAGTGAGTTTTTGTACTCATACTGGCTTTCGCGGAAACGGTGGTTGATCGTGCCGCTCTCTTCGGCAAGCAAAGTTCCTGTGCGGTCAAAAAGACGCATTTTAAGCGTGAAATTATTTTCAGGACCTTTGGGAAGAAATGTCTTGAGATCAAAGCCGAGTTTGCATTGATAATCCAGACGGGCAATATTGTTTTCATAATCCCAGTCGCCTGAAACGGCGGCATCTTCAAAATATACCGCTTCAGTGGCATAGATATAGCATGAGCGGTAGATACCCGCCATCCACCACTGATCCTGATCTTCGATATAACTTGAGTCGGAAAAACGGATGACACGGCAGAGCAGAGTGTTCTTACCCGCTTTGAGAAACGGGGTAATATCAAATTCCGAGGGAAGACGGGTGTCTTTGCCCATACCTGCGAAGGTATCGTTGATATAAATTTCCAGATAACTTTCAGCACCGCCGATATGCAGAACGATACGCTTGCCGCTGAAATTTTCAGGCAGTTCAAAAGTTTTGCGGTAAATGCCTGTGGGGTTGTCTTTCGGCGGGGTCGGCGGATTATTGTCAAACGGCATATTGATATTGGTGTAGATCGGCAGATCACCGTATCCGCCTAAAGTCCAGTTTGAAGGAACTGTTATTTTATCAGTGAAATCTTTTTCAGGATCAAATTCTGTATCAGGTGAGGGAAGAAGTTTGAAATCCCATTCGCCGTCAAGTGAAAAACGCTCCTCCGCAGCAGGGGGTATGCCATTCATCGGCAGACGGTTTATTCCGGTTATTTCGGGGTTTTCAAAAAGATTGATGCTGAAATCAAACATGGCAGATAAAATTCCTTACTTTATATAATCAAACAGTTCGAGGGAATAATGTAACACTCCAAAAAAAAATGTCAATATAAAAAGATGAGCTGTAAGTGAAAAAAATATTGACGATGTGTGATATTTAAGTTATACACTATTTTGCCTGATTGATATGCTGCAGCGGGTGTCTACTCTTGACATGAATAGCTCTGTTTGATATATTTATTTAAGTAAATTCGATGAAAAAGTCCGTTACAATGACTTCGGAGAAAATGATGCCGAAAAAAATTTTAAGACGTACTGAACTTGTGGAAAAACTCAAACAGGATATCTATTTGAAAGAACTCCGTCAGGGAGACCGTATCGGTTCCATCCGCCGTTTGGCAATGCGTTACCATACCACACCTCTGACCGTCAACCGCACTCTTAATGACCTGGTGGAAGAGCAGATACTCTATCGGGATGAAAACGGCTGCTGCCGGATAATGAATTCTCCCCCGGCAAAACCGCATCTGGGATATGCCGGAGAACCGATATTGCTATCTGGAACACTGGATTGTCTGATGCAGGATGCCGTAAGAAAACTTTTCCGCGAACTTGACAAACTTGACGCGCCACCGCAAATCATCGGCTATCACGAATTGCGTAATCCTGAGACCGCCATGCAGAGATTGAAAGATATAAACGGTCTGATCGTACATGACTCGTTTATGGATGACCATACCTGCGAAGTGTTGAACAAGTTGAATATCCCGATCGTCCGTATCGGGCAGGCATTGCCGAAATATTCAGTTTTCAGCTCCAGCGAAGTGGTGCAGTTTTTCGACCCCGCCCTGAAGGAATTTGCCCGTTACTGCAACTTGAAAAGTTACCGCAGAATAATGATTGTCCACACTATGCACTGGAACAGTGTCAAACTTGCCAAAGAGATTCGGCACTTCCTGCATAATTGCCAGCTGGATAACTGCGTTGAAACGGTCTCTTTGGATAAAGGACCGTGGAGCAATGCTGAACTTCAGGCATTCTGTCACTTTCAAAAGCCGGAAAATGCTGTGCCGGATGATACGCTGATAATATCATTGTCCGGGTATTTTTCCCGTGGTATCTGCCGGGCATTGGCAGTAAAAGGCGAGCTGCCTGATATTTTGAGTATCGACAATCTGGACGGCTACGAAAAATGTACCTTTTTCGAAGAACCGTATCTTACGGCGATCGACCGCAATATGGGCAGGATCTTTCAGGAGGCGGCAAGATTGATTTACGAGCAGGTCAAGTCCGGCGATGAACGCAGAGTGATCGTGAAAATACCTGCCAGACTGGTAATAAGGAAAAGTATCCGTAACATAAATCCGAATTGGAGTGGAAAATAATGAACGTTATCAAGAAAATTCAAATCTGCGGTGCTGTTTTCGGTATGGCGGCAGCTTGTGCGGGAGAGATCGACTGGCAGAATTGGCAGGCTTATTCCCACGAAAAACTTACTCCTCAGGCGGCATTGAAACTGACTGCCGCTGACCCGGTTCCTGAAATTGAAGGCGTTAAACTTTCAGGAAAAAATCTGACTGTTCCGCTCAAAGGCGGCGATTTGAATGACTTGCTCAATATCGAAAAGAAAGGCTTCAACCGTGTTTTGCTGGTTAAAACTGTGAAGGCAGCTGAAAATACCACCGTGAAACTCGGCTTGGGTGCTGACTGGTGGTTTGAAATATACTGCAACGGCAAAATCAGTACCGGAACTTTGCGGGCAGGCGGTAATATAGATTATCCGCCGACAGCAAAAGATCATTTCGCTGTTCTGGATTTGAAAAAAGGTGTGAATGTGGTTTCAATATTCGCCCAAAGCGGCAGTATCGGTAAATTTACTTTTGCTGTGGAACGCGCTTCAGATGATACTCCTGTAACAAAAATTTCCCGTCGCAACGAACTTGAAGAACTTCTGCCTTCAACAGAGACCCTGCGTCATGGTCCGTACCTGATAGCCCCATCGCGCGGAACAGTTACTGTCGGTGTGCTTACTGACGGCAATGTTCACGGTGTCGGGGTGGAATACCGCATTGCCGGCACTCAGCAATGGCAGCGCAAATGGGATACGCTCGGCGGAATACTCCGCAGTGACTCCGATTTGCACCGTATCACTCTCAACGGCTTGAAATCCGGTGCAGAATATGAATACCGGATACTGCTGGCGTCGGAAAACAAAAAATTCAAAGCCCTGGAAACACACACTTTCACGGCTGCTCCTGATGATGAGCGCAGTTTCAGCTTCTTTGTCACCGGCGATACCCAGTTCGGCAGTGCCAAACGGGGCAGATTGCTGAAAAAGTGGCAGAAATTGACTGAAAGTTGCGATTTTCAGGTCTCTCTGGGAGACATCTCAAATATCTACGATGACTTTGATGTGGTGTTTTTCGGCGGTTATCTCAACTGGCAGGGCAAAAAAATATACCATGGCAAACCCTTTGTTTCCGTCCGCGGCAATCATGAGTTGCGCGGTACAGAACGCAGCCGCTGGTTCGGTATTTTAAGTGCCGATAAAGAAAAGGGGTATCATTCTTTTACATGGGGAAAAACTTTTTTCATCGTGCTTGATACCGGCGGTGATCCCACTGATATAAAAAGAAATTCCATGACCGCTGAAGCGACAAAAGAGTATATGTCTGCCCAGCGGCAATGGCTGAAAGAGACGGTTGATTCTGCGGAATACAAAAATGCAAAATTCCGTATCGTTCTTTCTCATGAAGCACCGCACAGTCACAGAGTTTCCAAAATGAATGATATGGCAAGATTCATTTCTGAACCGCTGCTCAAAGCCTCAAAGAGTGCAGAATATCCGGTACATCTCTGGTTGTCCGGACATATTCACCGTTACCGGCGTACAATTCCCCTGACTACCGCCGCTTACGGCAATGCTCCGTGTGATCCGTCGGATATGAGCAGCGGTGCGGATTATCCATTTCCGATAATCACCGTTGAGGGGCCGGGGAAAAACAGTCCGCTTGACGCTTCGGCTACCGTTGTAAAGGTCACTGACGCAGGTATTGAGGTAAAGAGTTTTGATGAAGCGGAATCCTGCTTTGACCACTTTATTATTCAACCTGACGGCAAAATAACTGAAAAAGAGAACGAATATAAAAAAGCGACATTGAAAATATACCGTTGAAAACAATAGAAAGGAAAACGGAAAATGAAAAAAACTTTCACCCTCATGACCGCATTGACAGCGGTACAGCTTATGGCAATTGATTTTGACTTCACTGCCGAATTTCCGACTGCCAAAGGTAAAGTGCCGATGGTGCAGCTTGACTCTTCTTACAAAATCGGCGGCAGTGCGGAACGCAGTGCATTGCATTTCAACGGCAATGACAAGCCGCTGGTGATTCCCGCCAGCGGGCACTTTACCCTTGATAAAGGAATTACTGTTGCCTTTGATATCGTTCTGGAAAAGAAACCCAGCGGCAAAAAAGATCTTCACATGCTGTTGATGAAAAATCGTGAGTGGCTTATCGGTAAAGATGATAAAAACCGTATCTACATCAATTTTTCCGATGGAAAAAAATGGCTTCCAGGTTACTACTGCAATGCCGATTTTTCCAAACCGCACCGCTATGTGATCACGATTTCACCTGATTTGAAAATCAATATCTGGTGTGACGGCAAACTCTATCATAACGGTTCAATGCAGTCATGGTGCGCCAAACCTGCGGTCGGTAAATCAGATGTTTCCATCGGCTGTTCCTGGGGACAGTGGGGAATACAGGGAAATATTTACCGTTTGAAGATCGCTGAAGGCGTCCTTGATAACGAGACGATCAAAGGGTTTTGATGATGAAAAAGGTTTTCTCCTTATTACTCGGATTGCTGACGGTATTCTGCTGTGCCGGAAAAGTATTGGAGGTCAATTTCAGTGATCCAGCTTCATTCCGCTTGAAAAACGGAGCTGTTCTGAAAAACGGATTTCTCGTTTTCAACGGCGGTCAGAGCCATGCAGAAGTTGTCGGCAGTGAAAATTTCACTGTCGGCAAAAAAGGGTTGACCATCAGCTGTATCGCCGCTTTTGACAAACTGGAAAAAGCGGGGCAGGATCTCTTTTACAAGCCGAAGAGCTGGATGCTCACCCGCTTCAATGACGGCATGATGAATGCTTATGTCTTTAACGGTACAGATTTTACCGGCAGGACTGACGGCGGCAAAATGGCACAGCCCGGAGTGTGGACGCACTATGCTGTTACCATTGAACCTGTCGTACAGGAAGAAGAGGGCAAATACGGTTACGCCGTTTCGCTCTACATCAATGGTGTGTTGGAAGCCAAAACCGAAAATTTCGACTTCAAACTCAATGAAAATACCCTGCCAGTTATCCTCGGCAGAGGTAATGCCGGAGATGTCTGGAATATGCGGGGCAAAATCGCCTTTTTCCGCATGGAGGAAAGAGCCCTCGGCGAAGAAGAACTTTTCAAAGAGGCGTCAAAAAGCAAACTTCTCAAACTCGATCGGGGCAATGTATTTGAAATAACTGCTCCATTGAAAGCAGCTTTTGAGAATGTCCCTGATAAGTTCCCCTGCCGCCAGTGGCTGATCAATACTTTGACCAAAGCAGCTGTTGGCGGAGCAGAACAGAAAAGCCTGTGCGATGCCATTGAAAAATTAAAGACACTTGATGCCGCCACACTGGAAGAGGCCGCTGAAAAGTGGAATAAACTGCAAAACGGTGTAAAACTTATAGTTTCCGGACGCATGGCACTGATCTATGTCGCCAAACCGGGAAAAACTTTCCCGCTTGCCGGTATGCTTGACCGCAAAAGCAACAGAGAAATTTTCGGCAGAAATACGATGAGTTTCCGGTTGAAAACACTGAAAAACGGCAAAAGTGCCGATATTGCCGCCAACGATCCTGCGTGGCAGAAAGAGCTTGTGACCGATGGGAAAAAGGCAATACTCTCTTTCCGAAGCAAGACCGCCGAAGTTATCATCACCCAGAATCTGGTGAATTCCTCCCGGCTGGAAAGCCATATCAAGGTTAATATGCTCGATAAGGAAAGGCTGCTGAGTGCAGTTGTATTCCCCGATCTCTCCTTTGCCCGGCTGACCTCCGGCAATGACAAAATGGTCTATCCCTGCAAAGAGGGCGTTGTCGTGGATAATCCGACGATGAAAAAATCGCCCCGCGTACGGCAGAATATGTTCTACCCCAGAAGTTATCTCACCATGCAGTTCGGAGCCTATTACGACAGCAAAAGTGGCATCTACTTTGCTTTTGAAGATCCCAGAGGCGGCATCAAGCAGTATTATGCTCAAGGTCAGAGAGGCGATCTCAAATCTTACTGGACTGGTTTTGCTCCGTGGAAAGCTGGAAGCAAGGGCGGCAACAGTTACGATATGAGCGGAGTTTCCGTTATTGAACTTTATGACGGCGAATGGTATGAGGCGGCGCGGATATACCGTAAATTCGTTTCGGAAAAGGCCGATTGGTGGGTGAAAGATCTGCCCCGCAAAGATACTCCGGAGTGGTTCCGCAACTGTCCCGGCTGGATTCGGGTGCGTCCCATTACCGACCGCACTGGTGTGGAGGAAGCCCGCCGTCAGATGCTCTATTTGAGAGAATATTTTGAACTTCCCGTAGGTATCCATATTGAGGACTGGGATGATATGCGCACCCACCACTATCCGCATTTTGACGAAGTTTTTGACTGGACGGAAAAATTTGTCCGTGACATGCGGGAAAAGGAGATCTATGTAAAACCTTACACCAACTCCCGTTTGTGGGCGGTGAAAGACGGCGGATTATGCGAATATGATTATATGTTCTCCTCTCACGGTAAGAAATTCGCCGTAAAAAACCCCGATGGCACGATGAATTATGAATATTACGGTCCCGAATTTTTCCGCAAGGGTACCCCAAAAGTGCAGGCTCCGTTTGCCATTATGTGTCCCGGGGCAAAAGGGTGGCAGGATTTCCTTGTCAAACGCTCAAAAATGCTTTTCAAAGTGGGATTTCACGCCCTCTATCATGATGAGATCGCCGCGGCGAACCCCTATCTGTGTTTCGATCCGTCACACGGACACCTGATAAATGATCCTGATGTCTGGATGCGCGGACACCGCAAATTCATGCACGAGATCAAAAAGCAGAATCCCGATACCGCTCACGACTGCGAAGATGGTGCAGAAGCATTCGCGGATATGCTCGACGCCTTTATGGTGTGGAGATGGTACGGTATAACTCCAGTATTCATGGCAGTTTACAGCGGCCGGGTGCAATTTACAGGCAAACTTTTCGGATTTAACAACTATAATCCCAAACTTGAAAGCTCCTTCTTTATCAAAGCTGCTCTCCAGCTGGTCAATGCCGAACATATCGGTTGGTTTCCGCTGATAAAAATGGAACTGGACAATCGGAGACTTTTCATTAAAAAGATGTTCCACATGCGCAATATGCTTTTGAAGTACTTCAATGAAGGTGAAATGCTCAAGCCTGTCAAATTCATCCGTTCCGCAGGTACGATTTCCTGCGATTGGGGTAAATATCTGAATGATGAGGGCTTGACCACGACAAACAAAGTCATTTCAGGAATTTACGGCAGAGCAGACGGCATGGCGGTAATGATACTGGTAAACAGCGTCGATGAAGAGGTGACTTTTGAGCCTGATGCAGCATGTTACGGTAAAAAAGTTGCGGCAGTCTGTACTGAAAATGGCAGAGTTGATGGTACGATCATTACTCTTGGCCCCCGCAGTTCTGCGGTCATACTGCTTGCCGATAAGATCACTCCGGATGTGGAACATGAAGCGCAAAGGCTGGAAAAATATATGCTCCGTATCGGAAGATTTACCGCTGGACTTGCTCCGCAGGATGCTTCAAAATTGAGTCCAGCTGCTGATGTTGAAGAAATAGTTCCTTCGGCTCCTGTCGGTTTCGGCAGGGCACTTATTGTGCAGAATGCCCATGTTTCAGTGGATGGCTCTTTTGCAGGATGGTTGAAAAAAGATGCAAAATTCATCTTTCATCCTGTAAAAGCTGTTCCTGAAAAATCTGTTTTGCAGATAAATCTCATGCCTGTTTCAGGCGAAGGAGTCATAACAGTTATGCAAAATGGCAGTAAACTTGCTGAAATAGCGGTCAATGCACAAAGCAGAACTGTTTGCAAAGAGAATATCACCCTGCTTCCCAATACCTCTGTGACATTTACGGTCAGCGGTCGTTGGCAGGGCAAATTATTGAATTGGCAAATGAGGTAACAACCCCCCTAAAAATAAAGGAAAAAATCATGAAACAGAAAAAAGCCATCTCTTTTACCCTCATCGAATTGCTTGTCGTAATTGCAATCATTGCTATTCTGGCGGCAATTCTGCTCCCCGCACTCAACAGTGCCCGTGAACGCGGGCGTCAGGCGGCGTGCATCAACAACCTCAAACAGATCGGTCTGGGACACGCATTGTATTCTCAAAACAGCGATGAGTGGATCCTTCCGGCATCTTACGACGACGGCAGCACCAGCGGAAAACTCTGGATGCGCCAGTTGGGCAACGGTCAGTACGGATTGATCTACAAAGACTACAATAACGGGGATTACTCTGGCAGCAGCTTCATCTGTCCTTCCGAAGAAGCACCCTTTGCCAACAGCACCAGCAACAGCACCGGCGGATTCAAATACTCCACTCACTACGGTGCCAACGCGTTTCTCTGCGGTACCAAGCTGTTCACATCCTCCAAGCCCCATTGCCGTCACCGCAAATTTTCTGAAATCAAATCCCCGACCCAGGCGATGTATGCTTCTGACTTCAACTACCGTGCCAACCATTCAAGCGACTATGTCAGCCTCGGCCGTTTCGGCAACCGCCATTCAAAAGATTATCTGATCAACATGGTGATGCTTGACGGTCATACGGAAAAACACACGGTTCAGGAAATGATGGATTGCCCCGCTGAAACTTTCAACTCCGGAGTCAGCGGAGTTGCGACTACCGACCACTTCCTCGCCCGTGGTTTCAAATTGCTTTAATTAATGAGGCAATTTCAAAACTCCTCAAAAATTCTTGAAAATCATCGCTGCGATCTTAAAGCGGAGCGTTTTCGGTGGTTATTTATTCAACAGCCACGCTCAAACTGCCGCTTTTATCTCATCAACGCTGATTTTTTAATCTCTTTTTGAATCAGTTTTGAAATTACCTGTAATGTAAAAAGGTGGTTAAAATGAAAAAATTTGTTGCTTTACTGTTTGCCGGAACTCTTCTGCCGCTTATGGCATTGGATTTTGACTTTACTGCCAATCCTCCCACAGCCAAAGGCAAAGTTCCCATGCTGAAACTTGATGATTCTCTGAAAATCGGCGGAAGCAACGGGCGTACTGCCCTGAATTTTGACGGAAAAAGCAAAATTCAGGTTCCCGGCAGTGATTTTCTCAGTCTGGATAACGGCTTGACTGTTGCCATTGAAATTGATTCCAAAGATAAAGGTGACGGCAAAAACTTGCAGATGATCATTCTCAAGCGTAATGAGTGGTGTCTTTACCGCAGCGGCAGCAAACTCTCTTTTCTCTGGAAAAGCGGCAAAAAATGGATTGCTGTCTATCACAAAAATATGAGTTTTGATACTCCGCACAAATTTGTTCTGACCCTGAGCAAAGACCGGAAATTGAACTTCCATCTTGACGGCCAACATATACGGGTCGTCAAACTGGATAATTTTGATGCTCCCAACAAGCAGAGCAAGGAGGTCATCACCCTCGGCGGCGGTTGGAATAACTGGGATTTCAAAGGTGATATCTATCAGCTGAAAATATTGAACAAAGTGTGGAATAAAGAAGAAATTCAGGAGTTCTTCAAATGACTGGAAAATTCCTCTCTTTGACAGCGTTGTGCCTGTTTTCCATCCTGACTCTGACCGGTGCCACACTGGATGGCGATTTTGTCAGGGGCAGTAATTTGCGGCTCTTGCATGGTGCTGAACTCAAAAACGGAGAATTGATCCTCAAAGGAAATCAGAGCCACGCTGAACTCATCGGCAGTGAAAATTTCAAAGTCGGTAAAAACGGCTTGACGGTAACTTGTGTCGCGGCGTTTGATCAGATCCGTGATCTCGGACAGGATCTTTTCTGGAAAAAAGAGTGCTGGATGCTTTCGCGCTTCAACAACGGCATGATGACTGCCTATTTGCATAACGGTGAAAAATTTGTTTCCCGAAGCGACGGCGGTGAACCGGCTGAACCGGGGGTATGGAACGCTTATACTCTGGTTATCAAACCTTTTGTTCAGGTTGAGGAAGGCAAATACGGTTACATTATTGAAATTTATATCAATGGTGAACTTGTTGCAAGAACCGAAAATTCCGGTTACACCATCAACGAATCATCCTTCCCTGTTACTCTCGGCTGGGGCAAGGCGGGCAAAGTGTGGGAAATGCACGGCAAAATTTCCGCATTCAGCATGGATGACCGCGCATTGACTCAGGATGAATTGATCGATAAACTTTCAAAATATAAACATGTCAAGCTCAATCTGGGAAAATATCAGGAAATAACTCCTGCACTGAAATCTGCCATGGATAAGCTCCCGGCAGCATTTCCTGCGCGTAAGTGGCTGATTTCATCCGTACACCGCGCCGCCGCCAACGGAGCCGATCAGGCACTTCTTGCCGCCGCTTTGAAAAAAGCGGAAAATATTTCTGCTGCAACTCTGGAAGAAGCGGCGGAAAAATTCAATTCTGTTCAGGATGTTCTCTATATCATGACCGGTAAACGCGCCGCGCTCTGTTACATTCTGAAAAACTCCAATTCCGCTTTTCCCCTTACAGGAATGTTTGACCGTAAAAGCGGCAGGAAAATTTTCGGAAAACGCAGTATGGATTTCATTTTGAAAACTGCAATCGGCAAAAAACGCAGCGGTTACAGTGCCGGCAGTTCAAAATGGGATAAGAGTGTGAAAATTTCCGGCAAGTCGGCGGTTCTGACCTTCAAAAATCATGCCGCAACAGTTACCATTACCCAGAAGTTTGACGGCAATGCACGGCTTGAAAGTCACATAAAAGCGGTGATGACCGACCCGAAACAGCTTTTAAAAGAGGTCGTTTTCCCCAATACTCTTTTTGCCAGACTCAATGACGGCAAAGACAGGATGCTTTATCCTTATATGGAAGGCGTGATCGTCGATAACCCCACCGTTATGAATCACCCCCGGGTGCGTCAGAATATGGTCTACCCGCGCAGTTATCTGTCCATGCAGTTCGGTGCATATTACGACAGCAGAAGCGGTATATATTTTGCTTTTGAAGACCCCGATGCAGAACTCAAGCAGTATTATGCACAGGGACAACGCGGCGATCTGATAGCTTACTGGACAGGTTTTGCTCCGTGGAAAGCGGGCAGTACCGGCGGCAACAGCTATGATATGTCCGGAGTTTCCGCTATCGAACTTTACGATGGAGCATGGTACGAAGCGGCAAAAGTCTACCGCAAATTTCTTGAGAGCAAAGCCAAGTGGTGGATAAAGGAACTCCCCCGCAAAGATACGGCAAAGTGGTTCCGTGATCTGCCCGGCTGGGTTCAGGTACACTATTCCCACTGGTCATACCGCCGCGACCCTGAAATCGTGGCTGAGGAGCTGAAATATTTCCGGGAATATCTGGAATTGCCTTACGGTATAGCTCTGATGGGGTGGAACGATGTGAATAAAAATTTGCGTCCTCACTATTACCCTTATGACAATCTGGCGGCATTTCTCAAAAATATCGGTGAGAAAAAAGACATTTATGTGAAACCGTATCTCAACGCCCGTTTGTGGTCGGTCAAAGATGGCGGTCATGGTGAATATGACTATATGTTCACCTCACACGGAAAAAAGTTCGCGGTGAAAAATCCTGACGGGACAATGAATTTTGAAAATTACATTACCTATGTCAATAAAAAATCGCCGATGAGATCTTATGCAATCATGTGTCCCGGTGCCGAAGGATGGCGGAAATTTTATGCAGATATGTGTACACGGGTCATCGGGTACGGTTTCCATGCACTTTATCATGATGAGATCGCCGCCGCCCGACCCTATAACTGCTTTGATCCGACTCACGGGCATTTGATGAATGATCCGAAAATGTGGATAGCCGACCACCGCAAATTCATGTCTGATATACGCAGAAGAAACCCGAATACAGGTCATGACTGCGAAGACGGCGCTGAAGCATTCATTGATATGATGGATGGCTTGATGATCTGGCGCTGGTATTGTATCGAGCCGATTTTTATGGCGATCTACGGCGGCAGGATACAGTTTACAGGCAGACAGTTCAACTATCCGTTTGCACCGCCTAAAATGCACCGTCAGTTTTTCCCGAAAATGGCAATTCAGCTTGCGGCGGGGGAACAGCTCGGCTGGTTCCATCTCAATAATCTTCAGAATGATGATCAGCGGCTTTTCTTCAAAAAAGCCTGTCATATCCGCAATATGCTTCTGGAGTATTTCAACGAGGGTGAAATGCTTGCTCCTGTAAAATTCATCACTCACCCCGGCACTGCCAAGTGTGACTGGGGCAACCGTCACCGCGATGCGGGTGCTGAAGTGACTACCGACAGGATAATTACCGGAATTTTCAGCCGTAAAGACGGTGTCAGTGTGCTGATTATTGTTAATCCCTACGCGGAAAAAGCCTCTTTTGAGCTTGATTTGAAGCGTTACGGCAAGCAGATAATCGGCGTTTACGGCGAAAATGGTACACTTTCGTCCGGTAAAATGACCCTTGACGGTGAATCTTTTGCGGTAATGGTTCTGGCAGATAAAGTCACCCCTGAAGCGGAAAAAGAGGCGGCAAGAGTTGGAAAATACATGCTCCGCATCGGTAAATTTTCCGCAGGATTGTCTCCTCAGGATGCCGTGAGATTGACCATCCCCGGCAAGGTCGAATTTGATCCCGTTCAGCCGGTGTCTTTCGGTAAGGCATCTGCAATGCTGAATGCCAACCGTGCCGCAGACGGTTCTTTTGCCGCATGGCTGAGAAGCACCCCGCTGTTTGCCTTTCATCCGGTGAAGATCCCTGCTGAAGCACGAAAAATTCAACTCCGTTTGTCAGGTGTCACCGGCAATGGAAAATTGGAATTGCTTCAGAATGATGTATCCGTTGCAGAGTTTGAAATAGTCTCAGGTTCAGAAAAAGTTGTCAGTCATAAAAAAGTTGCTTTGATTCAAGGTGTACCGGTAATTTTCAAAGCCTCAGGTAATTGGCAGGGCAGATTATTGGATTGGCAATTTGTTGAAAAGGAGAAATAAATAATATGATTTTCCGTATGAAAAATCTTTTTGCTTTGACTGTATCATGCCTTTTTGCGGCATTGCCGCTCAAGGCGGCGGTCATTGAAGCGGATTTCAGTAAAGGCAGTAATCTGCGCCTTTTGAACGGAGCGGAACTCAAAGACGGCATACTTTTCATCAAAGGCGGCAAAAGCTGTGCAGAGGTTGCAGGAACAGAAAAGATAAAACTCGGCAAAAGCGGTTTGACCGTCAGCTGTGTGGCGGCATTTGACAAACTGCCGGCATGGGGACAGGATCTTTTCTGGAAAAAAGAGAGCTGGATGCTCTCCCGTTTTGATCGCGGTGCAATGACTGCTTATCTGCACAGCGGAAAAATGTATATTTCCCGTACCGACGGCGGAAAACCTGCCAAACCGGGTTCGTGGAATCACTATTCTCTGGTCATCAAACCCATTGTTCAGGTCGAAGAAGGTAAATACGGTTACATTATTGAAGTTTATATCAATGGTGAACTTGAAGCCCGCACTGAAAACTTTGACTACACCCTCAATGAGCCGGATGTTCCCGTAACTCTGGGGCGCGGTGCCGCAGGTGACGTCTGGGCTATGCAAGGAAAAATCGCCTTTTTCCGTATCGAAGACAGAGCGCTTGCTCAAGAGGAACTTTTCAAAGAGGCTTCAAGCTGCAAACTTGTAAAAATCAGACCGGAAAGCAATCACCCGATAACCCCTGCACTGAAATCTGCCATGGATAAGCTCCCTGCAACATTCCCTGAGCGCAAGTGGCTGATTTCATCCGTTCGCCGCGCCGCCGCCAACGGAGCCGATCAGGCACTTCTTGCCGCCGCTTTGAAAAAAGCGGAAAATATTTCTGCTGCAACTCTGGAAGAAGCCGCGGAAAAATTCAACTCCATTCAGGATGTTTTCCATATCATGACCGGTAAACGCGCCGCGCTCTGCTATATTCTGAAAAACTCCAATTCCGCATTTCCGCTTGCCGGTATGCTTGACCGCAAAAGCGGCAGGGAAATTTTCGGTAAAAAGAGTATGAATTTCAGGCTGAAAACCCTTGCCGGCAAAAAACGCAGCGGCTATACTGCCAATGAATCCAAATGGAACAAAACTGTTGAAATTTCCCGCAACAGCGCGGTATTGACCTTCAAAAATCATGCTGCAACAGTCACCATTACCCAGAAATTTGACGGCAATGCACGGCTTGAAAGCCACATAAAGGCGGTAATGACTGACCCGGAACAGCTTTTGCAGGAGGTGGTATTCCCCGATAACACCTTTGCCAGACTTGACGGCGGCAATGACAAAATGCTTTATCCTTATATGGAAGGCGTGATCGTGAACAATCCCACAGTTGCCACTCATCCGCGGGTGCGGCAGGATATGTTTTATCCGCGCAGTTATCTGTCCATGCAGTTCGGTGCTTATTATGATAATAAAAGCGGAATTTATTTTGCTTTTGAAGACCCTGAGGCTGAAGTCAAACAATATTACGCTCAAGGCAGAAAAGGCGAAATCGCAGCTTACTGGACAGGCTTTGCTCCGTGGAAAGCGGGCAGTACCGGCGGCAACAGCTATGATATGAGCGGCGTTTCCGCTATCGAACTTTACGACGGCGAATGGTACGAAGCGGCAAAAGTCTACCGCAAATTTCTTGAAAGCAAAGCCAAGTGGTGGATAAAGGAACTTCCCCGTAAAGATACGGCAAAGTGGTTCCGTGATCTGCCCGGCTGGGTTCAGGTGCATTACTCACACTGGGCGTATAAAAAAGCTCCGGAAATCATCGCCGCTGAAATGAAAGCGTTCCGCGATTATCTGGAACTGCCTTACGGTATCCATCTTTACGGCTGGTCTGATGCAAAAAAGAATTCGTGGCCGCACTTTTACCCCTTTGACAGTATCAAAGCGTTTCTCAAAGATATCGGTGAAAAATCTGACATTTATGTGAAACCGTATATCGACTCCCGCTTGTGGGCAGTCAAGGATGGCGGTGCCAATGAATATGACTATATGTTCACTTCACACGGAAAAAAGTTCGCGGTGAAAAATCCTGACGGCACGATGAATTATGAACACTATTCATCTATGACAAAGCAGAAATCAATAAAGCACCCTTACGCGATCATGTGTCCGGGAGCAGTCGGCTGGCAGAATTTCATGGTTGAAATGTCCACCCGTGTTCTGGGGTACGGCTTTACCTCTCTTTATCACGATGAGATTGCCGCTGCCCGTCCCTACAACTGTTATGACCCTGAACACGATCACCTTGTCAATGATCCGAAAGCGTGGGTGGCAGGACACCGCAAATTTATGTCGGAAATCAGGCGGAAAAATCCCGGTACAGGTCACGATTGTGAAGACGGTGCTGAAGCATTCATTGATATGATGGATGGTCTGATGATCTGGCGCTGGTATGGACTTGACCCTGTGTTTATGGCAATCTACCACGGCAGAATCCAGTTTACCGGCAGACAGTTCAATTACGGCGTTATATCGCCGAAGTATTACCGGCAGTTCTTCCCGAAAATCGCCGTTCAGCTTGCCGCAGCGGAACAGCTCGGCTGGTTCCAACTGGTGAATATGTCTCTTGATGATCAGCGGCTTTTCTTCAAAAAGGCATGTCATGTGCGCAATATGCTGCTGGAGTATTTCAACGAGGGTGAAATGCTTGCACCTGTAAAATTCATCACTCACCCCGGTACTGCCAGGTGCGACTGGGGCAACCGTCACCGTGACGGCGGGCCTGAAGTGACTACTGACAGGATAATTACCGGAATTTTCAGCCGCAATGACTCGGTTACCGTTGTGATAATGGTCAATCCTTACGCGGAAAAAGCCTCTTTTGAGCTTGATTTGAAGCGTTACGGCAAACAGATAATCGGTGTTTACGGAGAAAAAGGCAAACTTTCATCCGGCAAAATGACCCTTGACGGTGAATCTTTTGCGGTAATGGTTATGGCAGATAAAGTCACCCCCGAAGCGGAAAAAGAGGCATCAAGAATTGAAAAATATATGCTTCGTATCGGTAAATTTTCCGCAGGATTGTCGCCGCAGGATACGGTAAAACTTGCCAATAACATTTCCAAAGAGAGTTTCGACCCTGAAAAGTCCGTTCCTTTCGGTATGGCGACAACTGTTATCAACGCCAATCGCGCCGCAGACGGCTCATTTATCGGTTGGATGAGAGAAAATACAGTTGTTTCATTCAACCCGGTAAAAGCTGTTTCAGGCAGCTTCAAGTGCAAAGTAAAAGTTTCACAAATTTGCGGAACCGGCAAAATCATTATGACCCAGGGCGGCAGGGTTCTGGCAGAATTTGCCGTTTCACCTGAAAAAACAGAGCTTGTCAGTTCAGAAAGTTTTACTCTTGAACAGGGTGTTCCCCTCTGTTTCAGTATTTACGGCAAGTGGCAGGGCAGAATGCTTGATTGGCAATTAATTAAATAAAGTTGATGGAAAAATGGATATAAAAGCATTTCATTTCGATATGAAAGGGATGATCCCCAAAGCAGATTTCATGCTGAAACTGCTCCCTGAATTTTCTCGAATGGGGTACAATGCGATTCTGGTGGAGTTTGAGGATAAGTTCCCTTATGAGCGTTTGTCAACGATCGTCCATCCCGATGCGTGGAGCAGAGAGGAATTTATCCGCTTCCGCAATTTGTGCGGCGAACTCAAAATGGAAATAATCCCGCTGGTGCAGTGTGCAGGACACCTTGATTATGTTCTCAAACATGACAAATACCGCCATTTGCGGGACGGGAATCCGCCGAGAGAAACCACCAGTCAGTGGTGTCTTGCCGATCCGGCAGAACCTTTTAAGGTCTGGCAGACGATGACCACAGAGATCCTGGAATTTTTCCCCGAATGCCGTTATTTCCATATCGGAGCGGATGAATTCAATTTTAACATTCCCTGTTCCCGCTGTTCGGCAGATGAAAGATTTGATCTTTTCATAGACCATGTGATACATTGCACAAAATTTGTCAAAGCATACGAAAAAAAGGTGATCGTATGGGATGATACTTTCCGCAAGCGCGAGTCGGCAAAGCTCGATGAATTGCTGCCGATGGTCATCCCCTGCGTCTGGCAGTATCTGGGCGTCGATGAGAAGATCGTGGAAAAAATGTGTAAAAAATCCCCTGAAGTATGGGGCGCATCAAAAATCCAGAATGATGACCGTTATCGGGGAATGGGCAGCCAGAGTGCCGTTGAGAAAAATGTCAACGACTGGTGCGATGTGCTTGAGAAATTCCCTTTGCAGGGACATATCGGCACGATC
>JAZUPS010000299.1:0-4865 GCA_045605305.1 Victivallaceae bacterium
GTAAGTTTTTGCGGCTGTTTCCCTTCAAATAAACGCTGTTTCGGTTTCCCTTTTTTAGTGGGAGCTTTTCTCATCCTGGGAACATCAGCATCTTCCTCTTTTTGACTTGGTTCATCCCACCACCAGTCAGAATCATCATAATAATAATCCCAATCCCAACCGCACTCCCAGTCTCCATCTGTGACCCAAACTTCTCCGACGCCTTCAATTACATGATGTCCACGCCCTTGTTCATCGTAATAATCAGCCGGATCGACATCATAGAGATCGTAATCCGAATAACGAGACCCGAACTTAAAAAATCTTTCAGAAATAAAACCAGCGTCATGCAATTTCTTTAATTGTTTTTTCGTTAGATAAATACTCTTGCAAAGTTCTTCAATCAATTTCATTTTACCACCAGTTATTCAATACAATTTTAGTTACTCTTCCATACGGAGGAGAAAAGGAGATATGGTTGTCTATGTGACTGCAGAGTATCCCCCAGAGGACAGGGTATGAAACCTTACTCGGATAATTGATCCAACCATCGGTGATAACAATGACCGGATATTCATTTTTTTCTTCTTCCAACTTCCGCATCGCAGGAGACATATCACTTCCGCCCCATCCCTTTATTTCATACTCGCTCAAATCTTCCGGCGATAAAAATTCATCTGCGGTGACTCGGGTATCGCACTGCATCATGCGGACTTTTTCAACATTATTGGCACTGCAGAAATTACCGATCACACCGAGCAATTCCCTGAAACTGCTTGACATGGAACCACTCGTATCCAAGATGATGTTGACTGTAGAGCCTTCGGCAGAGCGTTTTTTCCCAGGCATAACAATATCGCTGTTCTCGTAATTTCTACGGGATGCTCTTGACCAGCTTCTTTCTGCCGGAATACTGACACTGTCAAGCATATTCTGCAAGGCATCCTGCCAATCCGGAAGAAAATTTGATGCAAGACTTTTTACAATATTTTGTAAATTTCCGGCATAGCTGCCTTGATGAAATCCACGATCCTCAATTATTTTTTTAACGATCAAGGTGCTTTTTTCTTTTCTCCGTGTATCCTCTGTTGCTTGTAAAATTTTTTGCTTACGCTGATTTCTTTCCCCGGCAGATTCTTCCGGAAAAAATTCAAGTTCCTGTTCTTCTGAAAATATCTCCGGCAAACCGCCGGAAATATCCTGCCAGTCATTATCATCTTCCTCTTCAGAAGTAAAATGTTTATCCAACTCCGCCTGCCACGGGTGAAGTTTTTTGCGTTTTTTCCTTTTGTCAATACAAAATGGACTTGGAGGTAATTGGACTGCACTTTTTTCCAGCATGACCATCAATGTTTCCAAAGAATAATTTTCGCCCACATTTTTCTTGAGTTTCGGATATGTTTTTTTGACTTCATGATAAAAATCCATCCAACGGAAAAGCCCCGGCGGGGTTTGATTTTCCATCCCATTATGCAGGAAGTGCAGATCCATCTTGTCATTCACAATGATATCGTGAGCTACATTGGCAAGATAATGTTGTTTTTTATCTGTGATACGGTCAAAAAT
This sequence comes from Victivallaceae bacterium, assembly GCA_045605305.1. Lineage (GTDB taxonomy): Bacteria > Verrucomicrobiota > Lentisphaeria > Victivallales > Victivallaceae > UBA1784. Next base: position 1,546 of record JAZUPS010000299.1, read on the forward strand.
CCTGTATTGAAAATGATACAGTTCATGCCCGATGACATAGGCAATACCCGGAACGGAAAGCGTCGCACAATACTCCGGAGAAAGTACAACAATACCGGATGGAAAAATTCCGGCAGTTTTGATCCGGCTGTCAAACCGGATGTCACACGCAGAAAGCAGGTGGGTAAAATGCGGACAGCAAATCCTCAATATTTGCAATGCAAATTTCAAACGCTTTTCCATTATTTTACCCCGGTCAATTGCTGTAAAATCTTTACAATAAAATCTTCACCGGCAATATTCTTCCAATCATATACCGCATCAACCAGCAGCACATTGCAATCTTCCGGAGTAAGACGCTTGAAGAAGGGTATAAAATATTTCTGCGGAATCTCCCGTATGGACTTATACCATGTACTGGAACGGGATACTGCTGCATTACGGATACTTTGCATCACATAATAATGGGTCATCACTGCCCGGTCATCGTTGCTGTAATTTATTTTTTCAGGATGGTATATATATTCAAGGGGATTATCAATGTCTTCCAGATTGAACGCCCAGAAATCAATAAAAACGGCTGCATCCTGTGGGGAAAGATTGCCATAAGCAAGAGCTTCAACCAAATGATAATCCGCTTTGCCTCCCTGACTCTCTTCCAGCAAATCAATCGCCCGTGAAAGATTTGCCCAGGCTCGCGGCGTGGAAAATGGAGCGATCACTCTGGGGATCGCTCGCTGTAAACCTTCCCGGCAAAATTGAATATAAGAAATAACATCCTGCCGTATATGATTGATTTTTGCCCATTGAAGCCACTCATCGGTATTCACTTCAAGATTAAGCATGATCAGGCGGTTGATCAAAGCGGAAGAAACCTCTTTTACCAGTGCCTGATCTTCCGCCCGGTTCCCTGCAGCAACGACCCAGGTGCCCGCAGGAAGTTTATATTCCCCGACCCGCCGTTCCAGCAGCAGAGAATAAAATGCCTTCTGTATATCTGGAGTACAGGCGGGCAACTCATCCAGGAACAAACAGAACTTTTCATCTTTTTCAGGCAGAAGTACCCGGGGCGGACAAAAGACCGACCGTTCCCCGATGATCCGGGGGATCCCGCTGACATCTTCCGGAGCGATTTGCGTACCCAAAAGTGATTTACATTCCAGATTGGCAGCATCCGCACATTGTCTTATCGCTTCTGACTTTCCCACACCGGGGGCAGAAAGCAAAATAACGCTGTACTGCTCAGCCAATTCTGTAACAACTGCTTTTGCTTCAGAAATTGTAAGTTTTGCCGTGTTCCATGAAGAATACCTTTCATTCAAAAACATATTCGCATCCTCACAGGAAACACTGCCGTAAAGTAGAGCGGTTTTTATCCGGTCAGTCAATTTGCCTGCCTTTTCCAGTCGGGTCATTGCTCCCGAAAGAGTTGTCCACGACCGCGGGGTGGAAAATGGAGCAGATTTCATTGCAGGAGCTCGCTGGAGAGCTTCAGGATTTGAGGCAATAAAATCTGTAATTTCGTTGCGGACACCATGTTTTTTTGCCCAGTTGAGCCACAGCTGATAATCAACCTTGATCCGCAGGATCGTTACCCGGTTGACCAATGCTGCCGACATACTTTTGACCAGAGCGTTATCTTCCGCCCGATTCCCTGCGGCAACGACCCAAGTTCCTTCCGGAAGCTTATATTCCCCGACCCGCCGTTCCAGAAGCAGAGAATAAAATGCCTTCTGAATATCGGGAGTACAGGCGGGCAACTCATCCAGAAACAAACAGAACTTTTCATCCTTTTCCGGCAGAAGTACCCGGGGCGGACAAAAGACGGAGCGTTCGCCGATAATTCTTGGAATTCCGCTGACATCTTCCGGAGCGATCTGCGTACCAAGCAGAGATTTACATTCCAAACCGTTTTCAGCGGCGACTTGCTGCACCAGATCTGATTTGCCAACGCCCGGAGGCGAAAGCAGCAGAACACTTTGAGTTGAAGCAAGAGCTTTGATGATCATTTTTGCTTCATCAATAGTTACTTCAGGTATCTTCAAATTCTGAGTCATATTCCTTTTATTCCTTATTATCGGTTATTTTTATTCTTTATTATCTGTAACAACTCGCAATGTCGTTTTCCCCGGATGAGTGATTCCGAAAGTCCGGATAGAATACAGGTCGAGTAATACAACTTCTTTCAATTCAGAAGAGTGCATACATCTATGTTTTTGTTCCGTCCAGAAATCCAAATCCTTGAATTCAATATAATCAAGATTTTCTGCCGCTTCAACAGAACCAAGTTCTGCGGCTTGCGAAAAATACTTTTTTGCCAGTTTTACGTTCTGCTTACAGCCGATCCCGCAGAGATAAGTAATGGCAAGCCGATTCAGGATCGGAGCATAATTCATCTTGCGTCCACGATAACATAGCTGATGAAAGTTGCGGTCTTGTGCCGGAGAAATCCCCAAATCCAACTTCAAGGCACAGATATAATTGTAATAAAGTTCAGGATCTCCATTAGAGCTTGCTTTTTTCATAACTTCCCAGTCCGGCGGAAATTGCAGATATCCCGTCAAAAACAGAGCCGCCATATCCCCCGTATCGGCTTTTTTCTGCAAATTGGCGATATAGGCTGCTTTATCTTTTTGTTCAAGGTTGTTATATTCATCAATAAACTTGTCAATTTTCATTTTACACTCCAACATTACTCATCATTTCCACCACAGAACAATCACTGCCGCTGTCGCGTATTTGCATCAGGGCTTTGCCGAGGAGATTTTTACCATCACCCTTGCGATTCTGCCCCCAGAAAAAATCACTGCTGGAAAGGTGAACAAGTTCCAAGTCTCCGGTTTGCATCAATCCTTTTCTTGCCAATGTGCCGGGAGCAAATTTCATATTCAGCATAGTTGCCATTGCTTGAAATGTCTGCAATGCCTGATGGGAACGCCCCTTGTTTTCTTCGCTGAAATATTCATCAGCGAGCCGTTTTGCCGTTCCCGGAGTTTCGGCTTCAACAATAAGACGGTAAATATTTGCATCTTCCTGCAACCCATTCTTTGCAAACTTGGCAGCCTGATAAAAATGCTCCCCTGTTTTCCAGATTTCGCCCTCTATTTTCAAAGGTTCGTTATAGAAATTGGAGAAGATATCAAAATAAGGCGTCCTGCTGTTGAAATAGATTTTACCTTCAACTGCATCCGCAAGCAACGCCATTGCACGAGGATATTGCCCGGTAAAACGGCGGCCATCCCCGGCAGGAGAATCTTCATACCCGTCATTCACCATTAAATCGGCATATTTTACCTTGCAGCAAATTGGATCAGCAAGTAAATTCCAGATGTAATCACAGT
>JAZUPS010000300.1:0-16565 GCA_045605305.1 Victivallaceae bacterium
ACGATCCGACTTGATGCCAGTTTTTTCACCGGCGGCAGCAACCACAATACCACGCAGAAAAGCAGTGTGATCAGCAGAAAAATCCACTCTTTGCGGTTGGCAGCCACCTTTTGCCAAAAACTCTTTATCATTATTTACAGCAAATTTTTCAGTTTGCGGGAAATATCGGTATTTTCGATAAGTCCGACAAAGTTTTCCGCACCACAGCCGATACTGGTGGTCAAAACCGGCAAAGCCGTATGATTGCCGCTGTTCCAGCCGATACCGGACTTACGGTTCACGATAAGCTGCATGGCCCCGGGTATTTTCTGCTCAGCGAATGCTTTTTTGATCTGCTCCAGCTCCTGAGGAGTGACTGCCATCGGATCAGACTTGGGATCGGCATCAAATTTCAAACCGAACTTTTCGGTAATGATTTTTTTGGCATCTTCAAAAGAAAAATCTTTTTTAAGTTTCTTTGCTTTGGAAAAATGCTGAGCAAAAGTACCGATGGAACACTTCTGACCGGCGACCACCGCCAGATTCATGTTGTATCCGCTCCCGGCAAATCCCATGGTCATAGCACCGGTTTCATGATCACCGGTCACCACGATCAAGGTATCCTCGGGATGTTTTTTGTAAAATTCAAAAGCAACTTTCACTGCATCATCCAGCGCAAGTACATCGCGCAAGTTGGCAGCCGCTTCATTGGCGTGCCCTGCCCAGTCGATAGCACCGCCTTCGACCATGATAAAAAATCCCCCGGGGTTATCGAGCATGGTAATCGCTTTTTCCACAATTCCGGCAAGCCGGATGTCATTTTCTCCGGCATCAATGGAATAAGGCATGTTCCAGGATTTGCTGCCGGCTAAAGCGATTACTTTGCCACCGGGCACGAGAGAAGAAATTTCTTCTTTGCCGATGGCAATTTTGTAACCGGCTTTTTCAGCCAGAGAATAGATATTCTCCCTGCCCTTTTCATTGTATTTCAAAATTCCGCCGCCGCCGAAAAAGTCGAAGCCGGAAGTGATCAGATCCAATGCAATATTGTAATATTCGCCCCGGTTTTTGCGGTGAGCGTAAAAACCGGCAGGGGTGGCATGATTCAAATTCACACTGGTAATAATACCGACTTTTTTCCCTTTGCCGCGGGCGACTTCAGCAACACTCAGAAGTCTTTTACCGGCAGGATCCACACCAACCATGCTGTTATTGGTCTTTTCTCCGCAGGCTATCGCCGTTGCGGCGGCGGCACTGTCAGTAATCAGCGCATTGGCAGAACCGGTTCTGGTCGTAGCGTGGAACGGAAAATGATTCATCTGCAGTTCACCTCTGCCGATCTTGCGGGAAAAATCCTCGGAAATCATCCGCTGAGGCATTGCCATTCCGTCTCCGATAAACAAGAAAATATACTTGGGCTCGGCGGCTCCAAGCACAAAAACAAACATGCACAAGAGAATAGAAGCAATAATTTTTTTCATTTTCACACCTTTCCGGTAATTTTTAACGGTTCTTAAGAGGTAATATACATCCGGAATGGTCAGTTGCAAGTTTACAGTGAAAAAAATACCGTTTTTTCCCTCAAAACCGGAATGGCATCAAAAAAAACTGGCAAGCTGAACGACCGGTCAATACTGCTCCGGTGTGATCACTGATAAAGGCCGCTATTCTCCTTTTTACGGATGAGCCGGTTAAGTTCTCCGGCGGAAAAAATATTTCCATCTGCGCCGCCGATGCTTTTCACGGTATTTTCCAGAACAACACTCAAATTCGCTTTTTTCAACCACGACTTTTCCATTCTAACCCGGTCAAGAGCCGCAACGACCTTCCCGGCAATATCCCGGTAAAATGCAGTCAATCCGGCAAAAAAATCACCGGATTCCCGGCAATCGTGATAAATTTGCATACTGTTCAAATGCAGTATCTCTGTCCGGGGGAAGTGGGAAAGCATCAAGTTCCACGGCGTACTATCCGGCAATGCGGCATCCCCACCATCCCGGAAATCGGTTCGGAGCAAAAGCGCCGGTATATCCATCATTTTGGCAAAACAAAATTCCGTCACCGTTCCGGAATCCGGATCACAACCGTCAAAGTTGGCGATGATCAAATCACTTTCAAGCAGCATCCGAAAATCCTCATCCCGGATATTTTTCGCCGTGCGCTCAGTTACTTCACACTCCCCATCCTGCGGCAGTCTGATCTGATACGCCCCCTTTGAAAACTCTTCAATGGCACGGGCAAGCATCAAGTTGCCCCCCAAGTCTTTCGCATCGAAAAGATCACCGGCAAAGTAAATGGTCAAAAACTTTTTTTCAGCATCCATAAAAAATTTCTCCTCCATCACCAGAAAAATCACTTTTGGAATATAAAATACTTCATACAGCGCAACTTTTCAAGTTCACGCCGGAAACTGTTAAAAAAAGAAAAACGGCATCCTTCTTAAAAAGATGCCGTACTTGTGCGCCAGATGCTCACTCTGCAATCGAAAAGTACACTCTGGAAGAATCCACCGCTATGGAATAGGCTTTTCGGCGGCGGTTGCCGAATTGATCACAGTGGTTATCCCGCAGACGGTAGGTAATGGAACCAACTCCCTTTGAGAGTGCGGCATTGACATCCGCAGTAATATCAAGCGCTACGGTGAAAGTTCCCACCCGGGGCGCAAAGGGCAAAAGCAAAGACGCTGTGGGGTCCGCAGAAAAGCCGAATCCGGAATCTTTGGTAATCTTATCCTGTTCTTCTTTCAGCACTTCCACATCCACCATCCGGGGATAAAGCGCCCGGTAGGGATGAAAACAGAGGTGGAACACCGCCTTTTTCACCTTCTCTTTGCCGATAAAATCACTCAAATCCAAACGCACCACCACCCGGTCTTTGCGGTTCAAATGATTGGGAGAGCCGAGACTCAACAACTTTTGGGACTCGTTGCCGGGATAGAATATCAGATTCGGCAGCACGTTGGCGATATCCGCTTTCGGGTCGGGAACAAGTTTTTTACCCCCCGCAACCGGAACAGCACCGGTCACCGGAATTTTTCCTTCTGCGGTGATAACTTCAATATCCGATACCAGATTGCTTTTGAGTTTTTTACCGCTGATGATCAAACCGGTAGTTTTGCACGGCGTGGGAAATTCTATCTTGCAAATTCCGTTTACCGAAGAAACTTTCGCCGCCACCTCATCGGGATCAAGGGTCTTCAAGTTCCACATTTTCACCCCGGTCACGCTTCCTTTGGTTTTCATCACCACGCCGGAAATTTCAGCACTTTTGCTCAATGCCACTGTCATCACCTCTCCGCCGCCGGCAAAGACTGCGTAATCAGCGGCACTGAGCATAAACGCCCAGCAAAAAACAAGAATCATTGACAGATATTTTCTCATTTTCAGCACCTCACTCACTCTTACTTCATATCTATCTGACAGAATTTGTCAACATCACGATGGACAAAGGTAAAGGTCGGGATCAAACTGGAAACTTCGTTTGGCCCGGAAGATATTCTCATGCGGTAAATATTCATGGAAAATGAATTACCTTTTCTCCCCACCGGCAAAAGCACCTTATCCAACGGAATAATGACTTCAGCTTCCCAGCGGTTGCCGAAACGTTTGCCAACCACCTTTGCCGGACTTTTCCAGGTATTCCGGTTGCCGGAAGTGGAACCAACCGGATGGATCCAGCCGCAATGAGCGCCATTGGCATTCAAATCTATCTGGTAAAAGGTGATCATGTGACGATCCGCCACGTTGCCGTTGACAAAAATTTCAAAGCAGTCATCCGAAGCGACTTTTCCATCATGATCTTTGGTTGCCAGAGTACGGAGATTTTTCATATCCGGCTCAAAGGCGATCAATTTGACATAGAGATTTTTCTGATCATAACTGATTTCCGCATAGGTCGGATAGTCGCTTTTTCTGCCGTCTTTCTGCAGAAAACGGTGACGTTTGGCTTTGACAGACTTATCGTAGATCGCAATATTCTGCGGCTTGAACTTCAACTGCACTCCGTGACGTTCAAGAGCATTTTTGAACTCATCATACACCATTTTGATGCGTTTGCCGTAAACGGAATCTGCCGGAACTTTTTTCATCGCCGCCAGAATAGCGTTATTCATATCCGCCATATCATTGGCAGAAAAGATCGTAGTGGCACGGGCTTCCGGAGTGTTTGCCCCGCCTTTGGAAATGAAGTTCTTTGCACCGTTGACATGCCAGCAGCGGCGGCCGGTTTCCCAGAAAGTTTTCATCTCTCTTTCCGCCGGACCATAGAAGAGTTTGTAATACTCATTGAGCAGCGCATCCATATCCAGCTTGGTATTCCAGTAGAGTTTGGCAGTCAGATAGATATTCAAATGCTGCATTCCGGGACGGGAGATCTGAAGGGTCTGTCCGGGACTGCGGGGAGCGGGAGATTCGACAAATTCACCGCCGAATCCCTGTTCACTCATGAAGCGCAGCTCTTTCTGGGCAATATCAGCGATCAGCACCGGATAATCCGACCACGGCGGACGCCACAAGGTCAGGTAATAATCCCAGAAGAAGATGTTTTTGGTCTGCTTCGCCCAGGACATGATATTTTCCCGTGTTGCCTGCTCATAGGCAGGAACGACATTGAAACTGCGCTGACGGCAGATCATGACCGAAACACTGGGGTGAAGTTTCACCTCTTCCGGCACAGTGAAATATCTGCCGTAAGCCAGACCGCCCACACTGCACTGGGGATATTTTTTGTAGACCTCTTTTGCCACTTCGTTGATAAAATCCCACACATGGAAGGAAAATTCGCCGTTGGTTCCAAGTTTGGGGCGAAGCTGAGACTGGCATTTGTCACATTCACAAATACGGTTGCAGCCGTCGCCGGGAACCAGCGGAAAAATCCTGTGATCCGGATTATCCTTGAAGTACTGACAGATATATTCAGCTACTTTCTTTCGGAACTCCGGATTGCTCAGGCAGTACTGAGATTCGGAAACCGTAAATCCCGGCCCGGCATGACGCTTGCCGTTGAGAATACCGTAAAACTCCGGATTTGCTTTGGCAATATCTTCCAGATAACGGAAACTGTGATTGAGCTGTACCGGGGCCTCTCCGCCCAAACCAAGCTGTTTATACCACAAACAGTTATCCTCATCAGCCACGCGCATGGTCATGTAATATATGTTGCGGTAACGGAACTCCGGTTTACGGCGGAAATCGATTTTGTCCAGAACCAGATCCTTTTTGAGTTCCGGAATGACGATACCCAGTTCACCCGGCATATAGAAGCGGATTCCGAAACACTCTTCCAGAAAAGCATAGGCGGCAAAAAGCGTACCGCTTGAACCGAAAGCACTGAGTTTCAGCGACTCTTTCCACACCACGCTCAAATTGAAAGGATGGCGCAAACCGGTGATCGGTCCGCCGGAGTAATCTCTGCCGGCAACGATGAGACCTTCCGGAACACTTTTCACGATAAATTCATCGGGAATAAATCCGGCAGTATCGATACCGTACTTCTTCAACAGCGGCGTATTGCCCACATAAATTGCCGGAGCATCGGCAGATTTTTTAATCGGCAGAACCAAGCCTGAGGCTTTGGCGACAAATCTTTTTATCTCATTTGCCGCCAGCATTTCCGCATCTTTGGCATTTTCCGGAACGACGATCGCAGAAATCATCTTCCCATCTTTATTGACAATATCTGCGGCACTCACCGTCAATACCGCAAACGCAGCCAATAAGACCCGCAACTTTCTCATACCCATACCCGAAAATAATCCTTACTGGTTATGCACCTGCACCATATCGAAATTACTGTTATCGTAGTTGGCTTTCATTTCGCCATAGGTCAATGAAGCGACATGACCATCGGCAAATCCGGCATTGCAAGAGCGGCTGTGACGGAAGTTGAAGCTGCGGAAAGATACATCTGCCAAATCTTTACGGGCGCTCTGATACTGGTCAAGACGGAAATAATCCCGGGTGGGAATATCCAAATCAGCATAGGCAATAGATTTGGAAACCTGTTTGAATCCTCCGATCTTGAATGGACCGCGTTCCCACTCCCCGGTAGTCATATCACCCCAGCCGAAGTAGGTATTGTAACCGTAACTGAAGCGTAAAAATCCAACTCCCTCACGGGTTTCAGTGGGACACTTTTCCAACAGATGAGGATTGGTTTCATTGGCAGCAGTTTTTATATAGGTTTCACCATAAACAAAAATGCCATAGAAATCATGAAAATTCGGTGCGTTTTTGGAAGAGTACACCACCCGGCAAGGCATGATATTCTCATCATTGGCATCGGCATAGCTTGCCCAGTAGTTCATAAACTGCTTTTGATTATTTATACAGCTGGCGGCACGTCCGCGTTCTCTGGCGCTGTTGAGTGCCGGGAGCAGAATAGCCGCCAGAATTGCAATTATTGCAATTACTACCAATAACTCGATCAAAGTAAAATTGAACCAATTCGACCGGTGTTTTGCAGACTTTTTACTGTTTTTCATGATTCTCAAGTTTCCTTTCTCTTGTTAGAACCGGAATTATTATTACTGGGGTCCAATCCCTTTACGACTTATATTATACCACGGTAAAAGTACCATTGCTAATATTTTCTGCCATTATATTAGCACTATTTGACAAAATCTTTTTTCTGTGCTATATTAATCCGCAAAACAGGAGGTTTTCAGCAATATGGCAAAAACTATCGTCACCGGATATATTGGAGATTATCTTTTTTGGAACAACTTCAATTTCACCTGCGTTGCCTATCTTCACGATGGAGATCAAACACCGCAGAAACATGATCACAAGGACTTTCTGGAACTGGTGATCGTCCGTTCCGGCAACGCGGTGCATGAGGTGAATGATTGCTCATCCAACATCTCCGCCGGTCAGGTTTTCCTGCTCTCCCCCGGTGATGTCCACTGTTACAAAAATCCGGAAAATTTCTATATTTACAACATTCTTTTCGATGAATATTTCATGCACTATTTACAGCCGGATATTGTTGTGACCCCCGGTTATCAAATGCTCTTCAACGCCGATTACTCCGATAAGAATGCCGCCCTCAGACCCAATTTATTCATCCGTCAGGAGATGTTCCCGGAGGTAATGCGCCTGCTGGAAAACATGATCACCGCTGAAAAGAAAAAGTTCCCCGGCGCTCAAACCAAGATCATCAGCGATTTTCTGCAGCTGATCTTCATCATCTCCACCAATGTTACCGTCAACAACGAAAACTCCGGTTATCATCTCTACAATATCAGCCGTCTTGCGGCTCATCTGGAAACCACATTTGACCAGCCGTGGACTTTGGAAAAAATGGCGCAGTATGCAAAAATCCCCGTTTCCAATTTCCGCCAGCTGTTTACCAAGATCATGGGTGATCCGCCCATCAGGTATCTGCTCAATCTGCGGCTGCAGAAAAGTACCGATCTGCTGATTGCCAAAAATATTTCCATCAGCGAAACGGCTTACCTTTGCGGCTTTAACGACCTGAACTACTTTTCACGGCAATTCAAAAACTACTTCTCCTACTCCCCCAGTGAGTACCTGAAAAAGTACAAATACCAGAAGCCGGAAATCAACCGATGATCTCCACCTTGCTGAATATTCCATAAGGCATCAGCTGACGCTCTTCATAATCAACAGCTTTGAATTGATACGGTCCGCACCAGACAGGTTGTTTCAAAGGTTGGAAAAATGGACCGCAAGCGTTGCGCATGGAACCGGTGACGGTGATTTCCAGTTGGAATTTTTCCGGCAGATCGACCACTTTTGTCTCCCCCGGAGCGCAGAAGAGCCGGGCAACTTCGCAACCATTGACTTTCACCACTGCCGGAGTACCGTAAAACTCACCGATCCGGATCTTTCCCCGCATGGCACGGGGCAGAACGACATTGGCTGAGTAACTCAAATTACCCGCATAAAATGTCAACCCCTGCCCTGCCCAGTCACCGGGGAAAAGGCTCTTTTGCAGATGGGATATGACAATATTTCCATTCTCCTCCCGCACTGCGAAATCCCCCAGCAGAAAGAGACTTTCCAATCCGGGATGGGAATTATCCAGTTCGGTGGAGAGTTTGAGAATATTTTTCCCTTTTTTCAGGCAGCTTTTCAAAATCGGCACTTTGCGCCATGCAGCTTCGTGCCAGCAGCCGATGTCACAGAGGGGTATCTCTTCCTCATTGATAAAACAACGGTATAACTCCGGTCTTTCAAGCACGAGAAAAAGCGGTCCGCGCGGCACATATTCACAGGTAAATTCAGTAAAAATCTCCACTCTGCCCCGCTGACTCAAATCAATATTCCGACACCACGGCTGAACCATCACACCATCCCGTTCCGGCATGAAAAAATGATTTCTCAAAGCGCTGTCCAAACTCAATACGTACTGTTTTTCAGTAATGACATCACTGGAAAAGTGATCAAAAAGCGCCACATTCAATTCCGACATGGCGATCTGCCACTTTTCCGGTTCAACAGCAAAAACTTCTCCGGCAAGCGCCTCTTTTTCCTCCACCGCCTCAGCTTCGATCACCCCCGGTTGGGCTGTAATGATAAAAAGCCGGGAATCCAGACGGTCAAAAGAGGTTTTTATGATCCATCTGCCCTTTTCATAAACACTGTCACACTTCAAATATCTGCCGCTTTTGGGGTCAAATTCCACAGCCTCCCCGCTCAAAGCAGAGTTGAGTTCCACCGTAAGCTGATCGTAAACCATCTTTCTATCAAAGACAAACGGCTGACGGTAATGGGCGCCATCTTCATCCTCTGAAGCATGAATATCCATACCGGTATTGCAGATAAAAATGGTTTCAAACTCCGGATGACGGCGCAGCTGGTGGAGCAGAGCCGATACACGGTCACCGTTTTCACTTTTTAAGCTCACCTGACGGAACTTTTCCAGTTTTCCGGGCAGTTGACTGCTCAACTCAACTTGTTCAAAGGCGCTGAAGTCTGCCTTTTGCTGCCAGCCATCCACATGTTCCGGCACATCTCCGACGGCAATCACACAGCCGCCACTTTGACAGAACTCCTGCAGGCAGTCAATGGTGCTTTGGCGGATAGTGAGCATCCGGGGAATGATCACCGCTTCGTAAGCAGCTTTGCCCACGGTCAAAGTCCCATTGACACATTTGCCGTACCGGGCAAGAATATCTTCATCCGCGTAATCAAAATCCAGCTGATTGGCAAGCAATTCATTGCTCAAAGCGACAAATTCCCGGTCAAATGCCATAGTTTCCGGTTCACTTCTCCAGTTGCGGTGAAAAAGACTCCACGCTGATTCAATGGGAGAAATAACCAGAATACGCCGGCACTCTTCCCCCTGGGAAAGCCAGAGAGACAACCGGGCAAAATAATCTTCCATAGCCCGGTAATCATCCGGAGAATTTGAGTGCAGTGCCACCGGGCAGGGATAATCACGCTTCGCCTCCCCTTCCATCGTGTAAAATGCCAGATGCTGGCAACGGTAATTCACTCCCAGAGCGTAGAGCCAATCGCCCAGAGCTTTGAATCCGAGGATGGGAAAGTCCCAGCCGGTACAGCCGTAAGTTTCCGAGAGGCGGCGCTCTTTGCCGAATTGGTGTGCCGCCGAAGAGAGCTGTTTGGCACTCTGAAACGCCCGGTGATGTTCCGTAAGCAAATCAATTCCCGGCATATCCATATACTCATAAAAACGCATGGCACTGCCGACAGCAATGGTCTGGTAAGAAAGGGAATCTTCCGCCACCACATGCCCGGTAAACTGCATTCCATTATTCCGGCACCACTGCCCGATCTTCCCGGCAAATGCCTTCAAAAAGAGTTGAGTCAAAATTTCCACATAGTGAACACGCGGCGCAGTGGAATCAACACCTTTCACTTTGAAAAAATACTCCGGCAGATGATCGACCGGGTCATAGAGATAAGTTTCCCGGAATTTTTCCAGCACTCCGCTGCTCCACGGCAGAGCGTACCTTTTTTCCACATCCCACGATGGCTGGTTGATAAGAAATCCGAAACGGGGTTCATCGGTAAAAATCCCGGGGATCACTCCGCCGAATTTCTCCCCGAAACGCGCGCGGTATTTTTCATGGGTCACGTCAATAAATTTCTGAACCGCCTCCTCATTGATGGTATCCAGATAGGTAAATCCATTGTACCATGAACTGCATTTGATGGTGTCGGTATAGAAAACCAGCAAACTCTCACCGGGGGAGATATTCTGAAAATTTTCCCTGCTCAACCGGCGCACCGCGTCTGCCGTATCTCCGGTGATTCTGGCAGCGAATGCCGCAAGAAAAGTTTCCGGCAGAGAGTAAGATGCCGCCTCATCTGCCTGACACTCATCCATAAAAATGCCTTTGGCACGGAAGCGGGGATCGCAGGTCACCATCCCTCCGCCGAAGCCGGAAGGAAAACGATCTTCATCATAAAGCCACGCTTTCAACCCAAGTTTTTCCGCCTCTTCCACCGCCGAAGCGATGCAATCCAAAAATTCCTCTGACAAATAAGGCGTCTGCAAACCGGTTCGGGAATGAAGAAAAAATCCCCCCATTCCGCACTTGGCAAAGCCCCGTATCTGCCGCCGGATTTCCGGAGGAGTAAGTTTTCCATTCAATGCCCAAAATGGCACTCCCCGCCACCGGGATCGGGGATTTTCGCTCTCATTTACGATATTTTCCAACGACAGAACTTGCGGTTCGACCATCTTTACACCTTGTTTGATATTAAAGAATAAACATACCCATAGTTTACCACGACTGATGCCATTTCGCAAGCACGATATGATAAAAAACAAGCACGATATGATAAAAGAGTATCCGGCGGCAGGTACTCACCACCCCCTGCCACTCCCGCCACACAACGGGAAAGTGATAAAAACAATCAAAATTTAGCTTCCTCTAACTTGCTTTTATCAACTTTCATGCTATATTATACAACAAAGCTCCGGCTGGGGGCTGTATTTTTTTAACAACAAAGTTAGACAAGGCTAATTAAGAAAAAATGAACATTCCGGAATCTTCAGTGGAAAACAAAGAAAAAGCCAAGACAAGATTGCTGAATTCTTTTGATCATCTCTTGAGCCATAACGGTTCAGGACATTTGGAAGTAAATACCAAGATCCTGAAACGGGGACAGAAAGAGATAACCATTCAATGCAGCCGCTGTCACCGTTTCGTTGTGGATATGGAAGAAAAAAAAGGAGGTGACGGAGAATAATTTTTATCTTTCTATCCGGGTGCGCCGGAAGATTTTTATATTTTTGCTCTCGGGGAGCGTAAACCCATTTTCAGGTTGTCATCAGTGACACTCAAAGTAAACATACAGAAAGGGTATATATCATGTATCATCATAACAGTGTTAATAAACTGATTTCCAAAAACTTTTTCACTTTGATCGAATTGCTGGTTGTGATTGCCATCATCGCCATACTTGCCGCTATTCTCCTTCCGGCGCTGAATCAGGCACGCAGCCGGGGAGTTACTGCAAACTGCGTAAGCAGAATGAAACAGATATCTACAGCCGATGCCATGTATCAGCAGGATTACGAATGCTTTGTACCGGCAGCAGAAAAAATGTTCGGAGAAATGAAAGCGTGGAACGGCAAGCGTACCGCCAGCAATGTCTGCGACTTTACCGGAGAAGGATTTCTCACTCCTTACCTCACCCGATCCGGTGTCGATCAAAGTTTGCAAAGCGCTGTTGAAAGCAATGTATTTTTCTGTCCCGAACCGTCGGTGATCGAACTTTTCACCGCCGCCGGTCAACCGATCACCGGAGCTGGAGGCAGCGGCATCGGAGCGAACATGTCCATTCATCCGTGGGCGGGAGCAACCACGATGGGCCCAGCCGTCATTGCCGAAGGCGGAGTCTGCCGCCCCGGAAAAATCGCCAATCCTTCAGCGATAGTCAGCTTCGGTGATCAATACGGCAGCATGGGCAGTTACACCAAGTTCGGTTACTCCATCGACAATGGCTCAACCTGTTTCCGCCACAACTCAAGTGCCACAGTTGCCTGGGCAGACAGTCACGTTTCCAGTGAACAGATCGGTTACATTTACGATGATGATACCGCCCGTCAGTTGAAGATCGGCGGTCTGGGCACTGACTCCGGAGATACGAAGCACTACGAACCTGAAGTACAGTAATTACAGGAATTTGAAAAATGAAAAAACAGATAATTTTTCTCTCTTTCCTCATAGCCGTTTTCTGCACGGTTTTATGGTTGGGATGCAGTAAAAAAGAGGATGTTTCCCAATATATCCCCGCAGAAGTTCCGGTCTCAAACGAAAATGACCGGGCGTTGGAAAATATCCGGAAAAAACTTGCCGGTGCCGGAAAAAGAAAAGATTTCCGGTCTCTGGAAAAGTTCTTTACCATGAGCAAAAACGACCGGGCGATTGCCAAATTTGAACGCAACTCTGACCCGGTAAAAGAGCAGCTTCAACTGCTCCTTGAACATGCCGGCACGGTGAAAGAAAACCAGTGGCAGGTATTCACTCTGGAAAAAAATTCCGCCATCCGTATCCTGCGCAGTGCCACCGCGGATGACCGTACTCTTTCCATCGTGCTGGTCAAACGGAAAAACATATACCGCATTTCAGCAGTTAAACTGGGGTGAAATACCATGCCATTGTTTATCTCGGCGGTACTGCTGGCGGCGGTACTGCAAAATTGCGGCAAATTATCTCTGCTGAAACGGCGCTTTGGATTCATACTGGCAGCAGTGCTGGCAATTCTGCCCTTCATTCTGGCAGAAAAGGCGGCAAATACCAGTTTGCGGGAGTTTCAGCAGATGATGAGTGACCCGGCAACTCTCAATGAGTTGTGCGCGCTGGTAATAATTCAGGAATTCGCCAATATTATTCTCGGCTTTTCGCTCTTGGGGGAAAAGCCGGGAACTCTCCCGGTAAAAGGATTCCGGAAAGTTGCCCATTATCTGAAATTTCCGGCATTTTTTCCCTCGATACTGCTCTTTTACAGCGTATGGTACGGGCAGATGTATCTTTTCAACCATTTTCCCGGATACTCTTTTTCCACGCTGACATGGGTCACGGCGCTGATCTTTTCAGCAGGTGCGCTTTTGCTCATGGAATTGATGAGGCTGTTACGCAGAAATCATACCCGGCGGATCCTGACAGTAATGCATTTGGAGTATCTTCTGGTCGTACCGGCGATATTTCTCCCGGTGGCGGCAAATGCCAAACTTATACCGGAAAATGAAAATTTTGATTTCCGGCAACCGGCACTTCTGCTGATCTTCTTTTCCGCAGCAGTCATGGTATGTACAGTTGTATTTTATATATTAAAACAAAAAAAGAAAGGAAAATTTCATGTCCACTGTAACCCAAATCCTTAACTGGATCTCCAACAGTTTGCTGCTGCCGGTGATCGTGCTGCTGCTGCTCTCTCTGGGAGCTGCGCTGATCTCGCTGGGAGGATTTTGCGCCACCGCCCTCACCTTGCTTCAGGAAAAGAAAAAACGTTCCTCTCTGCTGAAAAAAATCCGCTCCTGCGAAACTTTTGAAGCAAGTGATCTGGATGAAGAGGGTATTTTTGCCGATCACCTGAAAGAACTTTTTGCTTTGAAGTTCGACGAAATCGAATGCGAAAAGTATATTTCTGAAATTGAAGCAGATTATGATAAAGAGTTGGAGCGCAGCCGTTTTCTCACCAAGACCGCACCGATGCTCGGACTGATGGGAACCTTGATCCCCATGGGCCCTGCCCTCGCCGGACTTGCCTCCGGAAATATTGCCAATATGGCATACAACATGCAGATCGCCTTTGCCACCACCGTAGTGGGGTGTACCGTTGCCGGTATCGCATTGCTGATACTTTCCATAAAAAAGTACTGGTACGCTGAAGAAGTTGCCAACTTGCGCTATGTGCTTGACCGCAAACTTGCCGGGAGATAAAATGAGACACCGCAACCGTTACCGTTCCTTTGCCGGGGACGAAGATATTGACCCCATGGGCAGTCTGGTAAACCTCTTTGACGTGGCAATGGTATTTGCCGTGGCGCTGATGGTCGCATTTGTCATCCAAAGCCGGATGACCGAATTTCTGACCGCAGAAGATGCCACTTTCGTAAAAAATGCCGGGAAAGAGGATATGGAGATCATCGTAAAAAAAGATAACAAAATCACCCGTTACAAATCTGAAAAAAGTTCCGGTTCAGGAAAAGGCAGACGGGTGGGTATCGCCTATCAGCTGGAAAACGGTGAAGTTATCTATGTGCCGGAGGATACAAAATGAAACACAAAAAACTTATCGCCACCATTCTCAGCGTTGCAATTATCGCTGTCATTGCAGGGATCGGCTACTGGAAATTTGCCGCCCCAACCCGCATTTATCTGGTAAACTATCCGGAATATATCCTTGCACCATTGCTGGATCAGGAGCTGAATTCCTTTCTGGATATCCATCACTTGAAGTGGAGCGAAAAAAGCGGAAAAGAGCTGCACGATGCAGACTTTGTCATTTTCTTCGGGATGGGGCTGCATTTTACTGAAGAACAGCAAAAGCTGCTCTCGGAGTTGAGAACTCCGCTTTACACCACCTCTTCCACCAGAAAAGAGACCGCCCTTGCCAGACTTTCGCCCGCGCAAAAGATGCAAATTGAAAATTATCTCCGCTTCGGCGGAAAGAAAAATTTCAGGAACATGCTTGATTATATCCGCCGGGAAGTAGATGGGAAACGGCTTTTCGCCCCCTCTCCCCTGCCGCCGGAAAAGTTGGAGTACAAACCGTTTTTTCACATCAGCGATCAGGATAGATTCCAAACTCCGGAAGAGTACTTTGACTTTTACCGTAAACACGGATTTTACAAAAACAATGCGCCGATGATCTGTATTCTCGGCGGCAACGGCGGCGGCAGTCTGGGTGAGTTGATCAAAGCTCTGGAAGCAAAAAACTGTAATTGTATTGCGGTTTCCGGATTGTGGCCGGGAAAAGAGATCATGAGCAAAATCGCCCCCGATCTGGTCATCTACCAGCCCCACGGCAGATTGGGTGATGAGGCGATTGAATTTCTGAAAGAAAAAAATATCCCCCTCTTCTGCCCCATCAAAGTCAACCAGAATTATGAAGAGTATCTGAAAGATCAGCGCGGCATGACCGGAGGAATGCTCAGTCAGAGTATCACCATGCCGGAATTGGATGGAGGAAGTGTTCCCTTCGTCCTCTCTGCCCTCTACCGGAATGAACGGGGATTAATGGAGTTCCGGATGATTCCCGACCGTCTGGAAAGATTCGCCGAATTGGTACGAAAAACCACCGCTCTCAAACGCAAAAACAATGCTGACAAAAAAATAGCCTTGATCTATTACGGTTCTATCGGTAAAGAATCCGCCACTGCCGGATTGGGAACTGCCCAATCCATACTGAATATCCTCCGCCGTTTGAATAAAGAGGGGTACAATACCGGAACTTTGCCGGAATCCGTGGAAGTTTTGGATAAGGAAATCAAAGAAAACACCGCTGTTTTCGGTAAAACCGGCGGCACCAAAGCCATTACCCCCAAACATATCCAAACCGTGACCATCACTCCGCAAGAGTATGCCCGATGGGTAAAAAAGAGTATGCCGGATGATTTGTACAACACTGTTGTCGGTCGTTACGGAGATTTTCCCGGCAAAATGTTCCGCACCCGGGAGGGCAATATGGCGATCGGCTGTATCCGTTTCGGCAATATTATTTTGATGCCCCAATCGCTTCCCGGAGAAGGAGCAGATGAGAACAAACTGATCCACGGAGTGAAAAGTTCCCCTCCTCACACTTATATTGCAACGTATCTCTATTTGAGACACGGTTTCAAGGCAGATGCGCTGATGCACGTCGGCACTCACGGCAGTTTGGAGTTCACCCCGTGGAAACAGGTTGCCCTTTCCAGTTATGACTGGCCCGACGTGCTGATTGGAGAAATCCCCCACTACTATTTGTATATCATCAACAACATCGGTGAAGCACAGATCGCCAAACGCCGCACTTATGCGACAATGATCAGCCATTTGACGCCGCCATTCATGAATTCAGAAAGTTACGGAGTGATTGCTCAACTGCAGGAAAAACTGCACAACTTTGAAACAGCTGAAAATGTCAAGTTGAAATCTGAATACGGTAAAGCGATCATCAAATTGATCAAACAGGAAAATATCCACAAAGATCTGAAATTGTCTGAAAAACTTACCAGTGGAGTCCTGACCGGTGAAGATCTTTTGAAAATACAGGAATATCTGCATGAAATCAGCGATAACAAAGTAAACCGCGGAGTTTATATCATCGGTCGCCCCTACAGCGAAGCTGAAGCGGATGAAACCGCCGTATTAATGAGCGTGGATGCCATTGCTGAAGCACTTTTTGAAGCAGATGTCAAATCCGGCAAAGTTGACTCCGGCAAACGTCAGGATAAGGTTTTCTTCAGAAACAACTATTTACTGAAGGCAAAAAAACATGCGCAGGAACTTCTGAAAAATCCGGAAAAGCTCAGAAAATCAGCTCCGCGTCCCCACCATCCGGCAAAGAAGCAGGCAACTCCGGATACCATGCGACAGATGATGCAAAACGGAAAACTTCCGGATGGACGCCCCATCTCCCCGGAAATGATGCAGGCAATGCAGA
>JAZUPS010000301.1:0-9933 GCA_045605305.1 Victivallaceae bacterium
ATCATCCCACCAACTTGGCCACTCCATTCCCCAGTAAGGCTGTCCCCACGCGTGGACAGTTTTCCGGAAATTGATCGCCTCATTGCGGGAAATGCGGCTGGATTCGACACAGCCGACATTGATTTCCGGGCGGAGCATATCGATGATGGGCAATTTGTAGGCGGTACAGAAAATTTCCGTTTCCGGAGAGATCTCTTTGGAAAATTGGAACTCCATTTTTGCGTACCATGACCGGTAATCCCATTTTTTCCGGGTTTCAGCGGTCTGATCGACCTGAAATCCGGGTTCATCCATCAGATGCAGATAGTAATCCGGATAGTTGGCTTCTTTGGCATGATCGATGACCTGTTTCAGAATTTTCTGATACATCGCTTTGGATTTGGCCGGATATTGTCCCTGCGGAACGATATAGTGCCGTTCACCGTAAGGGTAGACGGAACGGAAACCTTTGGTTTCCCCCGCCAGTTCCAGTGCTCTGCTCGCCAGTCCGTCATGGAATGGATTGTACACCATTTTATGGGTCATGCCGGATTGACGGTAACAATCGATAAGTTTGTCGCTCATGGAAAAGTCAACGACCGGTTCGCCATCCTTGAGAGAAGCACGGACATAGGCATCACCGAGGTAAACGGTATTGGCACCGTAGGCCCGCATCCATTTGAATGCTTCAAGATCAGCCTTGTGATAGTAACAGAACATATACGGCTTACCGGCAGTCAGCTTGAATGGCAGCACTTCAAAGGTCAGCGGAATATCCAGTTTTTCCCCGTCGGCTTCAATGGTGACACAGCCTTTGTATATGCCGGGAATGGTATTTTCCGGAAGTTTGGAGATCAGGTTGTAAAGTCGCGGACACTCCGGCGTGATGGAAACGCTTTTCAGCGGAACCTGAACTTTGGGGATCACCCGGTAATATTCGCCCCAGTAAATATTCATCAGTTCTGCGATCTTCGGTTCGAAAACAGAAGCGGGCAGAACTTTGCCATCGGCACTTTTCAATTCACCGATGGAGACGGAAACTTTTTCCAACGGGCGCAGGGCACCGATGGCGAAAAAGAGTTCTTCGCCCTGCCCCGGAGTGGAACGGATTGAGAGTTGTTCAATTACTTCATTGCGGCGGATCTTTCTGCCCGGAGCAGTTTCGCGAACTTCTGCCGGTCGGAATGGAACAAATCCCCGTGCTTTTTCAGCGGCTGCCGGGATGAATTTGTGGTCATCAAGAAGATCAAAGCGAAATATCATTTTGCCGTTGCGGGTATAAGCGTGCAGTCCATCGGTGAAGTTCAAAGAAGTGAACTTGGTTGTCCACCCGGGAGTTTTCACCTCTCTGACCACCGCATCCGAAGCGGGGATCAGCCGCAGCCCGGCAATGGTCAATTCCCCGGGAGTTCCGGAGATCCACGCCGTCAGCCGCAAATTACTGATCTTTTCCGGCAAAGTAAAATTTTTGGCATAACGGACAAACGGCAGTGTCCGGCTGCCGGCAGTACGCTCCCGGTACAGTACCACACTTTGATTTTTACCGGCGGCATCCCGGTATTGTGCCTGAATCGAAACCAATCCGTTTCCGTTTGACGGTTTATAGCAGAATTTGGCATCCATAACCACCGACTGACCGGCAAAAGAAGCGGCATCAAGTTTTTCAACGATTTCCACCCGGCTGCTGTCGGCTGCGGTAAGTTTCCTCCCCTCGCCGAATGCCGTGACAGTTTTGACAACCGCCGGACTCTCTCCGGCAGAAAGCATCCCGCTGCAGACGGCAGAAAAAAATATTGCAAAAAAAAGTTTTTTCATCCTTCACATTTCCCTGTCAAAATTCCGCAGAGGTAAATTTCACTTGCGCGCCATCCCACCACGGCGCAACATAACCATTCTGATCAACATAGATCCCCGCCAGAGCTTCGCAGTGGCCATCCATAAAAAGCTGATTCATATTTTTACCGTGCGCTCCGGCAGAACCGTAACTGGCGACATTGCTTTTGCCGGTACCGGAGAGAAAAATATTGGCACTTTTCAAGACAATATTACGGGGAACCGCATCACCCATAAGTACGGATTTTTCCGGATTGATTGCTTCACTGCCTTTGGTAATGACATTGCGGTTACCGTTTTTGCTGCGGTATTTTTTCTCAATAATGTGAGCATTGTAGGCGTAGTCGGTAAAGACGAACTGCCGGGACTGCCAGCGCGGAGAAATATGCTTTCTGGCAGAAGGACAGAGCAGATTTACTGAAGAATACATGGTCCTGCCGGCGGTTTGGGGGTGAGTAACATTGTTTTCCGAACTTTTCATGATCACCCGTGTGCCGAAAAGCGGCATTTTGCGGATGATCCCGGAAGCATCATTGCACATCGCCTGTTCCAGCCAGTCCCGGGTATTGTAAGTGCCGTCTTTACGGCGATCCTGCGTATTGATCGCCGGAAGAAAACAATCGTCATTTTCCGCACGGTAATTGGCAAGAGCGGCACCGTTGTTTTTAAGGTTGTTCATACAGCTTGCCACCAGTCCGCTGGACTGAGAGGCATTGAGTGCCGGAGTGAGCAATGCGGCAAAAACTGCGATTACGGCAAAGATCATCACCAGTTCAACCATAGTGAATTGTTTGTTCATTTCTATTTTTCCTTATCAATATTCTGTAGTATCCAACTTCACCTGTGCATCTTTCCACCAGGGCGAAACATAACCGTTTTTGTCGGTGTAAATTCCCGGCAGAGATTCACAATGTCCGTCGATAAAAAGCTGATTCATATTTTTGCCGTGCTGACCATTCGTACCGTAACTGGCAACATTGCCTGCTCCCCGTCCGGTTCCGGTAAGGAAGATCGAACGTTCACCGGTGGCAATGTTACGGTTGACCGCATCGCCCATCCATACGGCATATGAAGCATTAATCATCTGGGAAGTTTTAACGATCGTCCGATCCATATTGTAATTCGGCCAGTCAAGGACTTTGCAGTTGAGAAATGCGTTGTAAGCATAGTCAGTATAGGTGTATCCCCAGGTCGGATAACCCGGAGAGATATGCTTGGATGCCGAAGGACAGAGCAGCATTTCCGAAGAAGACATCTCCTGTCCGGCATTGCCGCTGTTAGTCAACTGTGATGCCGATGGAGTCATTTTTATGTAACTGCCGAAAATCGGAGTCGACCGCACATGACTGGCTCCGCCCTTGCCGTCCTTGTACATGGCGTGTTCCAGCCAGGGCCGGGTATTGCCGCCGGTTTGCGGCACTTGGGCAGGAAGAAAATACTCATCATTGGCAGTAATATAATCCATCAGTGACATACCGTTCTGCTTGAGGTTGTTCAGACAACTGGCAGTACGGCCGCGTTCCCGTGCCGCATTGAGGGCGGGAAGCAATATCGCCGCAAGAATAGCGATGATTGCGATCACCACGAGCAATTCGATCAGCGTAAAGGTCATTGATTTGCAAAAAGGCTGTTTTTTCATAATTGTTCTTCCTTTTTTGGGGTTGGTTACTCACATTTTCAAGGCAACATACAATAAAAATTCTCTGTTTTTCTCCTTTACTTTGAATTGTTGTCCGCAACCGGTTTGTTTTTGAAAAAATTATCCGCATAATTAATGATTTTCAATTTATTTTTCTGCCACAGGATCTGATACATATCCGGCAGATCCGTATAGCACAAAATCCCCCGCAGCATCAGAGAATGCGGCCACAAAGTTATCCTGGAACGCGCCATCGAATCAAAAGATTCCGGAGCATCATAAAGAGTAACGAAATCGATATCATCACTCAAAATTGCCGCAAAAAGAGCCACTACGGCACCATGCCCGCGCCCGGCAACCCGGATTTTTTTCACTCCGCGCGCTTTGGCAAAGGCTACTGCTCCGAGCAGATCGCGTACCCGACCGTTAAGCGATGAGGAGGCAAAAAGGATCTCCGTACTGCAGTAATGATAATCCATCACATACCCCAGATAATACATCGTATTGAGACTGTCGCCGCAATTAAGCGGAAACGCCATCCCGGTGCCCCGGACATCCACTCCGGCCACCGGAGAAGAAACTTCCACATGCTGTAACTCATCAGCAGAGGAGAGGTGCGGGACATAGAGAGTCAACGATTCAAAAGCCGGAAAGTGATAAAAATCTCTCTTCTTTTCCGGAGTTTTCAGCAGCAGTGCCGTCAGGATCCCCGGTTCGGTTTCCAGGGCGAATTTGGAATAAACGAACTCTTTATCAGTTCCAAAATTTTTCACCGATGCCCGCAGTGTCCGGCAGTACGGTTCAGGAACTGCTGCGGGGAAACCATACTTTTCGATCAGCAGTTTCCGGATACCGGCGAGATCTGTTTTTTTCCGACCAGCGGCAAAGTGATCCAGTTTTTCCACAAGCAGATCATGCACCAGCTTTTTTCCCGGCAGATTGCCAACTTCACCATCCGGAGTACAAAAAAGGGTTTGCGCCGTCACTGTTTGCGGCAAGGCAAATTCTTTGCCGTCAAACGCTTTGATCCCGGCAAGACGGTGAAAAAATTTATACATGGCAAAGCGGTTTTCAGGCGAGTAAGAGTGAAAAGTCGGACCGATGAACAGTTGAATATTCTCCTCTTTGCCCAGCAGCCGGTAAACTTTGCGGCACTCCTCAAAAGTCTCTTTGATCCCTCTGGCATCGAAAAAATCATCCTTTTGGCCCAACAGCAGTACCGGTCGCGGCGCAAAGCTGAGGATCAGATCGCCCATTTCACACCCGGCTGCCGCCAGTCCGGGCGGCATCTGTTCGGCATCGACCGGCAATTCGTTTTCGATATTTCTCTGCCAGCTGGTGACGTAGCAACTGGGTGCTGCCATCGTTATCCGGGGATCAAGTGCATTGACAAAGGCACTCAATGTACCGCCGCCGGAATTACCGGTCACTCCCACATGGGCCGGATCGACCTCCGGGCGCGACAGCAGATAATCCAGTGCCGACAATGCATCATGCACCCGCCATGAGCCGAAAAATTCATCTGCGAGCCATAACTGCTTACCCAGCATATTGTGTTCCAGCGTAGTAAAGCCATCCGTGATCCCCGCACCGGGAACATTGCGGAACTGGTGGCGTTCCCCCTGGCCGATGGGATCGACCGCCAGAACAACAAAGCCGTTTTTCGCCATCGTCAGAGCCAATCCGGAAATTGCCGGATTATTGAGATGTACCCCACCGGAACTGTGTCCGCAAAGATAAAGCACCGCCGGCAGCGGTTTGGAAACTTTTTCCGGCAGGTAAAGCAGAGCTGTCACCGGGAAATTTTCCCGGCTGTCCAAGATGATCTTTTCGATCCGGCAGCCGGAAACATTCAATACCCCGGTGATTTGAGCCGGCGGCAGAGTTTTGCGGACAGGCAGATCGAATGATCCGGAGATCTTTTTTCTGACCTCCTGGATGTACGCTTCAGCATCAGCACGGTTTTTCAGAGCATCAATCCGCGCGGAACGTTCTTTATTCAGTTTCCGGATGCGGGAAACATTGTACTCCTGAAGCAATGTCCCGTAAACATTATTATCCGGACCGCTCTGCGGTTTGCCGGTAAAGGCAATAGCGGGCAGTTTTTCCGGCAGTGCCTGAAGTGTCAGGCACAATCCTGTCGTCAGGACGGATACTGTCATTAGCAAGTTTTTCATAACCGCCCCTTTCCGGCGGCTTCCCGGGCCGTTTCCGCGACTGCCGCCGGCACGGAATATTCCGGTTCCCAGCCCAGTTCATACTCTGCTTTACCGATTTCAAAACACATATGTTCGGCAAGGAAAGTCAGACCGCCCCGGATATCTTCACCGTGTTTGGCAATAAGTTCATCAAAGGAGTGATTCTCAAAGGTCACTTCTTTATCCAGTGCTGCAGCGTTGAGTTCACAATATTTGCGTACCGTGACTGCATTTCTGCCGCAGATATTGTACGCCTGACCGACACTTGCTGGATTACCTGCTGCCAGAGCGAAAGCCCGCCCCAGATCCCGGACATGGACGATCTGCAGCAAAGCATTGCCGCCGTCAAGCAGATCCAGAGTTTTGCCGGTCATAATATCGGAAATGAAATCTTCGCGTCTGCCGCCAATATTATCCAGCGGCAGTTTGCCCGGTCCGGCAATACAGCTCGGTCGCAGAACCGTTCCCCGCAGGTTTCCTGCTTCAACTGCCGCAAACATCGCCATATCAGCGGCAACTTTGCCCTGAAAACCATCGTATTCTGCATGTCCCCAGAGGTGTTCTTCGTCAGCAGGAATATATTGCAGAGGTGTATATACCCCAACCGAACCGCATTGGATATAGCGGTCATAAAGTTGGTTGAATTCCGTCAGAATATCGATCGCTTCCGGAGAGGGAACCGAATCGATAATGCAGTCATAATTGCCTGATTTCAGAACGTCATACATAAATTCCCGATTAGTTTTACTGCCGGTGACACGGGGCAGAAATGACACCTGATCTGCAAAACGGGTATCTGGATTACGGCTCATTACCGTTGTATCAAATCCCGCGCGGCTGCACGCCAGTGCTATATTGTGTCCGACCCAGCCGGTTCCGCCGATAACTAAAACTTTCATAATTATTTACTCCTCTATTGATGGATAAAAGATAAACAACTGACTGATACGGTCATATTCACCAAGAAAAAGTTCCCCGTTTCTGCCAGTGGTCATCGCTTCAAAACGGTAACCATTCCACGGACGTTCCGAACGGGCCAGCAGGCAGCCCAGATCGAGCAACTCCCGACTATCATCATTATAACTTGCAAGATGAGCGCAATCATCGGATTCACCAATAATAGCATAGATTTTTTTGCCGGAACGGCTCATTCCAGTGATCCTGGTCTGGATGCACGGTTTGCCCAGCGTAATGATCTTTTCATTGACAGTATCAAATCTGAAAATCTGTCCGGCATTGGTTCCTCCATAGAGGATTTCTCCGCTGCTGTCACTGCACCATGCCGTCACCTGATTATACAACTCCCAGCCTTTGATGGCGGATGCGGAAATATTCATCGCCATGAAATCTCCAGTTTCAGGATCATAACGGAAAATTCTACCGTAAAGTCCGGCCCCATAGAGCCTGCCGCAGCTGTCTATAGCCAATTTTGGACTGAAGTTGCCATTGGGGTCGAGTGAACCGATTTTTTTTACCGCTGCATCTGAAACGGTATAATTGATGATCTCTCCTTTACAGGCAGAAAGGATATAGACACTTGTACCGTCGGGAGCAGATACCAGATCGCAAATTTCACCATCAATCGGAGATGCCAGAACTTCGATTGTACCAGATGAGTGACAAGGGTCGATCGTGCTGAAAAATAGCTGATCTTCGGCAGGCAGGTCAAATATTTCCCGAACCCCCATTCCTGCAAAACTTTTTTCCCGCAGCAACACCTCACAGGATTTGTAGATAAAGAGTAAGGATTTTTTATCAAAAGTATTGGCGGCACCGATAATCGAACCATCGGGCAGCACCGTCATTGCCACGACTTTTTCTGCACCTGGGATCACTCCGATATCCGCGGCCGCATCGGCATCAGGGGCTGGATTGTAGAAAAACAAATGTGCAGCTTTGCCGCCTGTGCCTCCGTAAATATGCCCGGAAGGATGCTTCACCAGTGCCGTGATTCCGCTTTCATCCGGTTCGATCGCTTTAGTGAATTCTTTTGCACCTAAAGCTCTTACTTCCAGATGTCCGGCAGTGACAAAAGCACATTTTTCATAATCGGCACGGATAGCAAGGAATTGCTTGAGCTGTTCCTCATCCAGATCTTTCTCCTTTAATGGAGAAGACGGCCATACTTTATTATCCAGATTTACCATAGTTCACCCCCAGTAACGATGATTTTTAAATTGCGGTTTGCTCCCGAATCCCAAATCACAGCAAAACAGTTTGGTCGGAGTATTTCCCGCTTCAGAAAAGTAAAGTGCGCCGTCGCTGCCCATTGCTCCTCTGGCAATGTGGTCGGCAGGTGCACCGTCAACAACCAGGACACCGAGATTTTCTCTCTCCGCAGAAATGGTATCGAAACGGATCAGATCCGGGTGACTGCCGTTTTCACGCTGCCGATTGGCGGTGAAGTATAATTTTTTATCCGGTCCGAAAACCATACCGCCCACGTGGGTGTGGATGATATGGCTCCACTGATCAGCTTCTTCCAGAGCTGTACCGTAGTCGGTGATCTTCATCTCGTCAAAATCCAGCGAGAAAAGCCGTTGTCCCCAAGTCCAGGTGACACCCCAAACCTTGTTTTCATCTGGATCGCAGGTTACATCATAAACCGTATTGTGATAACCGTTTCTCCATGAAACGTAAGGTATCTGCAATCCTGTATCATAGAGTTTGTCTTTTTCCGCATCATATTTGATGATCTTGCCAAAGTCATCGGTCGTGTAGGCGTTTTCGGCAGCATCAGTAAAAACCGCCTGCGGATTGATATTGCCTATACGCCCCAGATCCCGGGTTTCACGGGTTTCCAGATCGTAAATAAAGAAGTGATTTTTGGGATAACTCATCCCGTAGATTTTGCGCCGTCGGGGAGCAAGTGCCATACATCTTGCCCCCTCTTTATTAAGAATTATTTTACTGTACAGAATTTCACCATCCGGTTTCAGAGCAACCAATCCAGCTCCGCTGAAAAATTTGCGCGGATGATTCCAGCATCCCCACGGACGCCAAAGCCAGTCGCCATCCGGTGCTCCAGTACAATGCGTAGCAGCATAGATCGTACCGTCATCATCCTGCAACAAACATTTGTGGACTTTAGAATGGGTGGCTTCGCCGTTATCCGCCGGATGTCCGACGGCGTCGGCCATTTCCACCAGATAGTCCATTTTTTTCTGCGACGGATCGTAACTGGCGACATAGGCAGATAAACCTCCGGTGATTTCTCCGCATACCCCAGTATACAGTTTGCCGTCAGTGCCTTCGATAAACGCCCAACAGGTATCATGTTCTGGCAGTTTATCAAATACAACTGTTGAAAACAACTGAGTTTTTGCCATTAAATTTTCTCCTTTCTATCTTGTAATTTTACTGAAATCCAAACCAATAAAGCAATCATCAGATTGCACAGAAAAACAATATAGAATCCGTTGCGCAGTCCGGTGTGTTTTGCCACCAGTCCCAGCAGCCAGGTAAAAAATCCACAGCCGGGAATGCCGAAAAGCGGCATGAGGATGTACAGCACAGTAGGATCATATTCTTTGAGTGTGGATGTGCAGAAATATTGCAGGTTGGGCCACAATGGACCAGTGGCGATGCCCAGCAGCGGAAGGATCAGTAAAAGCGTGTGTTTTGAAGAAATTTGCGGTATTGTCAGAGAGACTGCGGCGCAGAAAAGGGAACATAAGGCAATTTGGGATGCCGGTCTTAAATTGCCGAAAATACCGCTGATCATGCGTCCAGTGAACATACCCGCGGCAAAGAGCGCAACACCGGCTCCGCACAGGATACCTTTGCCAGCAAGTTCCAATTCAATCAGGCTGGGCAGCCAGAAAGTAAAACAGTGTTCACTGCCACCGGCGAGAAAAAGTGCCGCCAGAAAAATCAGAAAACGGGGATTTTTCATCGGTTCGGCTGCTTTACTGAGTTGGAATTTCTGCGTTACGTTGGAAACACTCTTTGACCGGTAAAGGAAAAGTATACATGGCAGCAGCAGAAAAACGGCGACAGTCATGACTGGGATTCGCCATAGTCCGTTATACTCCATGAATATGCCTGCTCCCATTACCGTAAGCAGAATGCCCAGCGGCCAGAAACTGTGGGTGATATTGATGTATCTGCCCGGATTATCGTCCGCATGGAGATCCTGGGTAAAGCCGGTGGCAAGGCTTTCAAAAAATCCATTGCCCAGCCCGATGAGGATGATTGCCCCTGCCAGCAGACAGTAACCGGATGCCGCACTGCATAACATCAATCCGGCGGCGATCAGCAGCATGGAACAGCAAGTCGGATCGT
>JAZUPS010000302.1:0-11474 GCA_045605305.1 Victivallaceae bacterium
TGTTGACGGCGACTTCTCCGAAGCCGACCTCAAAGCCGCTGAAGAAGAGTACACCGCCGCCCTCAAACCCGGCGAAGCCATGGTCAACATCGGCGAAGTCTTTGAATCCGGCGCTATGGATTCTCTGAAACTTGACTGATCTCAAGTAAGCATCAAACCCCTGCGGAAAACTCCGCAGGGGTTTTTCTTTTTGTGGGGAAAAGACCCGCTTTCTGCAAGCCGCCCTGGTCAGTTTTGCTTTTTGCGCCGCACCAATTTTGTCAGACACGTCAGACAAGTCAGACAAGTCCGACAGCGGCGCACCATAAAGCCCGCAAGCCACAGGAGGTATACCGATACCATGCCCTGCGCCCAGCGCAAGCGAAGGCGCAGTTTCACCGGAGCGGCACGTTTGCCGCCGCGACATCAACCCCCTGTGAAGGGGCGGCAAAAAAAACGGGACTGCCGTTTAAGAGACAGTCCCGGGGAGTTTTTTCTGCTTATTTATCAGCGAAAATCAGCAGTGCGGTATAGGCTGGCAGATCGCAGGAAATTTCCAGATTTCCGTTGACCATAGCGGTTTTCACTTTGATCTCTTTTTCGCCTTCGGGGTCGGCAAGGAACGCTTTGAGTTTGCTGATCTCCTCCATCGACCAATTCACTTCCGCAAAGGCGGCTTTATCCAGCGTCAGACGGAATTTCTGAGTGGTTGCCGCTTCGTTGAAAGCTGCCAGACGGAACTTTTTGGTATTGTCATCAGCCCAGGTGCAGGCGGATAAAGCTCCATCGGATTCTTTGCCGTTGGGGAAACGGATGGCGAAACTCTTATCCATGCGGATGATGCCGTTGGCTTCACTGCACATTCTGACCATGGATTGAGGAATGGGTTTGCACTCTTCCATATAACCGCCCGGAGCGCCGAGGGAGAGATCTTTGTAGTACCAGGTCAACTGCATGTGGTGTTCCAGTTTTTTCTGGTTCTCCTTCTTTTTCAGTTCCGGCTGTCTGGCGGTGATGTAATCCAGATAACGGCAGCTCCACTCTTTACCGTAGGGACGGCACCAGGTGCGCTTGTTGTAGAGATAGAAGTTGATCATATCCGCGGCAAGGTTGAAGCGTTCCAGACACGCCACCGGCAGGGGCAGGGCGCGGATAGCTTCAAAGTCGTAAGGGGTTTTACCGCCGAAGAAGCCGTTTTCGATCATTGTCCAGTCGAGATAGGCATTGATCGGGCCGGTACACTCATTGCCGACAACTTTGGTTTTGTAACCGTTGGTGCGGAGTTTCTGGGTCATGGCGGCGACCATCAGGAAATCTTCCGGGCCGAATCCGGCGCAGTCCCAGCCGATCGCCCAGGGTTTGTAGAAATCGACAACCTGGGTGAAGCGGTTGACGAGGAAATCCAGACATCCGGGCTGGAAGGTGTCGAACATGCCCCAGACCACCTCTTTGAGTCCGGTATCTTTTGCCACATGCGGGGGCAGCTGTACGCGATAACCGCCGCCGTAGAGCTGAGTACCGCCGCCGGGAGTTCTTCTTGTCCAGCTGGCGGGGAAGCGTTTCCCGGCGTAATCCAGATTGCAGAATGTACGCATGTAAGCGATGATGGAAAGTCCCTTATCCTGACAATTTTTGACATGGGTGCGGAACGCGCCTGCGGTGTAGGGTTTTTCCCAGCCGTTGCTGCCGCTCCACCAGTGACCTTTGACGGGGAACTCCTCATTGGGAACATCGTGCCAGCCTTCCCAGATGGCGCTGTTGGGGTAAAGGCGGTTGATACGGCTGGGGATCATGCCGGTAACTGAACCCATGGGACCGGAAACGACGGCACGGGGACCGGGATCTTTGACCGGGAAATAGGGTTTGAGTTCCGGACGGTTGGAGTAGAGTTTGAAAATCTGGTCTCTCCACACATCCCGGAGCATGGCTTTGCTGCGGTCAAAGTATTGGAAATTCAATTCAAAGCGGAAGGTATCGCCTTTTTTGATCTGAAGGGGGTTGCGTTCCAGCACCGCAGTGTAACCGGCAGGCACGTTGGGGCGGAAGGTGATCGTATCATCGTAGTTGTGGCTGGAAATGGCAAGGTATGCCGATTCGCTTTCCATCACCTGCAGCGGCATGATCACGCCCTGATAGAGATCCATCTGGGTCAGATTGAGGTCGTTGGGGTCGCCGTTGAAGGTGAAAACGGTCTCTTCACCGGCGGGGATGACCCGCATGGGGAAGAGTCCGAAAAGCTGTTTATCCCAATCTTTCTGATTCATGCCGTGGCGGACGCCGATTTTGAAGGGGCCTCTGGCATCGGCGGTGGCGGTAACGGTGATGATCTGGCGGAACTCATTGCCCACCCAGCGGTATTCTGCGGATGCCTTGAAGGGGAACTTTTTACCGGCAGTACCGTTGCCGTCGAGGTACTCTTCCTGATTATTCTTCTGGGCGAAGATCAGCGAAGCGTTTTCGGCGGCGGGGATAATATTTTTCCCATTGAGGTCAAGGGAGGCAAGGAGGTTGTTTTTGGGATCGATTTTCGCTGTACCGGCGGCGGTTTTCAGCTCCTTGAGGGCGGTTTTGGTTGCCGCTTTGCGGGGATCGAAGGGTTTGCCCGGAGCGGTGGCTTCGCTGATGGTAACTTCATCGATGTAGAATTTATCTGTCGGCTTCAAATTGCCGGTGCAGATGTAGATGAGGAACTGAGTGGCGCGTTTGTCGGGGATGAAGGTCAGCTCCCGGTAAGTCCAGAGGTCGCTGTTGAGGGCGAAGTGGAGTTCATTGCCGATGACATATTCGCCTTTGGGACCCAACTGCTGAAGCCGGGCGTAGGCGACTTTTGCCGGGCCGGGTTCACTTTTGACACTGGAACGGAACTGCAGGGAAAGTTTGTAAGGCGTACCGATTTTCAGACCGTCAAGTTTCTGATTGAGAATGACCAGTTTGTTGCTGGTATTTTCCGGATCGCCGGTGATTTCCAGACATTTTTTGCCGAAAGCGGTATCGGAACTGACTTTATGGAGCTGTTTCCAGCCGCCGCGCTGCTGGTGGCTCATCCACGGGAAAATGCCGTTTTCAAAGCTGCCGTTGACCACGAAACCGCGATCGGCGGATTCGGTTTTTTCGATTTTGACATCATCGAACCAGACCCGGTCGCTGGATGTGAGGTTGGCAGTTTCCAGATAGAGGTAGCTGTTGACCGCTGCCGGATGGCTCTTGAAGGCGAAAAATAACTCCTGCCACTGATCTTTATCATAAAAGTAAGTGGTGTTGTTGTAGCCGACGGTCTTGCCTTTGGCATCGTGCTGCTGTACCCGGACTCTCAGCGCTTTGTTTTTCGCCGGGGCGACCTGAGTTTTGTAACGGAAGGATACTTTGTAGACCTCATTGGCTTTCAAATCCAGGATTTTGGTGCCGAGGATGATGTATCCGTTGCTTTTATTGGCGGGATCGCCGGTAACTTCCACACAGGAGTTACCGTTATCCTGCACGATTTTGTGCAGTTGTATCTTACTGCCGCTTTGCTGGGCTGAACGCCACGGGGCAAGGGTGTCAAATTTGCCGTTG
The DNA here is from genome assembly GCA_045605305.1 of Victivallaceae bacterium. Classification (GTDB taxonomy): domain Bacteria; phylum Verrucomicrobiota; class Lentisphaeria; order Victivallales; family Victivallaceae; genus UBA1784. Next base: position 3,535 of record JAZUPS010000302.1, read on the forward strand.
ACACCGAAATTTTCTGCTGCCGGGAGCAGGAGTGACACTCCGGCAAGAAGCGCGAAGGAAAGTCGTTTCATCAGTTTAAATTCCTTTCAGAGTTATTTATTGCAGCTGAGCATGAGCGCGGTGAAGCCATCCAGTTCAAAATTCAGGATGATATTCTGCTGATCTTCGCTGAATTTAACGCTCATGGGCGCTTCGCCTTCCGGAGAAACTGCCTGACAGAGAGATTTTTTCAGGTCGTCAAGATACCACTTTTCGCCGTTGAAGTATTTTTTCTCCAAACGGATGGTAAAGGCGGCTTTTTGCGCCTGATCATTGAATGCCACGATTCTCAGAGCCTTCTCATTGAGCCATGCGCTGACGATTTTATGACCATCCACATTACTGCGGTTGGGGAAGGTGACGGCAAAGCTCTTGTTGACGGCAAACAATCCGTTGACCTCTCCGGCAACTTTGAAGAGGGTGGGGGGAACCGGTTTGGCTTCTTCCATATATCCGGGGCTTGCGCCCAGAGCCAGATCGTAGATGCTGGCGCGCAGCTGACAGTAACGGGCAGCTTCATTGCGCTGATTTTTCAGCTCCGGTTTTCTGGCGGTAATGAAGTCGAAGTAGCGCTTGTTTTCTTTAAGACCATTGGCATTGAGCCAGACTTTCACGCCGGTGGTGTGATGGTCAAAGGCGAGGCGGAAGATGTTCCACCGCTCCAGACAGACCACGGCGGTGGTGAATGCGCGGGTGATTTCAAAGTCGTAAGGACTTTTGCCGCCCAGCAGACCATTTTCCAGCAGAACCATATCGGCATACGCCTGAGTGGGACCGGCGCTCTCATTGGCGACGACTTTGATTTTGCCGCCGGCTTTGCGCAGACGGTCGTAAGTTTCCGCCATTACCGAGAACTCATCCAGATCACTGCCCATATCCCAGCCGATGGCGCGGGGCTGGTAGAAGTTGATCGCGGCGAAAATTTCGTTGAGATAGAACTTTCTGAAATCGGGATTGCCGAAGTTGTGCTGTCCCCAGGGGACGGAGTCGTAACCGACCTCTTTTGCCACGTTGGGGGGAAGTTTGACCTGATAACCGCCGCCGTAGAGGTGGAGTGCGCCGCCGGGTTCACGTTTGTACCAGTTATCCGGGAAGGCGCCCCGGTCACGTTCTTTCAAATTGGCAAGCTGACGGAGATAGAGGATGAGGTTGAATTTTCTTTCCGTCTGCAGCTGTTTCATGTAGGCTTTGAGTTCATCGGCGTTGATTTTTTCCCGCCATGCGTTGCCGCTGCTCCACCATGAACCGGAAACCGGGTAACGCTCACGGATGTTGTCATGCCATGAGTAGAACCAGACATTTGCACCGTCAGGCAGCCGCTCTTCACGCTCTTTCATAAAGTAGGTGTGACTGCCGAAAACTCCGGGGTAGAAGTGGCGTTTTTCCGTATATTTCAGAGGGAAGAATGGGGTCAGAGAGGGATTGGCAGTCTGGAGATTATTCTGAAGGAATCTCCACACATCCCGGAGCATCACCTCTTTGCGGCTGAAAAGTTTCCAGTTGTTTTCAAATTGGAAGGTATCGCCTTTTTTCACCTTTGCCGGGTTCCGCTGGATAGAGGGGATGTAACCTGCCGGACGGTTGGGGGCAATGGTGATGAATTGATCGACATTGCAGGAACCGGTCAGCAGATAGTGATCTTTTCCTTCCAGAATGACCATCGGGTAGGCGGTATGCTGATACTGTTCAAGGATGCCCGGATTCAGATCGTTGGTGTCGCCGAGGAAGCTGAAGATGGTGGATTGGTCGATATTCCGTATCCGCAGCGGGCGCAGAGCGCCGATATGCTTATCCCAGAGGGATTTATTCATGCCGTGACGCACGGCGATGCGGACGGGGTCACTGAAATCCTGCAGTGCGGTAACGGTGATGATCTCCCGGAAAATTCCGTTGCGGAAATCGTACTTTGCCGTGGCTTGAAAGCCGCCTGCGGGGGTGTTTTTACCATCGAGCGTGGTGGTTTTGCCCTGATGATCAATGGCGATCACGGTACTGTTTTCAGCTCCCGGCTGAATGGTTACGCCGTCAATGACCAGCTGGTGCAGCAAATTGGTTTTGGAATTGATTTCGGCGCAAACGCCGTCTTTTTCCAGTTTTGTCACCGGCGCGGAAACTTTTTTTGCCGGGTCAAAGGGAGTACCTTCGCCGCTGTTGAGGGTCAATTTGATCTCATCGATGGCGGCAAGATCATCTTTTTCCAAATTGGAAACGATGATGTAGAGCTGGAAACTTCCTGCCAGTTTGGAGGGTTTGAACATCTTTTCCTGATACTTCCAGCTGTCATCGGATAAGTTTGCCTGAATTCCGGTGTAACTGATGGTTGCACCGGTGGGGGTTGCCTGACGGATGGCGACTTCCAGTTTTTTGCCTTTGATATTTTTCAATCCGGCGCGGATTCTGGCAGAGATGATGTACTCTTTTTCCGGGTCGAGGGTGGGCAGGTCCTGGATCATGGTGATAAAGGCATTGTATTTGTTGCTTTTATCGCCGGAAACGGTCAGGCATTTTTTGCCGAAGGCGGTATCGCCGCTGAGACGGAAAAATTTGTCGCTGCGTTTGAGGTAAGCGCTTTTCCACGGTTTCAGGTCAAAGTGTTCAAAATCGCCGTTTACCGCCAGATTGCCGCCTTTGGCAGTGACTTCGGGGGCGATTTGCAGAACAAGATCATCCACAGTCAGCTTATCTTCAGCGGAAAATCCGGAACTCTGGATGTAGAGCTGGAATTCTTCCGCCTGCACATGAGGAGTGAATACGGCATTGTACTCCTGTGATGACTGGTTGCTCAGATCGATGTCGCAACCGGAATAGAGCAGACTTTTGTTGCCTTTTGCCGCTTGCCGGACAACGATTTTCGCCCATTTGCCTGCCGGATTTTTGATATTTGATTTGACCTTTGCCGAAATCAGATATTGCTGTTTCTGTTTGAGAGTGGGGAGAAACTGTACGATGGTGATAAAGTTGTTGTACTTATTCCCCGGATCGCCGGTAATTTCCAGTTTCCCATCTTTGACCGCATGGGTCTTCCGGCTCTGGGGTGTTTGCCAGTGAGTAAGTTTACCGGAAGAGAAATCTCCGTTTTTGATCAGATTTCCCCCGTGCAGAAACGAGGCACAAAAGACCCCTGCTAACAATATTAAACTTTGTTTTTTCATTCTTTATTTACTGATAAATTTATTTTTGAGTGACATACCCGGATAAGGAACCGTTGCTGTAGTTGTAAACCGCAAAGTTTTTGTCAACACAGCCGTAAGCATAAACTTTAGCCCAGTTTTCTCTTTGGATCCCATCGGCGTGACCGTCGGCAAATACTGCATGGCTCTTATTGGAGTGAACGCAATAGGGAAGACCGGATTTATAACCATCTACGTTGGCGATTTGGTAAAAAGCGTATCCTTCGTATATATCCTCTGATGGAGTATCGCTGCCAATGGAGTCAATATGAGTTGGATATTCAGAAGGACGGGTCAGGTCTTTGCGGTTGGCAAAACCCGGCGGGTTCCAAGAGCCTCTGGCGGTGCTGTTACGGTTCATGCCCGCATGGTAGCGGACGTTTACACCGTAAGTTGAAACGCCTGAATCCTGAATCGCATGGGGAGAAATCTGAATGGAGGGACAGCGGACAACTTCGCGGTCGATCGGCAGATAACCAAGTCTGCCCAACACATTTGCCCACTCGTAGGCAGCTCCATCGCTAACATTGGCGTACCCATTTACCTGGTAATATTCATCCCAGTTTTCGGCATACATATTCACTGCCAGACCGATCTGTTTCAGGTTGTTGAGGCAGCTCGCCGCACGACCGCGTTCACGGGCGCTGTTGAGAGCGGGCAGTAATATCGCCGCCAGAATGGCGATAATGGCAATTACCACCAGCAGTTCAATGAGGGTAAAGTGCTTTTTCATTTTTTTTCTGTGTTCCTTTCAAATTTAATGTAAAGACAGATAATTTCAAAAGTCCTCAACAACTCCCGGAACTCAAAATAGGCGGATTTTGCTCTTCCGCCTCTCATGGGTTCCGGTAAAAGAATTATTTCGGCGCAATAACAATATCCGCAGTCGGCGTGCCGCTGGAGTAGTTCCAAACCTGACCGGTTTTGTCGCAATCATAGGTGACTCTGGCTTTATCCCAAAGCACACCTTTGCCGAATGCTTCAACGTGACCGTCACCGAATACGGCATTGCCCATGTCGTTGTGGACACGGTAAGCAATACCTCTGGTCGCATAGTTGAAAATGTAGTAACGGTATCCGGTGTATTTATCATCATTGCCGATGGTATCGGCATGGGTCGGATAGGATGAGAGATTTTTGATCTCTTTCATCCACATATAACCGAGTCTTTTGTGAGTTGCATCATCCAGATGCCAGCTTATACGCACCGTGGTTGAGTTGTCGGGGTTGTAAGACATATTGACCCCGTAAACACTGCAGGCACTTGTCAATGCCAAAGGACTGGGCAGGGTCGAGGGGCATGAGGCGATGTCGTGATACTGGCTCGGGAGATAACCGAGTTTTGAAAGATAAGACGCCCATGCCCAGCCGTTTGACTGAGCATTGCTGTTGACGGGGATATACCCGTTTGAGTCATCATTGTACTGGGCATTTGCCATGCCGGTTTGCTTCAGGTTGTTGATACAGCTTGCCGCGCGACCGCGTTCACGGGCGCTGTTAAGCGCAGGCAGTAATATCGCCGCCAGAATAGCGATGATGGCAATTACCACCAGCAGCTCGATCAGGGTGAAGTTTTTTTTCATTTTGCACTTCCTTTCTTTTGTTTCAAGGGTTACTTGTCTGCGAAAATCATCAGGAAACCATAGGGAGGCAATTCGCACTCAAGTACGAGATTACCGTTGACAACACTCTTTTTCATATTGATCTCTTTTTCGGTGTCGGGATCAGCGAGAACAGCTTTGTGTTTTTTCATATCCTCAACGCTCCAGCCCATTTTGCCGAAAGCCTCTTTATCCAGAGTGATTTTGAAAGTTTTTGCCTCATGAGCCTCATTGAATCCGGCAAGGCGGAATCGATTGGTGCGGCTGTCTGCCCACGCACAGGCGGTCAGCGGCCCATCGGATTCCCTGTCGTTGGGAAAGCGCAGGGCAAATGCCTTATCCATACGGATGATACCGTTGATCTCACTGGTGAACTTGATGAAGGATTTCAACAGCGGTTCAGCCTCTTCCGGGGCAAAACTGGATGAGCCGAGTGAGTGATCTTTATAGAACCACGTCAAATGGAGACTGTGTGCCAGTTTTTTCAGATCTTTTTTCAGCGAGGGATCTTTTTTCAGCATGAAATCGACATAACGGGCGCTCCACTCTTTGCCGAAAGGACGGCACCAGGTGCGCTTGTTGAAAAGGTGGTAATTGACGAACTCTTCCGCCAGCTGCCATCTTTCCAGAGTGACGATCGGCAGATTCAGCGCGCGGGTCACTTCAAAGTCGTAGGGGGTCTTGCCGCCGAAAAATCCGTTTTCGATGATCGTGCAGTCGAGATAGGCAGTTATCGGCCCGGAACACTCATTGCCCACCACTTTGGTCTTGTAACCCTTTTCCTGAATTTTGCGGGTGATGCTTGCCACGGCGAGGAAATCTTCCGGATCAAATCCGGCGCAGTCCCAGCCGATACCCCAGGGATCGTAGCAGTCGATCACCTTGAAAAAGCGTTTGTGCAGAAACTCCAGACATCCGGGCTGGAAGGTAGCCAGCATGCCCCAGGGAACCTCTTTGATTCCGGTGTCTTTGGCAACATGGGGAGGCAGCAGTTTGCGGTAACCGCCGCCGTAGAGCTGAGTTCCGCCGCCGGGAGTTTTACGGACCCAGTTGGCAGGGAAGGTTTTCCCGGCAAGGTCGATATTGCAGAATGTCCGGATATAAGCGATAATGTAAAGTTCTCTTTTTTTCAGCTCTTCAATATGTTTTTTGAAGCCTTCGGCGGTGTATTTGAAGCGCCACTCATTGGAGCAGTTCCACCATGCTCCTTCCGTGGGGAACTCTTCATGGACTTCATCGTGCCACCCTTCCCAGATCATGCTGTTTTTGTAGAGCCGGTCTTTGCGGTGCTGGAAAAGTCCGGTAACTGAACCCAGCGGTCCGGGCATCACGATCCGGGGGCCGGGATCTTTCACCGGCAGATAGGGTTTCAGCATCGGGTTATTGGAGTAGACCCGCAGAACCTGATCTTTCCACACATCCCGCAGAACGAATTTCTCCCGGTCAAAGAAGTTGAAGTTGACTTCGATGCGGAACTGGTCACCCTTTTTGATACGCAGGGGGTTGCGTTCCATGACCGATTGATAACCCATGGGGGTGTTGGGCTGAAAGGTGACCGAGTCATCATAACTGTGGCTGGCAATGGAAAGGTAGGAGTTTTCCCCCTCCATCACCTGCAGCGGCATGATCACGCCCTGATAGAGGTCGAGCTGGGTCAGATTGAGGTCGTTGGGGTCGATGCCCCAGGTGAAAACCGTGCTTTTGTCAGCGGGGATGAAACGCACAGGGGAGAGTCCGAAGAGTTGAGTGTGCCACTGGTTCGCCTGCTGATTCAGCGCGTGACGGATACCGATCTTGAAGGGACCGGCGGCATCTCTGGTAGCGGTAAAGGTGATGATCTCCTTGAATTCCCCCTTTTCCCAGCGGTACTCTGCTGTGGCGGCAAAGGGGTAGAGTTTGGCAGGTGTTCCCTTGCCGTCGAGGATCTCTTCAGTTTCGTTGTTGTGAACGAAGATCACGCAGGATTTTTCGGCACGCGGAACGATGTTTCTGCCCTGCAGATCCAGAGAGACCAGGGTGTTGTCTTGGGTATTGATCACCGCAGTACCGCAATCGCTTTTCAACTCTTTGACCGGAACTTTTGCGGCGGCTTTCGCCGGATCAAAGGGTTTGCCGGGACTGGCGGCTTTGGTGACGGTGATCTCATCCACATAGAATTTATCCGTGGCTTTGAAGTTGCAGCTGGCAAGGTAGATGGCAATGGTCGCGGTGCGTTTGTCGGGGATAAAGGTCAACTCCCGGTAAGTCCAGAGGTCGCTGTTGAGGGGAAAACGGACTTCATTGCCCAAAATCCATTCCCCTTTGGGGCCAAGCTGCTGAACGCGGATAAAGGCGGTCTTTGCCGGGCCGGGTTCCTCTTTTACACTGGAACGGAACTGGAGTGAGAGGCGGTAGGGGGTGCCGATCTCCAGATTTTTCATATCCTGAGTGAGAATGATCATCCGGTTGCTCTTGTTGCTCTCATCGCCGGTGATTTCCAGACACTTTTTGCCGAATGCGGTATCGGGACTGATTTTGTGGAGCTGTTTCCATCCGCCGCGCTGCTGGTGGCTCATCCACGGGAAAATGCCGTTTTCAAAACTGCCGTTGATGACCAGTCCCCGGTCGGCGGATTCACACCCGGTGATTTTGATGTCATCAATAAGGAGTTTGTCGGCCGTTGAAAGATTGTCGGTCTGGATATACAAGTAGGAATATGCCGCATCTTTGGCACTTTTTACGGCAAATTCGCCATTTGTCCAATCACTTTTATCGTAAAAGAGTTCCTGCTGATTGCGGGAGATGACTTTGCCGCTTTTGTCGGCCTGTTCCAGACGGATGAAGATATGTTTTTTCAGATCCGGAGCGATTTGCGGCTTGTAACGGAAGGTGATCCGGTAATTTTTCCCCGGTTCAATACCTTTTATTCCCGTGCCGATGGTCATCCAGGCATTGGATTTTACTGCCGGATCACCGGAAATTTCCAAACAGGGGTTGCCCTTGTCCCTGACGATCCGGTAGATCGCAAGTTTGCTCTGTTTCTGACTGGCAGAGTGCCACGGTTCAACCTTTTCAAAGGTTCCGTTGAATACCGGGAGCGCTGCCGCTGTCAGCGGCAGGGAGGGGGCAGGCCCACTCCTTTAATAAAAAT
>JAZUPS010000303.1:0-9642 GCA_045605305.1 Victivallaceae bacterium
CTTTGGAAATGGAGTTCAGCAGTTTTTTTGACCGGGAAAATTGCACAGTCCGCCACACTGTTTACGCCGCAAGCGAGGGTGAGGCGCAGGAAAATAAAGCCCGCCTGACCGAAGCTCTTGCCCAGTGGCGGGAGTTTGGCGTGGAATTGGAAATGGGGGAGATTTTCACCATTGCCAAATCCGATTGGAGCGAGGCGTGGAAAAAGTACTTCAAACCGGTGGAGATTTCGGAAAAACTGCTGATCCGTCCGGCATGGCTGGATGATGCACCCAAGCCGGAGCAGAAGGTTCTGCAGATCAATCCCGGAATGAGTTTCGGAACCGGTCAGCATGCCACGACCAACTACTGCCTCAAATGCATCGACCGTTTTGCCGGGGAGAAAAAGAGTTTGCTGGATGCCGGATGCGGTTCGGGTATCCTTGCCATTGCCGGAGCATTGCTCGGTTACGGACCGATAGACGCATTTGATTTCGACCCGGAAGCTGTGACTGTTTCGGCAGAAAATGCCCGCCTCAACGGCGTGGAGGAGCTTATCTCTCTGGAAGTCGGCAACGCCGCCGACTGGCAGGGCAGACCGGAAAAATACGATCTGGTCTGTGCCAATATCCTCGGTCATTTGCTGATCGCTTTCCGTTTCAATATCGTCAGCTGGGTGGCTCCCGGCGGTCTTTTGGTGCTCTCCGGGATACTTGACCGGGACTTTGACAAGGTAAGCGCCGCTTTTGCCGAAGTTGGAATGGCGGAAGTGGAACGTTTCCGGGATAAGGATTGGACAAGCGGAATTTTCCGGGCTGAGTGAAACATCTCCGAATTTCGGGAAACTGTTGCATCTTTAACGTGCGGCAGTTTCTTTTTTTTTGAAAGTTTTTGAGGATTATCAGATCAAAAAAGTTGAAAAAAGATACCCATGATATTATATTAAATACAATTAGATTAGGTTCAGTGAAAGAGGGTATTGTTAAAATGCCGCTTTTGTAAAAAGAGGAAAAGAGAATGAAAAAAGAGCAGAGTTGTGTCAGACGGGCAGTGAATCTTGAGTATACCGATGCTCCCGGAAAGGCGGTTTCTGTCGCCGGCAGTTTTTCCGGCTGGCAGTCTAAAGTGATGAGTGATAAAAACGGCGACGGCACTTACCGGTGCCGTCTGCTTCTGGCTCCCGGTGTTTATCAGTACAAATTTCTGGTCGATGGAGAGTGGCGCTCGGATTCCAAAAATCCGGATTTCGTTCCCAATGAGTACGGTTCGCTCAACAGTGTGCTGACCATCGCAGAACGTAAAAAGTAATTGATCGCAGAAGAAAGCAAAGGAAAAAGAAAAATATGGAACTTCAGCTTTACAACGTCGCTCCACGGATCCCCGCAGAGTTGGAATTTTTGGAAAAACTTGCCGGTAACATCTGGTGGTGCTGGCACTTCCCCGCTATTGAATTATTCATGAGGATTGACCCGAACTTGTGGCGGGAGGTCGGCGGCAATGCCAAAATGTTCCTGCGGATGGTTTCCGGCAAAAGATTGGAAGAGCTGGCTCATGATGCCGCTTTTATCCGCAATGTGAAGATGGTTCAGAGCGAATTTGAAAGACAGATGAGTGATGTCTGTCTCCCGGAAAAACGCAATGTGGCTTACTTCTCTCTGGAATACGGTATCCATGAGAGTATTCCCATCTTTTCCGGCGGTCTCGGCGTGCTTGCCGGTGACCACCTTAAAGCCGCCAGCGATATGAAACTGCCGCTGGTTGCTGTCGGTCTGCTCTACCGGCAGGGATATTTCCGTCAGGTGCTTGACCGTACCGGATTGCAGACGGAACACTACCCGGTTTCAGAGATCCACGATCTTCCCCTTGAGCGCGGATGCAACTCCGCCGGTGAGCCGGTGACCATTTCCATGCGGCTGGGCGACCGGGAACTTTTTGCCGCCGTCTGGGTGCTGTGGGTGGGCAACGTGCCTCTGCTGCTGCTGGATACGGAACTGCCCCAGAATCCCCCCGATCTCCGGGAGGTCACCTGGCGGCTCTACGGCGGCGATAAAAAAATGCGTCTCCATCAGGAACTTCTGCTGGGTATCGGCGGCGTGAAAGCCCTGCTTGCCATGGGGTATGATCCGGAAGTCTGCCACATGAATGAAGGTCATGCCGGATTCCTGTCGCTGGCGCGTCTGGAACATCTGGTGCAGGATTTGAATTATGACCCGAATGTGGCTCTGGAGGTCGTCTGGCGCTCCAATATCTTCACTACCCATACCCCCGTTCCGGCGGGCAACGAAGTATTTGACATCAATCTGGTCAAACCTTATCTGGCGCCTTTTGCCGCCTCTGCCAAGTTTGATCTTGAAAGGGTTATCCGGTGGGGTATTCCCATTTCCGACCGGGGGCACTCCGGTGAGATGTCCATGACCGTTTTCGGTCTCCGTATGGCGGCGAATTACAGCAATGGTGTCAGCCGTCTCCACGGCGAAGTTGCCCGTGATATGTGGAAACACCTGTGGCCGGAGCGCTCTGCCGCTGAGATACCCATCGGTCATATCACCAACGGAGTCCATGTGGCATCCTGGATCTCTGCCCGTCATTACCGGCTCTTTGAACGTTACCTTTCTTCCAACTTCCTGCACAATCCGGATATGGTTCAGCTGGTTTCGGATCTGGCAGGTATTCCTGATGATGAGTTGTGGACTATCCATGAGTTGTGCCGTCAGAATCTGGTGCGCTATGCCCGCCGTCTGGTTCAGCGCAACTTCCGTTATATGGTCGATGGTTCCATCGGTGTGGATAAGAAACGCCCGGTGCTGCAGCCGGATGTATTGACCATCGGTTTCGCCCGCCGTTTTGCCACCTACAAGCGGGGAACTCTGCTTCTGCGTGATCAGGCGCGTCTGCTGGCGCTTTTGAAGGATAAAAACCATCCGGTGCAGTTCATCTTCGCCGGAAAGGCGCACCCGGCTGATAACGGCGGCAAACAATTCATCCGTCAGTTGATCGAGTTTGCCCAGCGGGAAAATGTTCAGGATAAACTGCTCTTTCTGGAGAACTATGATATTGGTATGGCGCGCCATCTGGTACAGGGTGTGGATGTGTGGCTCAATACGCCGCGCCGTCCTCAGGAGGCAAGCGGTACATCCGGCATGAAAGCCGCCATCAACGGTGTTATCAACTGCAGTATTCTTGACGGTTGGTGGGCAGAGGCTTATGACGGCGAAAACGGCTGGGCCATCGAGGGCAATGATTACTACACCGCCGATGAGGACAGGGACAACTTCGAGAGTCAGCAGCTTTTTAATCTGCTGGAAAATGAGATCATTCCCTGCTTCTATGAGCGTCAGGGCGGTGATCTGCCCCGCCGCTGGATCGCCCGTATGAAAGCCTCCATTGCCACCGGACTGGGATTTTTCTCCAGCGCCCGGATGGTGGGAGATTACAACCGCAAATTCTATCAGCCTGCAACTGAATCATTCAAGAAACTTACTGCCGACGGCGCAGAGGAGGCGAAAAAACTGGTTGAAGCGAAAAAACGTCTGGTTGAAAACTTTGACGGCGGCAGACTTTCCATTCAGAATCCGGTTGTTCAGTGTGCCTTGAACAATCTCCATATCGGTGACCGTATCCCGGTGACGGTGGAGGTCAATCTGGGCAATCTCCGGCCGGAGGAGGTGGAAGTTGATGCTTACAGCGGCAGTGCCAATGCTCACAACGAGATCATTGACAGCACTTCCACTGAGTTGAAGATGCTGGAAGATCGCGGCAATGGAGTATACATTTACGGCGGCGAAGTTGAGTGCTGTATCGCCGGAAGATTCGGCTTGACTGCCCGGATCAAAGCCGCCGGAAATGCGTGGGATAACAGCGTGCCGGGATTTATGTGCTGGCCGAAGTGATGCGGAAAAACGTTACTTTTCTGCAATAAATTGTTTTGTATGGGAGGCAATTTCAAAAGTCCTGTATGAATTACTTTTGAAATTACCTCATGGTATTGGTGTGAGGAGTTTTTTCAATGCGTAAAATAAAGAAATCCAATCCGCGGATTCTGATGGTTACCCCTGAGATAACCTCACTTCCGGCGGGCATGAGTGTGATGGGTGGCTATCTGCGGGCGAAAGCCGGCGGCTTGGCTGATGTGTCGGCGGCGCTGGTCGGGGAACTGTACCGGCTGGGGGCAGATGTGCATGTGGCTCTGCCTCATTACCGGAGGATGTTTCACATCGACGTCGGCAATCTGATCAATGATGAATTGCGTATCTACATGAGCAATCTTCATAATGACCGCATCCATCTGGCAGAAGACCGGATATTCTACTACCGTGACTCCGTTTACAGCGGTTATGACAATGATACTTTTCTGCAGAGTCTGGCATTTCAGCGGGAGGTGATCAACAACATCATTCCGCAGGTCAAGCCGGATTTGATCCACTGCAATGACTGGATGACCGGATTGATCCCGGCGGCGGCACGGCGGATGGGGATACCCTGTCTCTTTACAGTGCATAACATCCACACCCAGAAGCGGACTCTGGCGCAGATCGAAGACCGCGGCATTGATGCGGCACCATTCTGGCAGAATCTCTATTATGACCGCCCCCCATACAACTACGAAGAGAGCCGGGAGAGCAATCCGGTGGATTTTCTTACCAGCGGAATTTTCGCCGCCCACTTCATAAATACGGTAAGTCCCGCGTTTCTGAAAGAGATCGTTGATGGCCAGCACAGCTTTGTGCCGGAAAATATCCGCCGGGAGATCGCCGGGAAATATTATGCCGGATGCGCGGCGGGAATTTTGAACTCCCCCGATGTCAGCAACAATCCCCGGACGGATGATTTTCTGGAGGTCAAGTACGACAGTTCAAGCTGTTATGCGGCAAAGCAGGTCAACAAGATCGCGTTTCAGGCGCGAACCGGTTTGAAGTGTGACCAGTCGGCACCGCTTTTCTTCTGGCCCCATCGACTTGACCCGATCCAGAAAGGGTGTCAGCTGCTTTCGGATCTGGTTTATGAGATCGTTCACCGTTATTGGGATAGCGGTTTGCAGATCGCTATTGTTGCCAATGGTTCATATCAGCAGGTGTTCCGGGATATTATTGCCCATCACAACTTCTATGAGAGAGTGATGGTTTGTGACTTTGATGAGGCGCTTTCCCATCTGGGATTTGCCGCTTCGGACTTTATGCTGATGCCTTCCCGTTTTGAACCCTGCGGATTGCCGCAGATGGCGTGTCAGTATTACGGCAGTTTGCCGGTGGTGCATGATACCGGCGGTCTCCACGACACCGTGGAGCATCTTTCGGCAGATGGCAAAAGCGGAAACGGCTTTGTTTTCCGCGATTATGACCACGGCGGACTTTTGTGGGGAATAGATGAAGCTATGCGTTTTTACCGTCAGGATAACGGATGGAAAAATCAGGTGATCTCCCGCGTAATGGATGAAGCGGTGGAGAAGTTCAACCTCAGTGTAACGGCGAAAAGTTACATCGACATCTATGAATCGATGCTGGCCCGCCCTCTGGTGCAGAATTGACAGCTGAAAAGATCACCTTTCAGGGGCGGGAAAATGATCCTCTGCCATTGATGGCGGATGGGTTTCTTGCGCCATACGCCGGAATACTTGCCCGGCGGCGTCAGTGTGCCGATGATACTGCCCGCCGTCTCAAGGGGAAAAAAAGTACCCTTGCCGCGGCGATGAATGATCATGAGTTTTTCGGATTGCACCGGGAAAAGGAGTGTTGGGTTTTCCGGGAGTATGCTCCCCGGGCGCTGGCAGTGGTGCTGGTGGGGGATTTTTCCGCCTGGATGGCACGTCCTGAGTACCGCTTGGATTTGATCGGCAACGGCGTGTGGGAGGGAAGATTTCCCCTTGATGCCTTTGCTGAAGGAATGTTTTACAAGCTGTTTGTTCTCTGGCAGGGAGGGCAGGGGTTGCGGATTCCGGCATACAGCCGTTTTGTGGTGCAGGATGAGGTGACCAAAGAGTTTGCCGCAGTGGTGCGGGAGGAGAAAAAGTTTACTTTCCGCTATCCCCGTCCGGCGGCGCAGGCGCCATTGATCTATGAATCCCATATCGGCATGGCGCAGGAGGAACCGAAGGTCGGCACTTACCGGGAGTACCGGGAAAAGATTTTGCCCATGATCGCCGCCAAAGGTTACAATACGGTACAGCTTATGGGGATAATGGAGCATCCCTATTACGGCAGTTTCGGTTATCATGTCGCCAATTTTTATGCGGTTTCCAGCCGTTTCGGTACGCCGGAAGATTTCAAGGAACTGGTGGATGAAGCGCACCGTCTCGGTTTGCGGGTGATAATCGATCTGGTTCACTCCCATTCGGTGAAAAATGTCTCTGAAGGTCTGGCGGAGATCGACGGTGACCGCACCACCTATTTCCATGCGGGGAAGAGGGGGGAGCATGAGGCGTGGGATTCGCTGTGTTTCAACTATGCAGATGATCATGTGCTGCGCTTTCTTCTTTCCAACTGCCGTTTTTTTCTGGAAGAGTACAACATCGACGGTTACCGCTTTGACGGTGTGACCAGTATGCTTTACAAACACCACGGTTTGAACCGCTGTTTTTCCGGTTATGAGGAGTATTTCGGCGACGGGGTCGATCTTGATGCGCTGATTTGCCTGACACTGGAAAACCGGGTCATCCACGAGGTTTATCCCCGGGCATTGACCATTGCCGAAGATGTGAGCGGTATGCCGGGATTGGCATCTCAGGAAGGAATCGGTTTTGATTACCGTCTGGCGATGGGAGTTACCGACATCTGGTTCAAACTGCTGGATATTCCCGATGAAAAGTGGAACATGTTTCAGCTTTACGGGGAGTTGATCAACCGCCGTCAGGATGAGCGGAGCATCAGTTACGTTGAGTGCCACGATCAGGCGATCGTCGGCGGACAGAGTGCGCTTTTCCGGATGACGGGAGCAGAAATTTACTCCAAAATGCACCGCAACTCCGGCAGCTGTATCATCGACCGGGCAGTAGCGCTGCATAAATTGATGCGTTTGAGTACCGCCGCGGCGGCGGGGAATGGATATTTGAACTTCATGGGCAATGAGTTCGGCCATCCGGAGTGGGTGGATCTACCCCGGGAGGGGAACTTCTGGAGTTGTGACCATGCCCGCAGGCAGTGGAGTTTGGAAAAGGATGAGACTCTCCGTTTCGGGGAGCTGTCGGCATTTGACCGGGAGATCACCCGGCTGATCGGCAGAGAAAAGTTTTACCGCCGTCCGGTGCAGACGGTAAAAGTTGATGATGAGAAAAAAGTGATCGTTTTTGAGCGCAGCGGGTATTGGTTCTTTTTCAACTTTCACCCGGATAAGGCGTATTGTGATTATGAGTGCGAAGTGCTTCGCGGCAGTTATGGTACGGAGTTGGATAGTGATGATAAAAAGTTCGGCGGTTTTGCCCGGCGGCAGAGCGGTCAGCGCTACTTTACCCGCCCCGGAAGTTCCGGCGAATTTATATCTCTTTATCTGCCGCCGCGGACGGCTCTGGTTTTGAGAAAGGAAATTGATAATGAGTGATTTGAATATGCGTTCTTTAAACAATGAAGAACAGAGTTTGATTTTGCCCCTGCTGGGGGAGTGTTTCAGTGAATATTGGGAACAGCTGGCTTGCCGGAGCGGAAAAATGCCCTACTATGAGCTTTCTTTTGCCGCTTTTGACGGGGATAAAGTTGTCGGGCATTGCGGAGTTATTCCCTATCGGGTCTGGTGCGGCGGGGTGGTTTTCCCCATGGCGGGCGTGGCATCGGTTGCGGTGACTCCGGCATACCGGAACCGGGGTATCGCCGGAAAACTTTGCGCTGTGGCAGTGGAGTGGGCGAAAAAGAACAACTTCGTTTCCATGCCGCTTTTCACGGCACATACTGCGGTTTATGAGGGCAACGGTTTCCGGGAAGTGGCTTTGCCGGATGCCCGGGAGATCGCTTCCGGCAAAAGAACTGCCGCATTGAGCTGGAGCCGGGGCGGGGATCTGACTGACCGGGAAAAGGAGAATATTATCCGCCTTTACCGTAATGCCCCCTCATTCAACGGCAAGGTCATGCGGGATGATTCCGGCACTTTGCACAGCTGGGAGCGGATTTTTGCCGAACCGGAGTTCCGTTTTGCCGCCGTTCCGAAAATGTATGCGGTCAAGTGCGGGGATACGATCATTGAGCTGGCGTATGATTACGCTCAGACTACTGTTGCTGACCGTAAACGGCTCTTTTACCAGTTGGGCGCACATAAGTTTTTCCTGCCGGAAAGTGCGGAACTTGCCGAACTCCTTGACGGAGTTGATACTTTTGCGGTATCTTCAGCCGAGGTGCTTCATGGTGAAAAAGCAATGGCGCTGGATTTGAGTTCCGTGCCGTTCCATCAGGAAAACCGGATATTTTTCCCGGTAACGGACAAGTTTTAATCGGCTTTCTGCTGGGGAATATCCATATCCACCTTTTCGCCGCCGAATCTGGCTGAGCGGAAGGTGAGCAGATCAAGTATCGCCGCCGGACGCGCCAGCGATTCCCGGATGCGGTTCTTGATCTTCCAGCTGGGAATGATTATGTCCTCGGCGGCAAAACCGCAAACCTCCAACCCCTTTATCCGGGCAAGAAAAAGCGCTCTTTCACAGTGAAAGGGCTGGGAGATGATGATAAATTTCCTTTGACCGAAGACCGATTCCGCCCGGATAACCGAATCCAGCGTGCTGAAACCGGCATAGTCGCAGTAAATATCCCGGTCTGGGACACCTCTGGCGATCAACGCCTGCCGCATGGCTTCCGGTTCATTGTAGCCTTTTCTGCCGTTATCACCGGAAAGGAGGAGTTTTTTCACTCTGCCGCTGCGGTAGACTTTGGCGGCAGCATCCATGCGCGCAAGAAAAAAGAGATTGTCCCGGTTTCTGAAGGTCGGCGAACAACCCAGCACCAGCGCGGCATGGCACTTCGGCAAATTTTCCGGAGTATGGCTTATACGGCTGCTCTGCATCATGATCAGCAGATTGCCAAGCAGAAAAAACAGCAATCCCGTAATGAAGAGAATGATGAATAGGACAATGAGGATTTTTTTGACATTCCGTTCCGGTTTTTTCTGCGGACGGGATTTTCCCGGCAGCTGCCGTCTGGCATCTTTGGCAGTAATGGAAGCAATGAGCTTATTGAGATGGTGATGAGGTATTCTTTTTCCGGTGACAATTTTCATGGGGCATAACTTTCTTGACTATGGTGATTTCTGAACCATCTCAATATAGCATGAAAATATAAAAAATCCACCGGAATTGCAAATCTTCCGGTGGATTTTTATCAACCGGGGCAATTTGATGCAACTGCCCCGGCAGTATTCTCCTTTTTCAGCAGTGGAAGTATTTTTCCACCAGCTCAAGGATTTTTGCCTGATCGTTGCCGATATCCTGACGGAGAGTGCGGTCATTGAATTTCCGCAGAGTGGCGATCAGACCGTCGATCATAGAGGGAGCAAAGACACCTTCGGCTTCGTAGTAGGCGCGCTGGGCTTCCAGACAGTCGGCAGATGCGGCACAGCTGTCGGGAAGTACGTTGAGCGAATCGAGGATGGCTTTATTTTCGTCTTTGTGGATATTCACATTCACGTAGGTTTTTGCTGCGACATCCAGAGCATCGGGATTTTCAAAACCGCTGCGGCAGGCTACTGCCAGACCG
>JAZUPS010000304.1:0-4008 GCA_045605305.1 Victivallaceae bacterium
AACTCCTTGGCTCACAGAACGACATGGCTACGATCCGACTTGGAAAGTCCCAATTTCTCCGCCATCTCCATCCCGGCGGAGTTGTGAATACCCATCTGGGTCGAAGCGTGAAGCGGAAGAGAGGGAAAATATTTTCTGACAATGGCGATCACTCCCGGATCCTGCACGATCAGGGCATCCGGAGAAAGTTTATCCAATTCAAGCAGTTGCTCAAAAAGTGCGCCCAATTCGTTTTCCCAGATCAAGGTATTGAGAGTTAAATAGACTTTTTTGTCGTTGGAATGGGCAAACTCCAGTAATTTGCCGAGAGTTTCCGGCGTGAAATTTTCCGCCCGTTCCCGGGCATTGAATCTGCCGAGACCGCAGTAAACGGCATCGGCACCGCCATCAAAGGCGGCAAGAGCGGTTTCCAGATTTCCGGCAGGCGAGAGCAATTCCATAACTTGAACTTATTCCCCTTGAGAAATTTCATTCCAGGTTTTGAAGTGGAGCTTGGCGATTTTGCCGAAAATTTCACTGCCTTGCGCTGTAAAAATTTCCGAAGCGGTACTTTTTACACCGGAACCGGCTCCTTTGGGCAATTCTCTGCCTGCCAGTGCGGAAATTTTTTTCATTCCGGCAAGAAAGCCATCCCGGGCAAGAATACTGGCGGCGGCAACGGCAACGTCGCTTTCCGCCCGTACCATCTGCTCCATTTTTATCTGTCTGCCCCGCTCCATCAAGGCGTTGCGGATGAGCCGCTCATCACCGAATTTATCTGAAAGCATCCGGGGACATTCAGGACGGAGTTCCAGAAGATTTTCAATCACTCTGGCGTGTCCCCATGCCAGCATCCGGTTCAGATTTCCGATGGATGAGTAGAGTCGGTTGTAGGTTTCCGGCAGCAGGGTGACGCTGGAGAAACTTCCGGCGGCGATTTTGCGGATACCGGCGGCAAGTTTGATGATTTTTTCGCTGGATGTGATTTTCTTTGAGTCACATACCCCCAGTTTTCGCAGTTCCGGAGCGGTTTCCGGAGTCACAACTACTCCGGCGATGACCAGCGGTCCGAAAAAGTCACCTTTTCCGCTTTCATCAATGCCGCCGTGGATGGTCAACTCTTCCGGATCGGCAATGTTTTCCTGCGCGGATGAGTAGGTGAAAGTATGAAGGATCTCCGGTTCAAGAGTAAAGAGAATGAACTCCTCAGTTCCTTTGCCCTGCACAACCAGTTTCCCACTTTCATACGCCACGACATTGACCTGATTGCCGACCGCCTTGTATAGCGCGTAGGGCAGGGTGGTAAATTCCCAGCCCCGGTCAGCAAGCTGATTTTTCAGTGCGGCTGCCTCAAGCGGAGTAATGTTACAGGAGTAAGTATTTCCAGCCATGATCGTTTGAACCTCACAATCCGGTCGGGATCTCAGCAAAAAGAGTTTCCACCGGGAAGGTTTCTCCGATCAGTTTCTGCATGGCAAGGGGGCCGGTGGTTTCGCTTGCGTAGTGGCCGAGGGCGATAACAGCGACTCCCAGTTCCTGAGCCGGATGGTGCATGGCGTGTTCCATCTCTCCGGTGATCAGCAGGTCGCATCCGGCGGCTTTCGCCTCAAAGATGGAATCCACTCCGCCGCCGCCGGAAACTATGGCAGCAGAATGGATGAGTTGATCGGATTTCCCCCTGAGGATGGGTTCCACTTCCAGATTTTCTGCAAAAATAGCGGCAATTTCATCCAAAGTTGCCGGTTCCGGCAAAGTTCCGGAAAAACCGATGGGACTGCCGTCACATTCAAAAAAAGCTTTGCGGTTATTCAGGGCGATCATATCTGCCAGACAGGCATTATTTCCATAAAGTTCGTGACCATCCAGCGGCAGGTGAGCAGCATAAAGGGATATGCCGTTCCGGAAAAGTGCCGCGAACCTTTTGGCATCGATCCCGGTCCACCGTTTGATACCGCCGCCCCAGCTGATTCCGTGGTGGACAAAGACAAACTGACTTTCGGTTTCGATGGCTGCGTCGAAGAGTTCCTGACAGGCATCCACACCGAAAAGGACTCTTTCCACTTCGTCGCTCCCTTCGATCTGCAAGCCATTATTGGAGACATCTCCGGCAAAATTTTTCAGACGGAGAGTTTTATCCAGGAAATCGACTAAATCATTACGTTTGACCATAAAAAAATCCTTTCTGTGTTGTTTTACCATATAATATAGACAGGGAACGCGGATAAATCAAGTTTTTCTGCTTGCAAAAATGGCAGATGTATATTATATTATAGAACGGCATTATGTCGATTCAGTAAACAAAAAAGGACTACGAGAATGCACAAGGTACTTATTCCGACCAAACTGGACAAATTCGCCGCCGATATGCTTACGCAGAAGGGCTATGAAGTGATTCTGGATGCAGCCAGCCCCATTGAGGAGCAGGTTGCCAAAAATTCCGATGCGGAAGTTTTGATCGTCCGCAGTGAAAAGGTTACCAAAGAGATTATTGATGCTCTGCCGAAATTGAAACTCGTGGTTCGCGCCGGAGCCGGTTACAATACCATCGATATCAAATATGCCCGCAAACGCGGTGTTGACGTGATGAATACCCCCGGAGCCAACAGCAATGCTGTGGCAGAAGAAGTGGTTTCTCTGATGCTGGCGGCTTACCGTCACCTGCTCCCCGCCGATGCCTCCACCCGCGCAGGGCTCTGGGAAAAAAGCAAATTCATGGGACACGAACTTACCGGTAAAACTGTCGGTATCCTCGGTCTTGGTCACATCGGTCAGCTGGTCGTCAAACGCCTGAGCGGTTTTGATATCAAATTTCTCGGCTATGATCCGATGATCTCTCCCGCCCGCGCTGAAGAGATCGGGGTGGAATCCTGCTCCGTTGACCGTATCTTTGCCGAAGCTGACTGCATTACGCTTCACATTCCGGAAAATGAAGAGACCCGCGGCATGATCAACCGCCGCCTCTTTGAAATGATGAAACCCGGTGCCATGCTGGTCAACTGCGCCCGTGCCGGAATCATCAATGAAGAGGATCTGCGGGCGATCAAAGCCGAGAAAAAGATCATTTACTGCAACGACGTTTATCCCAAAGATGCCGCCGGTGAAAAGAGCGTGGCTGATGTCGCCGACATCATGATGCCCCACCTCGGTGCGAATACCTTTGAGGCGAACTTCAATGCCGCCAAACGTGCCGCAGAGCAGACCATTGCCTACTTTGAACAGGGTATTACCAACTGCGTGGTCAACAAAGCTCTGCCCGATGGTTTGGATGCCGGTTATCAGAAGTTGGCTTATGTTCTGACCTCTCTTACCCGGGCGTATCTCGGTTCCGACAAGAATCCGACCCGCATTGAGACCAGTTTCTATGGCAAACTGGCTGACTATGCCAAATGGCTGCTGCCCCCCATCGTTGCGGCTATTGCTAAAGATTTTGCCGTTGAACAGGGACCGAAAGAGGCGGAGCAGTTCCTCGCAGATGCCGGTGTTGAGGTCGTCAACCGCATGGTGGATAACTCCAAACACTATGGCGAAGCGATGACCATCGATCTTTTCGTCGGCAGCGGCGATACGATCTTCAAAGCCGGTTCCCGCGGTACGATCACCGAAAATAATCCGATGATCTCCCGTCTGGATGATTTCGACAAACTCTACTTCAACCCCGAAGGCAATCACCTTTTTGTCGAGTATGCCGATGAACCGGGCGTGATCGGCAGAATTGCCGGTATCCTTGGAGAGAAGAATATCAATATTGTGGATATCCGCGCTCCGCAGAACCTGAAAACCGGTCGTTCTCTGAGCGTGATCACCACCAATGTGGAAGTTCCCGAAATGCTGGTTGCCAAGATCCGCGAAGCGGTCAATGCAAGCAAGGCTTTCAGTTTCACCTTTGAAGGCTGATCAAGTCACTGTTCCCGCTCCGTAAAATTACGGGGCGGGTATTTCCGTTTTTTGAGAAAAGGAAGACCGAACATTGGATAAGCACTCAGCAGAAGCGGTAAATACCGCAGATAACTTTTCTGCGGCTCCCCTTGT
>JAZUPS010000305.1:0-5522 GCA_045605305.1 Victivallaceae bacterium
CCCCGCAATAATATACACGGCATCCGGACGCGGAGTCATCAATTCCAGTTTGCACCCCGGCGGACAGATGTTGTACTCTTTTTCCATAATAAATCCGCCGATGCGTGTACGTTTTCCGTAAAATTTGCCGGTTTTGGTCTCTTTGTAGATGATACCGAACTGAGTTTCTGAATCATATTTGCGGAAGTCGTAAAGTTTACCGAGGAAAAGTTTGCCATTGACCAGCGGAATGATCTTGTATTTACCGCTTTTTTCCACACAGAGCAGACGGTCATATTCGTTGCAGACGATCACATCATCGCTCTTTACGGCAGTTCCGACGTAACCGGTTTTGCGTTCCCAGCCGACTTTGATGTTGTTCAAAGCGGCGGCTTTGCGGTCGATCTGTTCGATTTTTTCGATCTCGGTGCGGCGGGGGAAATTGGCTCCGTACTTTTTCTTGATTTCCGAAAGCACATCAATGGTATAGTCGATCAAATGCGCAAGTTTGTGACGGATCTTTTTGATTTTTTCATCAATTTCCCGCAACTCCTGCTGGTTTTTCTCAATGTCAAAGCGGGCAATGCGGCGCACCGGCAGGGCGAGCAGTTTGTCGATATCCTCATTGGTCACATCCCGCAAAAGCTGATTGCGGAAAGGTTTCAAACCGGCGTGGACTTCCTGATACTCCTCTTCCTGACTGCGGCACTCTTCGATTTTTTTGTATATGCGGTTCTCAAAGAAGAGCTGGGCAAGGGTCTTGGCGTGGCGCAGTTCATTCTGCCGCTCAAGGTCGATTTCCAGCTCCCGCTTCAGATAGCCCACCAATTTTTCCACGTTCCGCTTCAAGACCTCGCTGACGGTCATCTGCACCGGTTTACGGTCACAGATAACGACGATGCGGGAGGATATGGATATGGAACAATCCGTATACATGTAAAGCCCCTGCAAGGTCTGTTCCGGGGTGTAACCGCGGGTGGGAGTGACCCGTATTTCCACATGATCAGTGGTAAAGTCATCCACACTTGAAATGCGGATCTTATTTTTTTCAGCGGCTTTTTCGATGGAGTTGACCAGCGATTCCGAGGTGCAGGTGGCGGGAATTTCCCGGATGATCAGGTCGCGGCCCTCAATATCTATTTTCGCCCGCAGAATGATCCTGCCGTTGCCGTCATCATATTCGCGCACATCCATCAATGCACCCTGCTGAAAGTCGGGATAGAGTTCAAAGGGTTCACCTTTGAGAACGGCGATTTCCGCATCGATAAGCTCATTGAAGTTGTGAGGCAGTACGCATGTTGACATACCCACGGCGATACCGTCGCTGCCGAGCATCAGCAGACTTGGCAGTTTTGCCGGAAGAACCACCGGCTCCTCCTCTCTGCCGTCGTAGTTGGGGACAAAGGGGGTGATGTCGTTATTGAACATATTTTCATACGCCAGCTTGGTCAATCCGCATTCGGTGTACCTGCCGGCGGCGGCGGGACTGCCGGTGAGGATGTTGCCGAAGTTTCCCTGTTTCATAATAAAGTAGGGAATACTCAGGAACTCCACCTTTTCCGTTTTGCTCTTGCGGTCAAAAAAACGGTTTTCGATCACTCCGCCCTTGTTGGCAAGGACGACCAGCGCATCCCCGATGGAGGCATCGCCGTGGGGGTGATAGTGCATGGTATTGCCGACGATATTGGCAACTTTTTGAGTTCTGCCGTCGTAGACCTTGTAAAGCGCCCAGAGGATACGCCGCTGAACCGGCTTCAAACCGTCATCCACATCGGGAATGGCGCGGGAACCGATCACATAACTGGCGTAATCCAGAAAGTTGCGGTCGAACATCTTGCGGAAGTAATCATTGGTTCCCTGCTTCTGTTTGGCAAGCACCGCTGAATCGTTCTCCTCTTCCGCCATATTTCCCGGATTTACGATCTGGGGATCAAACTCATCACTCATAATCCACGACCTCCAGATTGTTCATGATATACTCTTTACGTTCCGGGGTGTTGTCGCCCATGTAGAACTTCAAAACCTCGTTGACTCCGTGCATGTTATCCAGTGTTACCGGGGAAAGGCGCATGTTTTCTCCGATAAATTCCCCAAAGTCATCGGGAGAAATCTCTCCGAGACCTTTGAAGCGGGTGATTTCACATCTGCCCAGTTTGGCGGCGGTTTTATCCCGCTCTGAATCATTGTAACAGTAGTAGACCTCTTTGCCTTTGGTTACCCGGAAAAGCGGAGTTTCCAGTACATAAAGATGCCCGGTAAGCACCAATTCGCTGAAAAATGAGAGGAAAAAGGTCAGCAGCAGATTCCGGATATGCAGACCATCGACGTCAGCATCGGTGGCGAGAATGATTTTGTCATAACGGAGATTTTCCGTGGAATCCTCCACTCCGAGAGCCTGCATGAGGAAGGTGAGTTCCTCATTTTTGTAGATCATCTCGATGGTTTCGCCGAAAGCATTTTTCGGTTTCCCCCGCAACGCGAAAATTGCCTGACAATCCACATCCCGTTTCTTTTCCAGAGAACCGGCGGCGGAATCACCCTCAGTCAGAAAGATCATCGTCTCTTTTGCTTCGACTTTGCGCGGCCACTTGTCGCCCACATGGAACTTGCAATCTTTTAATTTCGGGATACGCAGACGGGTTTTTTGCGATGCCTCTCTGGACTTCTTTTTAACATCCTGTATCTGCTTATGCATCTGTTCGTTGTGGATGACCTTCTCCACCACGATCTCGGCAATTTCCTTGTGCTTGTGCAGATAATCGGCAACGGCGGCACTGACCTCTGAGACTATCGGACCGCGCACATCGGTATTGCCGAGTTTGTTTTTGGTCTGGGATTCAAATACCGGATTTTTGACCTTCACGGCAATGGCTCCGATCATACCGTCGCGGATGGCATCGGCTTTGAAACTTTTGCCGGAGTATTCGTTGATACCTTTCAAAACCCCCTCTTTGAAGGCGGATAAGTGAGTGCCGCCGTCGCTGGTGAACTGACCGTTGACAAAGGAGTAACAAGTCTCCCCGTAACGGTTGTCGCTGTGAGTGAGGGAAAACTCCAGCTGCTTGGAGCGGAAGTATATTACATCATAGAGGCGGTCATCTGCCGATTCGGTTTCCAGCAGATCGCGCAAACCGTTGGCAGAGTAGTAACGCTCCCCGTTGAGGTGGATGGATAATCCGCTGTTCAAATAGGCGTAGCGCCAGATACGTTTTTCGACGTACTCCATTTTGAAACTGAAATCGGGGAACATTTCCGCATCGGGGATGAACTCCACGAAAGTGCCGTTGCGTTCTTCGGTTTCGCCGGAGCGGTCATTGACCAATTCCCCTCTGGAGAACTCCGCTTCCCGGAACTTTCCCTCCCGGATGGCGCGGACGAGGAAGTAACTTGAAAGCGCATTGGCAGCTTTCGTTCCCACTCCGTTCATACCGATGGAGTATTGAAAAGCATCACTGTCATACTTGCCGCCGGTATTCATCAGCGACACGCAATCGACCAGTTTTTCCAGCGGGATACCGCGCCCGTAGTCACGGATGGAGACTTTGCCCGATTCCGTATCGACAGTGACTTCGATCTTTCTGCCGCAACCCATGATAAATTCATCGATGGAGTTGTCGATGATCTCTTTCAGCAGAATGTATATTCCGTCTTCCGGATGGGCGCCATTGCCGAGTCTGCCGATATACATACCCGGACGCAGCCGGATATGCTCCAGTGCATCAAGGGTTTTGATCGCTTGCTGATCGTAAATAACTTCCGGGGTTTCTGCCATAACTTACCTTATAAAAATACTGAAATTTTTTAAATATAACCCTGTTTCGGCAAAAATGCAAGTCCTGGCAGGTGATTTGAAAAACAATTCAAAAAGATCGCGGAAAAGCGGCGCATATATCCCGGGAGATTTTTCTGATCCGGCAGAAAAGGTGATCCGTGCCGCCTTTTCCTTTGCCGCAAGTCAAAGGAAAAAGATGTTTACACCGGTATTTATCAGCTGGATAAGAAGTTTTTGGCGGTGATCGTCAACAAGGTCAATATCCCCCGCCGCATCACCGTGTCGCTCGATTACGATAAACCGGCAACTGAAACTTTTCTGATTTGCCGCTGCCAAAGCCGGCAAATTTCTTTGACACGGTTATCCGGTCATGCCGCTCACTTATGGCAAAAATAGAAGATTGTGCTATAAATTTGCAATCGGATGAAGGATTTTTATATTTTCCCGGAGTATAGTAAGTAGCGGAACCGGAATGATAACCGTAAACCGGAATGATAACCATAAAGGAAAAGGAGTTTACCTTATGAATCGGTTGCTGAAAAGTTTGCTTGCTGTATCACTCTTTTGCACGATTTCCGTCTTCGCCGACGGGAAAAAGATCCCGGAACTGATCGAAGCGGTCAGAATACCGGACTTCACCATCCCGGTACCGGGAAAGGAAAAGACCTTCAGACTTCCGCAGCTGCCCCCGAAAGCGGGTATGGTGATCGTTCTGCGCTGCCGCATGTCCTCATTCGGCGGCGGCGGATGCAACAAGTGCGTCCGTGTTACTCTCAATGATACTCCCCTCGGCATGATAACTGCCAGCGGCAGACCCCGTCTGCTTTTCCGCGAACTGACCTTCACTCTGCCCAAAGAGTACGGCAAACGTCAGTTCAACACCTTCCACGGTGCGAATATCAATCTGCCCTTTGCGGCGGATTGCGACGATGCCGACCGCCGCGTCGGTGACGGTCTGGGTTCCTACTTTGTCCTCGACCTGACCGATGCCGCCAATCCGGTGGATGTCAACACCATCTCATTCCGCAATATCCGCGCCAATCTTCCCGGTAACAACACCCTGACCGTTCAGGATGTTTCCATCGGTTATCTCCCGTTTTCCGCGCTGCCCAAAAGCACCTTCAAACCGATAGTTCCCCCGAAAAAGAGTGCAAGAAGCATTACAAGCGGCGGAACTGCGGTCAATGTCTACAACAACGGCGGATTTTCCGTCTCCTTTGCCGACAGTCAGACCCTTGCCGTTGAAACGGCAATGGGAATGAAACTCGGAACCGCCCCCACGCTTGCGGCAAGTCTCAAAAAACCCTCCATTCCGCTCAGCACCAAACTTATCGACAAAAACACCATCAAAATCGAAGCGCGCTGGAACAACAAAATCGCGCTTACCCGTTATCTGCGTATCCTGCCGGACGGCAGAGTCGGCTGGACTGATATCTGGAAAAACGTTTCCAAAGAGATCCTCGCCATCCCCTTCCGCTACCGCACCGGACTTGCCAATACCGAATCGCTCAACTGGCTCGGCGGCACCAAAGAAGTGCTTCAGATGGAGTTTTCCAACAATCACACCATCTTCTACGAAGATGCCAATAAAATCGGTACCGGTGTGGCGTTCTCTCTTGAAGATGACCAGAGCCGCCTTATCCTCAATGCGGTTGCCAATAACGGACTTATTGAGATGTTTTCTCCGGTTCTCGCACTGCCGCCGGGCAAAGAGTTCACCTGTCACTACAAACTGCACTCCGTCAAATCCGGCGGTTACTGGAGCTTCATC
>JAZUPS010000306.1:0-22661 GCA_045605305.1 Victivallaceae bacterium
ATTTCCTGATTGAAGAAAGTCTTTGCAACTTCATTCTTTTCAACGGCGAACCGATCGACATCACCCTGCCGACATTCATCGAAAAAGAAATCGTCGAAACCGAGCCCGGTGTGCGCGGAGATACTGCCACCAACGTTACCAAACCGGCGAAAATCGACAATGGTTATGAAATCCAGGTTCCTCTTTTCATCAACGAAGGCGATATTGTCAAAATCGATACCCGTACCGGAACCTACGCAGAGCGTGTCAGCAAAAAGAACTGATTTCTGCTGTTGTTGAAAGATTCCAGACCCCGGCGCATACCGGGGTCTTTCTTTTTCCATCCGGAAAAATCACCATTAAAAGTAAAATAGATCAACTATAAGCTCTTTTATGACTTGATAAAAGTAAAAAGAGAATGTATATTCTCTTGTGACAACTTTTTTTGAGTTCAGGAAGGATGGATTATGGCTCAGAATTTGAAATATTCAGCGAATTTCAAACGCAACTATGTGGCGTTTTTTGCATTGGTGCTTTTTTTGGCGATGATCTTGGTAGAATTGACGATCGCCTTAAGTATTCCTTACTTTGTCCAGCGGGAAAATGCTTACACCCAGGATATTCTCAAGAGAGAAATGATGCTCCGTTTCGACTCAGCCAGAGTGCTGTGCTTCAGCATCAAGGAGGATAACGAATCGGTCAAAATGGAAAAGAAACTGCTGGTCGATACCCTCGACTATCTGGCAATCTATCTGCGGAGGGAAGCAGATAACCTTACCGCAGAAGAAGTGGAACTCCTTTCTCCCCAAATTATCGAACTCTACAAAATTGCAGCCAGACTGGAAAAAGGCAAACCGTATTCAAGAGAAAATACTCTCAATTCCGCAACTTACCTCAATTCACTGCTCAAAAAAATAAAACAGTAAAACATCATGAATCACTCTTATAAAAATGCCGTTGAAAACTTCTCCCGGGCAAAAATCGCCGTTGTGGGAGATATAATGCTCGATGTCTATCTCTGGGGTGATGTCAACCGCATCTCTCCGGAAGCCCCGGTTCCGGTGGTCAATGTCCGCAAACGCACCTGCTGCCCCGGCGGTGCTGCCAACGTGATGCGGAATATCGCAACCTGTGGCGGAAATGTCACTGCTTTCGGCGCCATAGGGGATGATGAATCCGGCAGAGAATTGCTCAAAGAACTGCAGGCTCTGGCTGTCGATCACCGGGGGATCATCGCCTCCCCTGCCCGCCGAACCATTGAAAAATGCCGGGTAATCGCCGGAGCGCAACAGCTTTTGCGGGCAGATTTTGAAGATGCTTCACCTCTGGAAGATGAGTTGCGTGAAACGATGGTCTCACAGATCGTTGAACTTATCGAAAATGGTGAAGTCGATGCGGTCATCTTTGATGACTATGCCAAAGGAACTCTTTCTGCGGCAATGCTTGAGAAAATCATCGCTGTTGCAAGAAAGAACAGCATTATAACCATCCTTGATCCGAAACCGAAAGCAGGCGGGGTTCCCCCGGTAAAAGGTCTGACCCTGCTCAAGCCCAACCGGAGTGAAGCATTTGCTCTGGCAAAAATTTCCGACCACGGTCAATTTATCGATCCGGCGAAGGATGAATTACTCAAAAAAGCAGCAGAAAAAATCAACGATGAGTGGTCTCCGGATTATCTGCTCATCTCACTGGCTGCTCAGGGCATGGCGCTCTTTGAACATGGAAAACTTTTGAAAATAATCCCCACTATGGCACGGGAAGTATTCGATGTATCCGGTGCGGGAGATACCGTTGCCGCAGTTTGCACAGCGGCACTGGCAACCGGCTGTGATGCTGTTACAGCGGCAGAGATTGCCAACTTTGCCGCCGGAGTGGTCGTAGGCAAAATCGGTACTGCTCCTATTATGAAAGATGAGTTGATTTCAGCATTGAATTAAATTACGAAGGAACTTTATTATGGAAAATGTGATTGTCGGCAATGTCACCATCGGCAAAGGTCAGAAACTGGCTCTGCTGGGCGGCCCCTGCACCGCAGAAAGCGAAGAAATCTGTCTGGAAATCGCGGATTACCTCAGCAAACTTTGTGCCGAACTTGATATTCAGTATATTTTCAAAGCCTCTTGGGATAAAGCAAACCGTTCCAGCGGTTCATCCCGGCGCGGTCCCGGCATGAAAAAAGGTTTGGAATATCTCGCTGCGGTCAAGGAGAAATACGGAGTTCCTGTGGTCACGGATATTCATGAGAGCAATGAAGCCGCTCCGGTGGCAGAAGTTGCAGATCTGCTCCAGATCCCGGCTTTTCTCTGCCGGCAGACCGATTTGCTGGTAGCCGCCGGAAAAACCATGAAACCGGTCAACATCAAAAAAGGTCAGTTCATGGCTCCGGAAGATATGAAAGGTGCGCTGGAAAAATTCCGCAGTACCGGCAATACTCAGGCAATGCTCTGCGAGCGCGGCAGCAGTTTCGGTTATCACAATCTGGTCGTTGATATGCGTTCTTTGCAGACCATGCGTAATTTTGATGTCCCGGTTGTTTTCGATGCGACCCACAGCGTTCAGCTTCCCGGAGGTCTGGGCAATGCTTCCGGCGGTCAGAGAGAGTTCGTTCTGCCCCTTGCCCGGGCGGCGGCGGCAGTAGGAATAGATGCACTCTTTACCGAAGTTCATCCCCGTCCGGCAGAGGCGTGGTCAGATGGACCGAATTCGCTGGATTTCGCCCAGATCCGGGAAACCTTGATTCAGGTAAAAGCGATCCATGATCTCGTCGGCTGATTTTTCTGAAATTACCACGTTGATCTTCGATATTGACGGCACGCTAACCGACAGCCGGATGGGATTCCTGCCCGATGGAACTGCAGTCAAATTCTTTGATCATCACGATATGCACTGGATAAAACTGGCATTGCGTGCCGGTTTGAAAGTCGGGGTGCTTTCCGGCAGAGATGACCCGGCGAACTGCAATCTGGTCAAAGAACTGAATCTATCTTTTGCCCTTTTGGGAGTAAAGGATAAAATTGCCGGGTTTGAAACTCTTTTGCAGGAAAACGGACTTTCTGCCAAAGAGTGCTGCTACATGGGTGATGATGTCGTTGATTTGCCGGTCATCCGCCGGGCGGGAATCGGCATTGCCGTGGCAGATGCAGTAAAGGAGCTGGATGAATTTGCCGATTGGCGCACCAATGCCCCGGGCGGCAAAGGCGCGGCATACGAAGTTATCCGCAGGATATTGAAAGAAAAAGGTTTATTTGATCATATAATGGAGCGTTACCGCAGATGAAAATAAAATTTTTGTTATTGGCGTTATCCAGCTTGCTCTGCATAAACTCCTTTGCCGAAGGCATTGAAGATATGCAGGGGTTGGCTCTGAAACATATAAAAATTCCCTTTTACGAAAAAGAACAGCTCAAACTGCTCGTATATGCCAACGGCGGAGAACGGGATGGCAAATACATGCGCAGTAACTCAGCATTCCTTGATCTGCTTCTGGAAAAAATCGATGTGGATAAAATTCCCGATGGCTGGAAAACCAAACTTTATCCCCTCGGTTCCCCTCTCAAAGAGGTGGTGAACTTCTGGAAAAACCGTTATAAAGTCAGTGATTCAGTGATCTTCACCGATAAATGTTTTATCGATCAAAACAATCAGGAAGCATTCGGTGATGCCCCGGTCTATTTGCGGAATCCGATGTTTGACCTTGACGGAGTCGGATTCAAAGCCAACTTCAAAGATCAGGTATTGGTGGTCAACAGTGATGTGCGGATAACTCTGCGCTCCTCGGAAACCGATCCCCGCAAAATACTTTCCGGCACCCCTTTCCCCGTCAAACACCGGATCGTGACCGCCTCCAGCGACTCACTGCGGATAGACCGGAAGAACAGCGAACTTATGCTTATCGGCAATGTCAAAGTCGTCGATGGCAGAAACACCCTCACCTGCGAACGCCTTTCGGTGTACTGGGAGGACAAAGAGCAGGAAAAAAGCAGTGAAAAAAAGATTTCTGGAAGCACCAAGCTCCCGGATGATGAAAAAGCTGCTTTAAGCGGCATCCGCAGGGTGCTGGCTGACGGAAACGTTTTATTCGTTCAAAGGCCGGAAGATCCGGCGAAAGAGGCAACCGAATTGCAAACCTCACGCTCCGAACATCTTGAGTATGATGTCAAGCGGGAATTGATCATCCTTACCGGTGATGATCAGAAGCCGACGCTGAGCCGCGGCAGTGACACTCAGTTGACCGGACACCGCATTGAATTGCTCCGTCACGCAGACCGGATGTTCGTTATGCGCGACTGCCGGATAAAATCCATCGTCCGGGATGAAAAAGGTATGATCGCCCGAACCAGAACCATCTACTCAGACCGTGCTAACTACGATGGCAAAGCCAACGTTGCCAACTTTCACGGCAATGTTATCGCAGTTGACCAGACCAGTTCGCTTTATACCGACAGTTTGCGCGCCCATCTCAAACAGGATGAGAAAACCTCCAGCCACAAACTTGATTTGCTTTTTGCCAACGGCAATGTAAAGATCATCAGCCGTTCAGAAAAAAGTACCCCGGAAGATCCGGCAAAGAAAATCGTATCCGTCAGTACCGTCAATTCCAGACAGGCAGAACTCAACTACCGGAGCAATAAGCTGATATTCTACAATGATGTCAAGATACGCGACGGCAAAGCCTGTCTGGACTGCAATCGGCTGGACATCTTTTTGAAAGATAAAAAAGTGGAGAAAAAAGCCGGGGATTCCGCACCATCCGGCGCTCCGGTTGCCGCCGGAATGGAGGGCAAGGATAAGACGGTCACCAAGATCATCGCCACCAAAGATGTGGTCATGCTCTCTGAGGATAACGAACTGAAAACCGATATTCTCACCCTCTTTTTCCGCGACCTGCCCCCCGGAGCAAAACCCTCGCCCGGCATGATCCAAGCCGGAGGTGCCCAGTTGGTAAAAATCCTCTGTGACGGTTCGGTTCTCGCCACCTACTTCAACAATAAAGATGGCAAAGTAACCTCGCGCACCTTGAAATCCGCCAATGCAATGAGCGATTTACTGGCAGATTATACCGAATTTCACGGCAAAGTGATGATCAATGACGGCAATACCGAAATTTACTGCCGGGATATGTACGTTTTCACCGGAGCAGCTCCCATAAACGAAAGCATCGTTGAAGAAAATGGAGAAAAGAAGCCGGTCAAAAAGGAACTTTCTGAAGAAGAAGCCCTGGATGCCGATCCATTTGAAATGGATATGGGAGAAAACTCCGCTCCTTCCAGAATAGCCATTTCCGACAGTCAGGAGCTGAAACGGATCGTCTGTAAACGGGATGTGGTTCTGCTCCGCCGGGACTCAAAAGGCAATATCCAGCGCGCCGGAGGTGATCAGGCTGTTTACACGGTGGATACCAAAGAGGTCGTTCTCACAGCAGAACGCCCCAACCGTCCCTGGATGCGCACCAACGGCAGAAAACAATTCAGTGATATTATCCGCAGTGATATAGGTTCTGAAGACCTCCGCAGCATCGGCAATATCGTGGTCATGCCTGATGACGGCAAATAATCAGTCAGGAAAACAACACAATGCCTGAAATACAGACCAGGAAGTTTTCTTACCTTTTTGCTCTGATACTGCTGATATTTTCCGGCTGTTCAATTCTGCCGCGCTGGGATTACTACTGGCGCCCATCGGGAGAAGAATTGCAGGATATAAAAAGAGCGGTGGATTACAATCGCTCTTACAACTGGGTGATCCGGGAAACCGGCAACTCCCGGGATACCGAAGTTGATATTTTTATCGCCTATCCGACTATCGTTTCTTATGATGACCTGACTTACATGGATTGGAGCGATGAACGAACCAACGACAGGGCGCAATGGTTCGTGCCGCAAATGGCGGAAGTATTCTCCCCGGTAGGCAGGATTTTTGCCCCTTTTTACCGCCAAACAGAGTACCGGAAAGCGATCAAGGCGATTTCCGGCGACACCTGGCAGATGGAGATTTTTCAACGCGGCATTGAGGATTTGAGAAATGCCTTCCGCAACTATCTGGAAAATTATAATCAGGGCAGACCATTTATTCTTTTCGGTCACAGTCAGGGTTCCATGGCGCTGTTGGAGCTTATGCGGCATGAATTGAAAGATCCGGATATCCGATCACGTCTGGTTGCGGCATACCTTATAGGTTACCCCAAAATGCCCAAAAGTTTCCCCGATGCCCCCCATTTGCAGTTGGCAAAAGGTTCTTTTGATACCGGGGTGATCATCAACTGGAACAGTGTGGCACCCAGGGGCAAAGAAAAACGCTTTACCGGGGGAAATTACTACTGCATAAATCCGCTCAACTGGCGGACTGATGATTTACCAGCTCCGGAAAATCTGAGCAAAGGAGCAGTTTTTTTTGACAAAAATGGAAAAACAACCGGTACCTTTGTCCACTTCTGTTCAACGCAGGTCGATCCGGAACGTGGAGCATTGGTAGTAACTCCTCCGAAGAATGGTGTTATCCACCCGACATTGAAAGGTAAAGGCAGTTTTCACACCTACGACATATTTTTCTTCTATCGGGATTTGACAGAAAATGCCAAGCTGAGGGTGAAGGCATTTTACAAACACTGAAGTTACCGGGGCTGTACCGCCCCGGAGCGCAAACGATCAAATTCAGCTTGATGCTTCTGAGTTTCACTGCGGATGGATTCATTATTCCGGATAAACTGTGCAAAATCGCATTTAACAGCGCCGGAATGGATTTTTTTCAGGATTTCCGTATTGACCGCCGGTGAGTAGTGGGAAACATCCTTGAAGTTTTCCAGATTGCTGCAAATGGAAAAATCGGCATTGAAGTCATGAAGAACCGCATTGGGAAAATTCTGCAATCCTTCGGCAAAGCGGCGGCGGTACTCCAGCATCTTTTCCAATTCGCCAAGTTCCACCTGAAAACACCAGAAATAAATGCTGTACGGCGGCAGAAAAATGTCGAATTGCACATCCGGATTATTGCGGATATGACGGTAAAGATGATTTTCAAAGTTAGTCAGGCAATCATCACTCATTGCAGAACGGTTCTCCCGAAGCTGGGTAACACCGTACTCAAGGTATTTTTTGCCGTATGGGATACCGGGTTTATTGCTGAACATCTTGCTTTCCATCATCCGGAAACGGGCAGTTTTATCCGGTTTGATATTGGATTCCAGCACCTCACCCACTGCCTTGGCACTGTCGATGGAAAAAAAGTACTCCGGGATGAAAATATCATCGGTATAAAGATAGTGGTAATCTTTCCAACGGGGAGAGATATTCCGGGAGAAGCAAAAGAGGTCAGCACCGATCAAACACCGTTTTACCTCCCCTTTGCGCTCTTTCAAAACCAGCTCCAGACACTTATCCAGAGTTTCACTTTCCAGACCGGGAGTGGTGGCTTTGACACTGCGGCAATGCAGGATTTTATTGATTTCATCAAGATCAAAATTCTGACAGACTGAACTGCCGAAAAGAACCGTATCAAAGTCGAAATTCCGCAAAACTCCCGGCATCATCGCTTCACTTTGCCGGTAAACCTCTTTCAAACCGAATCCCCGGTGGTAACGGATATAGGGATCAACAAACCATACAGCGGCAATAGCAAATATTATTGCTGCCGCAAAAATCACCAGAAAAGCTGCGACAAAATTTTCCGGTTTCATCTGAGCGCGGTTGATGATTTTCTGATAGAGACTAATGATCAGATTTTCAGTTACTTTCATTTTTCGATCTCCTCAGAAGTTGAAATAGATAAAGGGAGAAATTTTATTAAAACTCAGCACACTCCAGGCAAGCAGAGCAAATGCCAGAAGCAAGTTCCACTTGGATGGGATGAAGTTCCGCCGGAAAGAATCGGTGGAGGGAAAGAAGAATACCAGAATAATTCCGACAACGAAAAGCAATATTGTATTAGATGAAAGTTCAGCGTATCCGCTGAACTTTTCCCGGGAAAAGTCGCCAAATGCCGCATAAATGCTGAATGCATGGGACATATCCCTGCTCCAGGCAAAAACCTGCGACAGCCACGAAAACAAAAAGGTGATGATAAATGCCGGAACGACCGCCATTTTCAACTTCAACTCCTTGCTCCAAATGCGGTGGATGCAAAGCGCCACCCCGTGCAAAGTTCCCCAGAATACGAAACACCAACTCGCCCCGTGCCATAAACCGCTGAGGAAAAAGGTTATCAGCAAATTCACATAGGTACGGATCTTGCCTTTGCGGTTGCCCCCCAGAGGGAAGTAGATAAAAGAGGTCAAAAATCTGCCAAGCGTAATATGCCAGGTGTGCCAGAACTCCTGAATATTGGTCGCTTTATATGGCGAAAGGAAGTTCACCGGCAGCATGATATTGAACATCAACCCGATACCGATAGCCATATCACTGTAACCGCTGAAATCAAAATAAACCTGCATGGCACAGGCAAAAGTTCCGCTCAAAGCATCCATAAATCCCGGATCTTTTGCGGCAAAGAGCGCACTTGCAATCGGAGCAAAATTATCTGCCAGCAACATTTTTTTCGCCAGACCGAGAGCAAAAACAAAAATTCCGCAACTCAAATTAGCAAAGTTCGGCACGCTGTTTTCCTTTTTGGCGAACTGCGGCATCATCTCATTGGCAAGAACGATCGGACCGGCAACCAGCTGCGGGAAAAAGGTTACAAAAAGCGCATACGTCAACGGCGAATAGCGCTCTTCAAGTTCACCGTGGAAAACATCACTCAAATAGGATATTTGCTGAAAGGTAAAAAAGCTGATCCCCAAGGGAAGCATCAAATGTTTCAATACAAAATCTGTTCCGAACAGGGAATTCAGGTTCTCTACAAAGAAGTCATAGTACTTGCAATAGCCCAAGAGAAATAAATTGACGGCGATCCCGAATATCATCAGCCACCTTTTCCGGTGGGAATAGAGCAGAAATCCGATAAAATAGTTGAATACCAGAGAACCGAGAAGCAAAAAGAGATAAGCGGTATTGAAGTATCCGTAAAAATACAACGATGCCGCCAGAAGCCAGCAGCGACCGGCACGATTGTCGATTTTATTCAAAAGAAAATAACCTGCCACTGTCAGCGGCAAAAAAAGCAAAACAAAAATATAAGAACAAAATAACACGAATTCCACCCCTGATAAAAAATCACATAACACCCTGTGTTGTCTTATAATATACCACTTGTTAAGAGTTTTTTCAAGTCCATTATTCCCCGTCTGCCCATCCGGATAACGTGAGTAACTTGATCAATCAGCAAGCAACCGGATTTTCCTCATCTCCCGGCAGGATATGCTGCCGGGTAAGATGCCCTGTGCCTACTTCACCTCATAACATCTGCCGGAATTCGGCAGGTGAATAATGGTTTGCAGAACCGTTTTCCCGGTTGCTGCTTCCACAGCTTTGCGGTACAAATCAAGCTGTCCGGAACAGGAAGCGGCATACTCCATGGCATCGACTTTTGACGGGTGGGTCTTGTGGTCGATAATAACAAAACCCTCCGGCAATTCCAGAAGCATATCAATAAATCCCTGATACAAAGTACCATTTTCATCATGATATGTCATGGGAACTTCACAGGAAATTTTTGCCAGAGGATAAGTTTCAGAGATCCAGCGGTAAAGGTTTTGAGTACACTCAACCAGTACTTCCGGAGCTACAGATTCTTCAACTCCGTAATTTTCCAACAGCCGTTTAGCGTAATCTTTGCCGTTTTCCTCTGGATTCATGGCTATAAAATCATGAAATGCATTGCCAAGCAGATTGAATTTTCCTTTTCCGCACTGGATTTTGCCGGTAAAGCAATCCCATTGAGTAAGCAGTTCCGCCTTGCCGACAGCACTTTCACTGCTGGGATTTTTCTTTGCCGGAGCCAAATCAGTATATATGCACTCATCCCCGTAAACCACCGGCGACGGCAGAGGAATTGTTTCCTCCGGTTCAGACAAAACAGTTGTTGTGATTGCAAAGCGTTCCTTTCCGACCGTCAACACCCCCTCCCCCGGTGTCATGGGAAAATCAAACAGCACGTCATCGGTCAAAGTTGAAAGCCAATTCATCTTCAACGTATCCACTGCACCGGGATTGCTTTTCAATTCGGCTTTAGTGGGAGATTTTCTTTCAACAGCAAAAATAAGCTGATCTTTTGCCCTGGTCAAACCGACATAAAGAACCCGTTTCCCCTCAGATTCCTCACACTTTTCAGCATGTTTGCGGATCGGATTGTCTGCCAGCGCATCTGCGAGAGGAGCAACGCTTTTCAAGCTGCCGAAGGGCCATGGCCAATAGTGGATGCTGCGGTCTTTCAAAGGATCATTTACATCGAAACTTTCCGACTGCTGAACATGGATGCCGAAGGCTCCGCTTTTACCGGCAGAATCCAGAGAACCCAGAATCACGATGGGAAACTCCAAGCCTTTGGATTTGTGATAGGTCATTACATTGACGGTGTTGCTTCCAAATCCGGCAGCGGAACCTCTGCCGCTTTCATTAAGCATGGCAACAAATCCGGCGGGGGTGGCAGCAGTACGGTTGACCAGAGCCTGATTCATATACTCATTGCAGACTTTACGCAACTCATCAAGATTGCTCATCCGCAAATCGGAGTTCGACATGGTGCCGATCTTGCGGTCAAGAGCCAATTCAGAAATCACATACTCCAAAATTTCCAGAGGAGTGGCATCAGCAGGTTTGACAAAAGTTTTCAACCATGAAGCATCTTTGATCCCGGCAAAAGGATCTTGTTTTTTCCGCTCTTCTTCGGATAGTTGAAAATAACGCTGCATTGCTTTGCTGAACTTATTGAGCCAACTGCCATCGCCACCGTAAAGAGCTGTCAACGTAGCCAGAGCCACACTGTCTGAATCGTCGATACAGTAACGATATGCCGCCATAACAAGTTGACATTCAGGAGCATCAAGCAATGCTCCTGCCGAAGCTGAGGCAGAAATATTCCACTTTGCCAAAGCATGGGAAAGTTTTTTACAATCGGCATTACTGCGGAAAAGAACACAAATATCACCGGGAGCAACTCCTTTCTCCCGGATCAACCCGGCAATTCCGCCAGCCAATGCCGCCATGCGTTTGTCAACACTGCTGCCGGTAAGGTGCCATGCACCGATAGTGCCGCCGGCGGCATCCGGTTTGCGGTCGGGATGGATACCGAGAACCACATCCTTTTCCGGCATATCAGAAAAAGCTTTTTTGAATATGGCATTGGATAAATTAACCAGATTCTCTTTTGAACGCCACGAAAATTCCAAAGTCCGGTAATCCGGAACCGTTGATGCCACAGCCTCCATCAACTCAGGATCAGTTCCCCGGAAGGCATAGATCGCCTGTTTGGGGTCACCTACCCACACCGAACCATTTTGGGAACACTCATGGAGTTTGAGAAAGAGCGCCAACTGGATCGGACTGGTATCCTGAAACTCATCGACCATAACCTGATTTATACGTTTACGCATCAAATCACGAAAGTTATCATTTGTTTCCAAAAGAGTCAATACATTACTTTCCTGATCGACAAAATCGACCAGCCCCAGATCTTTCTTAAATCCTGCGTATGCCGCCAATGCCTTCCCCGCACAGGAGAAAACTCCACGGATTATCGTACACATGTCAGAGTAAAGTTCTTTGGAACTCAAAAGGATTTCACCTATGGAATTGAATATCCCGATAGGGAATTCCGGATCTTTGTTTTTTGTATATTTACTGTTGCTCAGGCGTACCACACCGCTCCAGGTCGGGAAACGCAAATAATCATTGATGGCTTTCACCGTTTTGACGGTCTCTCCGCCTTTGGCATCAAAGTTGCGGTAAGGATAAACCATATCCGCCACATCTTTCAGAGAAAGATCATTTTCAGCGGTAAAAACCTCTTTCAATGCAGTACAGGATTTTTCCGCACACTCAAGCAAACCAGCCTGATCAATACGATTGCTCCGGGCGAAATTGACAATGGCACGCACATCTTTACGCCAGTCGCGAGTCTCAGCGAAAGGATTATCTTTCAATGGATTAAGCTCAAGTCTGGCAGCGACCTTTTCCAACTCATCGGCATACTCTTCAAAAACCGGATAAGCCGCAGAAGCAAAAATCATATCAGCATTATCATCAGGCAGCACATCCAATGCCGGGGAAAGACCGCTTTCTATGGCATATTCACTTAAAAGTTCTCCGCAAACACCATTGACCGTACCGATCAAACCGTCAAACACCTGAGAGGCAAGTTCCGGGTCACTTCCGCTGAGCAGTTCCTGACGGATACGGGATTTGAGTTCAGCGGCGGCTTTTACCGTAAAGGTGGTGGCAAGCAGACCTTCCGGCTTAACTCCGGCGGCTATGCTTTTGCTCAACAATCCCATCAGGGTATAGGTTTTGCCGGAACCGGCACTGGCTTTTATCAAATTGATTTTCATGATACTACTCCTTCACAAGATTGCACAGTGCCGCGAAGTTGCAAAATCTGCATCCGGCTGTCAGGGGCAAGGATAAAACAGACTCTTTCAAATCCCCCTCTTCGGCAGCACCTTTTTCCAATTTCCCGGCATGAATGGCATCCATGCGTTCAAACCAGCATTGGCGGGCGCGTTCCCACAAACTTTTCCAATCAGCGGCACCATCATGGATGATCTGCTGTTTCGGAAAAAGGTAATAAGCACATTGAATATCCATCTCTTCCGGAGCAAGAAGCCAGGAGTAGGTCGCCAGTTGTAACGCTTTGTTGTTTTTAAGATTTCTTTCATAGTAACCGGATGTCGACCACTTCATATCGATCACAAATGCTTTACCGCCGGCATCTTCCAGATAAAGATCACAGAATCCGATAAAATCAATTCCTTCAAAAGAACCATCAAGTTGTTTTTCACTTGCTTTTACCAGAAGATTCCGCTTATTTATCTCCTGAACCAGTGAATAAACCGCTTCTATCAGGATTTTGCGGTAACGCCTGCGCTCCACACTGCGCCCATCCAGCATCAATTCCGCTGCCATTTCCGGAACCAGTGAATCAAATATCCTGCCTGCATCATCACGGGCAGCATCGGCAGAAATTTTTTCTTTGCCGCTGTAAAGAATTTCAATTACCTTGTGAGCAAGAGTTCCAAGCATCTGTCCGCCGGTGGGCAGTGTCATTGCCGGAGGCATCTGCAAATCAAGGTAATCCTGCAAAAACCATTGCAGAGGGCAGGAAAGAAAAGTATTCAACTGGGAATAGGAGAGACGTCTGACCGGGGATATATTATTCGCCTCGATGCAATCAGCGGTTTCCGGAGCGAACTCCTCTGCGGGCTGCAGATGTTTCTTTCTGCTGCCGAGCCCCCAGTTGCCATCGGCATCGACCAGAGAATGGGCATTGACAGCCTTGATTTTGACAATTTCCGGCTCATCAAGCATGGCATGAGGATAAACCTCTTCGCCTTCGATAGTTTGCGGAAGAAAAACGATCAACTCTTTTTTGGCAAGAGCTTTCGCCCTCTGCCATGCGTTACTTTCCAGCTTGCGCCGCCTGGCACGGTCATATCCGGGCTGCAGGAGAATTTCTTCATCTGTCCAGTGGGTATTGCCGCTGTCATTTTTATCCACGCAGTTCCACCACAGAACTGTATCGAAATCCCCCCGGATCATGCCGGGATGGGAAAAAACGGCAAAATCAGTGACCTGACTGCGGCAGAAATCCGGAGCTGTTCCGGTACTGACGATGGAATCCAGCATCCGGGCAAGGGAAACCTTGTTGACAAGCCCTTTGCCGACAGCGATTTTTTTCAAGGTCTGGATATGAGAAACAACGATTCCGAGAGCGGGATTTTTTTCAACCTGCATCGCAAGACGTTTTTCCAGATATTCGCACCGCTTGATCAGGGTACTTTCCAATACACCGGTATCGCTGTTGAAACAATCTTTTTCCAGAAAATCCTGCAGAGCGGAAATCTTTTCACACTCAGCTTCCACATCCTCATAAAAACCGTATTTATTCTCCCGGATGGTATCAAAAGTTTTCTGCCACGCCTCCTGCCACTCCTTACCGCCGATTCCGGGAGCTTTCTGCAAAGCCCCGATCAAATTACGGGCAACGACCTTGGGTATCGGAGAATCCGGCAAAGTCAAAAGCTCCATGAACCTCTGGGGAACAAATGGTTTCCACATAGTTTCCAGCCACAAAGGAAGAATCTGCAGCGACTCCCGCCAGCGGGATGCCTGATCATTGCCGATCATGCCTTTGCCGAAACGGTGCAGTACGCCGTCAAGTACGGCTGATTTTCCTTCACAGATAAGCGCCGTCCGCTTATTATCTCCGGCACTGAGGAAGCGGGCAAGTTCAACTGCTAAAGCAAACTCATTATTGGCTGTCACTTTGATTATTTGCGGTGTTTTACCCTCCGGCGGCGGCAGCTGTACGATTTTCATACCACACTTTTCAAGCTGCAAAATGACCTTCTGCCAGAAAAACGGCAAAAGAGAAAAATCATCCTGCAAAGTCAGAGTATCGGTAAAAGAGAACTTTTCCAACTCCGCCAGAACCATTTTCAATCTCTCCGGAATGCCTGGAGCTAAAGGCAGGATACTTGCTTCAAGCTGAGCAAGTGCTTTCATCCTTTCTCCGGAAGCATCGACACCATTCCAGCCGTTAAGAATAAGTTCATCGCGCAAAGCGAGCAGCTGTTTGGCACTTGACCATGGATCAAGCTGAAAAGATGCCCGGCACCACACAGGATCAACAGCGGCAATTTTCTGCATATATCCGTTGATGCGTTCCGGCAGAGAAACGGTACTGCCGGATAAGCCGGTACGCTGTTCGAGCAAAGAGAGAAAGCCGCTTTCTCCGCATACGATTTCTCCGAGAGAGGCAGATTTTTCCGACCACTTTGCTCCATCAAGGAACATCCCGAAAGTTATATTCATAAAAAACCTCACACTATTAGGGAATTGCAAAAGTCATTCAAAAACCATTCCGTTGATGAGATAAAAACACCCAGCTTTCAGATCAAAACAGGAATTGTCAAGAGTTTTTGAAAACTTTTGAAATTGCCTCCTGCAATATACATTTCCGGTAATATATAACTGAAAATCCGCAAAAACAAGTCAAAAACGACTTCATTCAAGAAAATTTTCCGGTTCAAAGGAGTTAAGAGCTTTCAGTCTGGCAGAATTGACCAGCATGGTATGAGTGATTGAAAAAGGTTCATACCGGTGTTCCGGATCGAAACAGTAACTCCGGCGGCAGAACCGGGCTTCCGGATACCATGCCTCGGTTGCGGAAATATCTTCCCCCTGCATGAGGGACAACATCAAATTGGCATACATAACCCTTGCGGCATAGGAGAAGCTTTTCAAAATATCTGCATTTGCGGTTTCTGCCAGAAATATTCCAAAAATCATTGCTTTCAACTTTGCCGTCAACCCATTCTGCAACAGCATCAACACCGCCTCCCGGGAAAGTTCCGGCAGCATAATCAACAATTCCGGAGCAAAGCCGTAAAATTTGGCATTTTCTTCCCGGATGAGACGGATTATCTCATTGTTTTCCCGCCAAACAATTGCTTTAATAAGTTTCTTTTCTGCGTCTGACGGGTCTTGCGGAAGTGGTGCAAGGGTTTCATTGACCAATTTTCGCAGTCGTTCACCCGCACGCAGATGTCCCCAGAACCAGCCGTTGGTCATGGTGTGCAGCTGTTTTTCCGTAACGGCATTGAGTAGTACAGCAAAGATAACCTCATCAGAAAAACATTCATACCCCAGATTGCTTGCCGGAACAAGTGTGGAGAGCATATTATTTTCAGCAATGGCGTATATCACCATTTCGCTGTTGTAATCATGAATAGCCTGTTCCAGAGCGTTTTGCGGTTTGAAGTCAATTCCCATAAGCGATCTCCTCTTTACGAATTTGCAAATCAAGCTGATTTTCTGCAGCCGCTTTCATAAATTCCTGTACAATGTGTTCTGCTGTCTGACGGCTGTAAATTCCGGCGAATGTTTCTGCGTTATGCCCGATGATATTGGCTTGGCGGCTGGCATCATCGGAGTTGTAAAACAGAACATTTTTTAATATATTCTGCAATTTTTCGCTGATTCCTGCTGTGATGAACCATGCCATCGCAGGATTTATTTCCGTCAAAATCTCCGGAGCCGGGTTGATGATATATAATTTTACCGGCGGATTTTCTTTATCCCATGAAATCCGGTCAACCAATTGTGGCTGATGCAGCAGCAAGAATTCAACTTCATCAACTTCGTCCAGATTTTCCAATGAATAAACTTCTGCCAATTCCGGGCGACGGGCGAGGAGCTTCACCCATAATGCAGAATCGGATTGCAGCATTTGCTCTTTGTTGGTAAAGTGTTCATAAAGTTCCGGAACGGATCTTGCCAAATCGAAGAAATTTTCAACTTTCCCTTTTTCAGCAAGCGTTTTCCAACTGGCGTACTTCGCAAATTCCGGACGTGATTTTAGCAGATCCATCCAGCTTTTTACTGAACCGTTTTTCCGCAATTCATCCCAAGGAGCTTTTTCAGTGATCAGGGGCAGAACTTCCAACAGATAAAGCCATTCATCGCTGTCAAAAGTATCAAGATCAGCTTTCCCCAGAAATTCTGTCGGCTCAATGACACAATACTGCAGCTGGCGGATCTGCTCATACGCAGAAAATTTTTCAAACGGATATTGTTCATAATCAATTACGCCGTCGATAAGCAAATCAGAAGCACGGCATATCCCGATGTCAGAAGCTTTGATAATATCAGCATCAAGCAGTTGACTGATTTCATCGTTGTCAAAATCGATGTCGATATTGTAATCACTGATGCGGTTGATTCCGGCAAAAAGTTTTTCCAGTTCAGTCATTTTGTTCTCCCTTGTAAAGTTTGAAAAGTTCAAGGATTGCCGGTTTGCCTTTAGCAAGTTCGCGCGGCGTTTTGTAATTGTTTTTGTGAATGCATCGGACATCCGGGTCTGCACCGTGTTCCAACAAAAGTTCAATGCACGCAACCGCATTGGCTTTTACCGCGGCAGCCAGCGGCAATTCTGCCGGAAATCCGGGCGGCATAGGATAGATGTAAATTTTATTGAGGTCAGGAGACGCGTCAGTGAGGTGAAATTTCACCACCTCAATATCATTATGTTTGCACGCTTCTGCCAGATTGAACGGAGGGAAAAAGGTTGGATAGGTATATTTTGTCATTATTTTTTTACGATAAGCCTCCCATTCCTGAAACTTTTCCTGAAATTCCGGCCGGGAATCTACCAGCGTATTCCAACTGCGGAAGTCTCCTTCCTTAAAGAGTTTATCCCAGTCAGCTTCATCAGCGTACCGGGGCAGATCCCGCAGAAATGAAAGCCATTCATTGGCACTGGCGGTATCACGGATATAATCCCAATCCACAAACGTTTTACCATATTTTTCATCACCGGTAAGCAGAGCGATTTGCCCTTCCCAATGCAATTCTTCGGGGATTATCCAGCTTTCAAAATCCGGCTTGCTGATTTTGCCGTTGACCACCAGCTCTGCCCGGTAAAAATCCCCGGGCAGCATATCAAAGCAGCCCTTGTCGCACTCAAGAGTGTCATTCATTATAGAGTCAAAAATGTCATTCCGGGCAATCACTTTTCCGTCCCGGTAAATAAATTCCTGCATCGGAGCTTCGGCAAAAGCCTGACGGATGGGAGAATCTTCCGGATGATCCATGGCAAACTTTTCTGCCGTCA
Organism: Victivallaceae bacterium; assembly: GCA_045605305.1. Lineage (GTDB taxonomy): Bacteria > Verrucomicrobiota > Lentisphaeria > Victivallales > Victivallaceae > UBA1784. Next base: position 17,680 of record JAZUPS010000306.1, read on the forward strand.
TTCCGCACAGATTTTCTTCGTGAGTGCGGTCACAGCGGTTATCCTGCAACAGAGCCGTTACAGCACACTCATTGCCGGAAACAACTGCTGAAATCAGCATATCATAGTCGTCATCATCCTGTTTATTGAGCGTGTCAATAGAAATATTATTCAAGGCATCTAAACATCCAGGCAAATCATTGTTGTTGGCACATTCATAGAATTTCTTGAGAGCATCTTTTTCGTTCATAGCGAACCTCCTTTGTTTTAGTTTTTCAAATGGGGTAATTGCAAAAGTCAATCAAAAAAAGATTGAAAAAATACCGTTGATGAGATGAAAGCTGGTAGTTTGAGGGTGCTACCCACGGCGGTAACACCCGAAAACGCTCCGCTTTCAGATCGCGACGGGAATTTTCAAGAATTTTTGAGAACTTTTGAAATTACCTCAAATGACACCACCAAATATATTATGCGATATAGGACATCTTTTGTCCGATATAACTTGTTTTTTGAAAAAAACGTGATATTTTATTCCACTGAACAAAAAAACAGCAAGATTTTGAAACATCCTCTTCTAAAATGGAGAAAATATGGAAAAAGTTATTAACGAGGCACAGGAACAGAATCCCCAAAGCATCCGGGAGATATTTTTCCTTCAAGACCTGGATTACAGCATTCACGAATTGATCTCTGATCCGGATTTCATCTCACTGGAAAGACGCATGAGCCGTTCTTCGATATTCTCTATTGTCGGCAGGACTCACGCTGAAACATGGCACTCAAGTTTTATCGCATGGCTCTTGAATCCTCAAGGAGAACACGGCTTGGGCTACTTCCCGATCAAACGTATCTGCTATGCCATGCGCAAAAAAGTTTCCGGACAGTTGAAAATAACCGGCGATGTTCTGGAAAAGGAGAATTTGAAAAAAATTCTTGAAGAACTGCCCGATCAGGAAATTATCGATACCGGTGAATTCTATGATTGCCGCATTATGCCTGATTGCACAAATTCAGATGAAGATTATGCCAAAGAGTTTGTTCTGCCGAATAAAAAACGGCTGGATATCGCATTTTCCTGTATGGTAAAGCCTTTCAGCTCCGTATCCGGTAAAGATCACCGCCGCTTCTTTTTTGTCTGTGAAAACAAGATCGAATCCAAAGAAAATAATGATCAAACCGATGATTATGCCGAATATCTGGAAAATAAACCATGTTTTCCATTATATAACAAAAATGGAGAATCCAATAATCGCAGTAAACTGCATACACAAAGCACAAAAGCCTGTTCTGCCCGGCTGTTCCTGACCATCCGTCCGGAAGATAAGCCGAAAAATCCGACCTTTGCGGTTCTCAGTTATGCTGAATTGATGGATGATCTTCTGGTTCCCTGCTCCCGTCACGAGCAGTTGTCTTCCATGGGCAAAACCTTGCTGAGCGAATATATACACACCCTTGACCGTTGTGCCTTTGCTGTATCAGATACATTGAGAAAATATGCCGGGGATGTCATTAAAAAACATATTCAAACCATATTTGCCATGTTAAAAGTCCAGCTTTTCTGTGATAAATTTATTGATAACGACACCAATGATCAAAAGATCGTCAGTGCGAAACTGGATTGGATATGCCGTTTGATAAAAAACAAGAGCAGTTATCAGATCATGATCGACAACAAGAAAGAAGCCTGCGTCAATGTCGGTAAAGAGCTGTGGAAGCCATCTGTTACCGGCAATAAAAATAACAACATTCAATATGCGAAACATGAGATCCGTCTCGACGGCAAAACCTTAAAGGCCTATTGGGAAGAATATCATGAAAAAGTATACAAGGAAAAAAAGCTGAGTTATACCCGGAATGTCGGGGAAAAATACAGTTCTGTATTCCGTCTGCTCTTTGATTACATAAAGCGCTACACCACTGCCAATGATTCTTTTTATGCCAACTGGGAACGCGGCGACCGGATCGGGGGCTTCATCCCTCCGAAGTTTATTCATGAGCAGCTTATTCTGATGGGCAATGAATTTTACAACGATTCAAAGAGATGGAGGGATTGGAGCAAATTCATTACTACCATAAAAAAATTCGTCCGCGCAGAAGATAAAATATCTGAAGACAATACGGAATACATCGTCGCCTATTTGGATAATCAGAAAAATGGGAGAAAACCAGAGGCGAAAGCAAAAATTCTGCTCCAAAAATGGCCCAGTTTCTACGCCTGTGACGAGACAGATCCCCGGCTCGGCAACAGCGGCATTGCCGGAACCCCGGCAACCAAAGCCTATATTCCGGATAACACCAAACCGTGGTCTCAATGCTGGTATGTTAAGGGTAACGATGGAAAAACAAAATTTCTTGAAGAATTCATTGCCAAATGATGAGTTCTGAAATTACCTCTATAAAGGAAAAAATGTTTTATGCCTGCCAATAAAAATCAGATCCGGAGAATCCAGACTATTCTCAAGATGATGCGTCAAAACCGCTATCCTAATTATACATCTTTTATTAAAGAGATGAAAAATCAGGATATTGCCGGAGCGTATAAACTTTCCAGCAAAACCTTTCAGCGCGACATTGCCGACTTACGGGATGAATACGGAGCCCCGATACACTACGATGCCTCCCGCAAGGGATTTTATCTTTCCAACGTGGATTGGTACAACGAAGATTTGATGGTTGAACCATTTGAGATGAAAGCCGCGTTGCTGGGCGAGCGGGTGGCAAGCGGTATTCTGCCAGAACCGCTGCGCAGTGAAATGAATAAGGCGGTCAGTGCTTTACTGATGAAAAATGAAAACGGCATGGATGAAGCGGCAGAATTGGAAACATTTCAGGTTATTTCTCCGGAACATCTGCCCAAAGTCGATCCGGATATTTTTCTCACCTGTTATTCAGCCTGGGAAGAGCGCCATGATCTGCGCCTGACCTACCGCGCCGGCAACAACCAGATTTCGGAAAAGTGCTTTGAACCCCACGTTTTCGCCTGGAACGGCGGCTGCTGGTATCTGAAAGGCAACTTGTATCGCAATAACAGTAAATATTATGATGTTCCGGTAGTTCAAGTCCTTGCCCTGCACCGGATCGAAAAAGCCGAAAAGCTCAACAATACCTTTGATCCGGCACCGGAGATCCTGAAACGGGTTCAAAGGGAGGGATTATTTGATTTTGCAACTTATCCGGAAGTGATCGTGGAAATTTTCCCGCCCTTTACCAAAGCGACATTTGAAAAATATGAAGGCACTCCGGGAGCAATCATCAAACACGATGAAAATTCCATCACCATCCGTTTGAATAATATTACCGAATATCAGGCATCCCAACTGGTATTGACCACCTGCGGCAATGCCAAAGTCCACGCTCCGGAAGAATTAAAACTCTACATGCGGCGCATTGCCAATAAAATTCTTGATCATTTGAATGACTGAAATATACAGGACATTAGATGTCTGCCAGCGGATATTATATTATGCTGTGTAATAACCCGAAAGGAGGAAAGAGCTCTTTATGAGAAAAACAGCAGAAAAATATCATACCGGACAATTCCGCAAAGGCGCAGAAAAACGTCCCTATATCGTTCACCCGCAAGCGGTCGCAGAAACGTTGCTCAACTGGGGAGAAAATCCGGAGTCTCCGGCAATTCAAATCGCCTGGGGACACGATTTACTGGAAGATACTTGTATCTCAGAAAGCGAAATACTTGCAAATTCAACTCCGGATATTCTGCAGGGCATCAAATTGCTCACCCGCCCACGCGATATGAATAAAGCACTGTATCTGCAGCGTGTTGCAGATAGCGGCAACCGCAATGCACTGCTGGTCAAAATTTCCGACCGGATATGCAACACAAAAGATTTCATCAAACTGGAAGGCAAACTGTATGCTTATCAATATCTGCTCGAAGCCGATTGTCTGCTTCCGGCATTGGAAAAATTTGCCGATGACCCCGTTGTAAAAAATGCCCTGACCGCATGGCAAAATCTGGATAATGAACTCCGAGATGATGCTCAACACGATGCTATCCGCGGCTGTATGCTGGGAGGTGCGGTCGGCGATGCCCTCGGTGCGCCGGTTGAATTTATGAGTAAAGCTGAAATCCAAGAGAAATACGGCAAAAATGGCGTTTCAGATTATGTGGAATTTTCCGATGGCTCCGGAGCTGTCACCGATGATACCCAAATGGCACTTTTCACTGCAGAAGGTATTTTACGCGCAACTGTGCGCAATAACTGTAAAGGCATTTGCTCTCCTGAAGGGGTAGTCCATTATGCCTATTTACGCTGGCTGAAAACTCAAGGTATTGTTGTCGGCTGTGCCCCCGAAAATTTGAACAGCGGCTGGCTTATCAACGAAAAAGAGCTTTTTTCATCCCGCGCACCGGGAATGACCTGCATCTGCGCGCTGGAAAGCAACGACTCCACCAATGAAGCGGCAAACAACAGCAAAGGTTGCGGTACAGTTATGCGTATGGCGCCTGTCGGATTGCATTTAAGTCCGGAATCGGCATACGACTTCGGTTGTAAATTTTCTGCCATAACCCACGGACACCCCACCGGAATAACCGCAGGCGGCGCATTTGCCATGCTTATATCATACTTGCGGCACGGCAAATCACTTGCCGCCGCATTGGATTTGGTGAAAGTTCATCTGGCAAATATCCCGGAAGCCTCTGAAACCCTTGCCGCTATACGCAAAGCGGAAACGGCAGAAAATATCTTGCTTTTGGGCGAAGGCTGGGTTGCTGAAGAGGCTCTCTCCATTGGAATTTACTGCGCCTTGCATCACCAATGGGACTTCAAATCAGGTGTGCTTGAAGCCATTAATATCAGCGGTGACAGCGACTCTACCGGATGTATTGCCGGACACATTCTCGGCGTGCTGAATGGAGAAAACGCCATCCCGGAAAAGTGGCGCAAAAACCTGCGGGAATACCGCATCGTCTCTCAAATCGCCGATGACCTGCATTGCCATTTTGAAAAAAACTCAGAAGGACAAGTTACCGCAGAGTG
>JAZUPS010000307.1:0-6822 GCA_045605305.1 Victivallaceae bacterium
CATATTATTTCGGTGGAAGATCCGATCGAAATTTTGCAGATTTCCAAAAATTGTCAGGTCTCTCAGCGGGAGGTCGGCAGACACACAAACAGTTACCGGACTGCGCTTAAAGCATCTTTGCGTGAGGACCCGGACATCATCGTTATCGGAGAAATGCATGACCTTGAAACCATTGAAAATGCTATTACCGCCTCTGAAACCGGTCACCTGGTCATCGGAACTTTGCACACCGGCAACGCAGCCAACACGTTGAACCGTCTGCTGGATGTGTTTCCGCCCTCCCAGCAGCCCCAGATCCGGGCAATGACCGCCGGCAGTATGCGCGGGGTCATCTGTCAGAAACTGGTTGCTGACGGATTTGGCGGTTTGACACTGATCTACGAATTGATGCTCAATACCATGGCGGTTTCCAACATCATCAGTGAAGGCAAAACTTTCCGCTTGCACTCAACTATGGCGACCAGTACCAAGCAGGGCATGTGTACCTTTGACCAGTGCCTTTATGAAAAGTATGCAAGTGGATATATGACCCGTGAAGCGGTGTTGGCTGAGATGAAAGATCCCACGACGATCGCTCAGGTGAATATGCTCTGGGCAAAGCGTGAAGCCGGAGTGAATAAATAATTTCCAGCAGGGAGTATGAAATATTATGGATAGAGAAGAACCTATTATCAATGGTTATTTGCGCCAGATGCTTGCCGATGGCGGATCAGACTTGCACTTGTCGATCAACTTTCCTCCGAAAGCGCGTTTCCACGGAAATATCAAACCGCTTAATGATCAGATCTTGACTCCGGAATTTATGGCGGAGCTGATGGAGGAAATTTGTCTGCCTAAAAAACGCTGGGATATTTTTATGAAGAATCATGACCTTGACTTCGCTCATGAAATTCCCGGACTTGCCCGTTTCCGCTGCAACTTTTTCTACAATTATCACGGAATGGCGTGTGTTCTGCGTCAGATCCCGAGCAAGATTTTGACTCTGGATGAGCTGCATCTGCCGGAGGTTTTGAAAGACATCTGCGCCTATAAATCCGGTCTGGTTCTGGTTACCGGTCCTACCGGAAGCGGTAAATCCACCACACTGGCGGCGATGATCGACTATATCAATACTTATACCAGCAAACACATCATCACCATCGAAGACCCGATCGAGTTCGTGCATCAGAACAAAAATTGCACCATCGTTCACCGGGAAATCGGTATCCACAGCCATTCCTTCCCGGAAGCTCTCCGGGGAGTGATGCGTTCCGACCCCGATATCGTGCTGATCGGTGAGATGCGCGATAATGAAACCATGCGTTTGGGATTGACCTGTGCCTCCATGGGTATGCTGGTTTTTGCCACTTTGCACACCAACAACGCGCCTCAGACCATCGACCGTATCATTGATGCATTCCCCGCCGATGAACAGGCTCAGATACGGACAATGCTGGCGGAGTGTCTTCAGGGAGTGGTTTCCCAGCTGCTTTGCCGTACCCGTTCCGGCGGCCGTGTGGCAGTGCATGAGGTTCTGCTCTATACTGACGGATTGCCAAACACGATCCGCGAAGGTCAGATCTCCAATATCCGTACGATCATCGATGCCGGTGTCGGTCGCGGCATGAGAGCTATGGATAACTCCATTCAGCAGCAGCTTGACAGCGGCAATATCACCGCGGAAGAAGCGTACATGAAGGCCAGTGACAAAGGGCGCTTCCTGCCGCTTATGCAGGCGGAGAAAAAAGCTGAAGAAGAGCGTGCCGCACAGTTGTATGCTCAACAACAACAGCAACGGCAGTAACGGAGAAAAATGAAAAATAAAGCGGCGTGGAAAGACTCTGTAAGCGGTATTCTCCGCCGCTTTTTTCTGCCGGAATTGAACCGGAAATATCTTATCCGCTTGATTGCAGTTGTGGCAGTTGTTACCGTTTTGATGTGGGTTTTTCAGCCATGTTTTATTTCCGGCAGCAGTATGGAGCCATGTTATCATGACGGCGGATTTACCTTTAATTTCCGTTGGCGTTATACTTTTTTCCCGCCGGAAAAAGGGGATGTGGTGGTTATTTCCTACTTCGGGCGCAGAAAGCTGCTGAAAAGGGTGGTCGCGCTTGCCGGTGATACCGTTGAATTCAGAGATGGTAAACTGCTGGTCAATGGTGTGATCCAGAGCGAAAATTATGTCAAACTGCCTTGCAAATGGAATATTCCGGAGGTGAAAGTCCGTCCGGGATTCTGCTATGTGGTTGGCGACAACCGTTCCCAGGATCACCTGGAGCATAAGTTCGGAGAGGTTAATTTGAAAAGGATTACAGGAGGGCCTTTATTTTGAAAAAAACGATAATCATTCTGGCGGCGGCGCTTTTGCTTGCCGGCGGGGCAGGGGGATATTGGTGGTATGTGAACCGTGACCGCCGGATGGTGACGGAACTGGTGAATAATGTGGTTGCACTGGTAAAAAAAGAGCCAAGCAATCTGCCCCATGCCGGAGTTTTGAAATTTGCCAGAGTCGATGAGCTTTTTGCTGAAAAAGTTGATTTACGGTGTGAGGAACCGGCGATCGGAGCAGTCATGACCAGAGATGAGTTGAAAACTATGGTTTCTCTGATGAACCGTCGTATTGAAAAGATGGATGCCGCGGCAGATAATATTGAACCGGAAATTGCCGGAGACTGGGCGGTTTTTACTTTTGATGCGGAATTTTCCGGAGTTGTCGGCGGCAGGAAAGAGTATTTCAACAGCGTTTATCAAATCAGCGGTACTGCGGTCAAAATTGATGGTAAGTGGCTGATTTCTTCATTGAAAGCGGAAGAGATTCTTCAATAAAAAACTTGTATTGACGGTGTTTCGGCAATATATTATAAAAGGCAATTTCAAAAGTTCTCAAAAACTCTTGAAAATTCCCGTTGCGATCTGAAAGCGGGGCGTTTTCGGGTGTTACCGCTGAGGGTGGCATCCCTTGTCTCGGCGTAGAGTTGCGAAGCAGCCGAAGCCGGATCAAACTGCCGGCTTTTATTTCATCAACGGATTTTTCGGTCTCTTTTTGATATGCTTTTGCAATTACCTCATGAGAATCTGCTTTGAAAAAATTTTAATTTGAACCGGGGAGTTATGTTTTGAAAAAGATAATTACTTTTCTGATTGCGGCATTGACGGCATTTACCGTGTTTGCGGTCGATGGGGCTGAAAAGAGTTTTACCGTCGGATTTGATGCCAATTTTCCGCCTTACGGTTATGTGAAAGATGGCAAGTATTGCGGTTTTGACCTTGATCTTGCCCGGGAAGTTGCCAAACGGAACAATTGGAAAATCGAGCTGAGAGCGATCAACTGGGATGCCAAAGACAGTGAATTGAACAGCGGCATGATCGATTGTATCTGGAATGGCTTCACCATCAACGGCCGTGAACATGCCTATACCTGGAGCGATCCTTATGTGGTCAATGAGCAGGTGGTGATGGTCAAAGAAGATGCGGAAATTTCCATGTTGAGTGATCTTGCCGGGAAGGTGGTCGCCGTTCAAACTGATACTCCGGTGCAAAAGGCGTTATCCAAAGGCGGAGACCGCTATGAACTCGGGGCAACATTCAAAGAGTTGATCATTGTTCCGGATTACAATAACGCGGTGATGATGCTGGAATCCGGCAACGTTGCCGCCGTGGCGATGGATATCGGAGTCGCCAGAGAAAAGATGAAAGCCGGGAAGTTCCGGATCCTGAAAGAGATCGTCATGACGGAAAATTACGGTATCGGTTTCCGCAAAGGCGATACCGCATTGCGTGATACAGTTCAGAATACGCTTCTGGAAATGGCAAAAGACGGCACTGCCGCAGAGATTTCCGCAAAATATTTTGATGGAGAGAATAAGTTTGCCATGGGAAAGATCACTGCGGAAAAGAGCGATGCTGACCATGCGGCGAAGGATAAGCGCATTGAGATCATTCCGGTGGTGAAAGAGCTGCTTCGCGGTCTTGGCGTATCGGTGCTGATTTTTGTGCTGACACTGATTTTTGCTTTGCCCCTCGGTTTGCTGGTGGCATGGGGAAGAATGTCCGGCAGTTTTGTTATCAGCAATATTTTCCGCTGTTTCATCTCTGTCATGCGCGGTACTCCGCTGATGCTTCAGCTTCTGGTGTGGTTTTTCGGACCTTATTACCTTTTCGGAATCCAATTATCCAAACTTTCCCTGTTGGGGATCGACTACCGTTTTATCGCTGTGATCATCGGATTTTCTTTCAACTATGCCGCTTATTTTTCCGAAATTTACCGTGCCGGCATCGAATCTATTGCCAAAGGACAGTATGAAGCGGCATGGGTGTTGGGATATTCCCGCAGTCAAACATTTTTCCGGATCATCCTGCCGCAGGTCATCAAACGGATTTTGCCGCCGATGACCAATGAGATCATCACGTTGGTCAAAGATACTTCGCTGGCGTTTTCGCTGGCGGTGTTGGAAATGTTTACGATAGCCAAGCAGATCGCCAGTGCCAATGCCTCAATGATGCCTTTCATTGTTGCCGGGGTGTTCTATTACATATTCAACTTCCTGGTGGCAGGTACCATGGCGGCGATCGAAAAGAAACTGAACTATTACCGGTGAGAAAAATGAATGTATTGCAAATAAACAATCTTTCCAAAAGTTTTCGGGAGCATCCGGTGCTGAAAAACATGTCGCTTTCTGTGACCAAAGGTGAAGTCGTGGCGATCATCGGCCCATCCGGTTCCGGCAAGACAACTTTGCTCCGCTGTGCGGCAATGTTGGAAAAAGCCGATGGCGGCTCAATGAGCATCGGGGGTATTCCGGTGCTGAATAATGGTGTTTATGCTGACAAGGCGGCTTTGAAAAAAGCACTCGGCAAGTGCGGCATGGTATTTCAGGGATTCAACCTCTTTCCCCACATGTCGGTTTTGCAGAATATAACCGATGCTCCGGTGCATGTAATGGGTATCCACCCGCATGAAGCGGAAGCCGAGGCACGGCAGCTGTTAGAAAAAATGGAACTTGCCGATCATGCGGATGCTTATCCCTGTGAGCTTTCCGGCGGTCAGCAGCAGCGGGTGGCGATAGCCCGGGCGCTGGCGCTGCATCCGGAAATACTTTTCTTTGATGAGCCGACCTCCGCTCTTGACCCGGAATTGACTCAAGGGGTTTTGCGGGTTATCCGGGCGCTGGCAGAGGAGAAGATGACCATGATCATCGTGACTCACGAGATGGATTTTGCTGAAATGGTTGCCGACCGGATCGTTTTTATGGCAGACGGAGTGGTAGTGGAAGACGGTTCTGCATCACAGGTGATAAATAATCCGGTAAATGAAAGGACTAAGGCATTTATTGCCGGATTGAAGGTGGTGTGTTGAAAATGTATAAATTTCTCTTTTTTCTTCTTACTTTGGTAATTGTTTTTTTGAGCAATGCCGCTCCGGCTGCAACATTGCGGGTGGTTACGTCTGCGGATTTTCCTCCCTATGAGTTCCGGGATGGGGACAAGATCGTCGGTATTGATATTGAGATACTGGAAGAGGTTCTGCGCCGCGGCGGTCACAAGATGATCATTGAGGATATGAAATTTGATTCCATTATCGCCGCCATTCAAACCGGGAAGGGCGATATAGCCGCATCGGCGATCACGGTGACAGAAGACCGGAAAAAGATGGTGGATTTTTCCGTTCCTTATATCAGTGCCAAACAGGTGATCATCGTTCCGCCGGATTCTCCGGTAAAAGGGGTTGCTGATTTGAAAGGTTTGCGTATCGGAGTGCAGCATGGAACAACCGGAGATACCTATGTTACTGAAAATATCGGAGAACCACAGCGTTTTGCCGATGCCAGTATGGCTGTGGCGGCATTGATCCGCAAGAAATTGGATGTGGTGGTGGTCGATAATGATCCGGCGATGGTTCATGTCGCCAGAAATCCGCAGTTGAAGATCCTTGAAAAGCCCCTTACATTCGAGGAGTATGCCTTTGCCGTGGCAAAGGGCAAACCTGAATTGCTGAAGATGATCAACAGCGGATTGTCGGCAATGCATCTGGATGGCACTATCGCCGGAATAATCCGTAAATATGACAATTCAACCAAACAGACCGTTGAAGAGGCTGAAAAAGAGGTGACAGGCGGCGGTTTCAAAGAGGATTTTATCACCAACTTTGTGAAGAATGACCGTTGGCACTATTTGCTTGACGGATTCGTGGTAACTGTCACGGTCGCTTTCAGTTCAGTGCTTTGGGGAGTGCTTATAGGTTTTTTTATTGCGATCATCCGCAGTACGGCTGATCAGACGGGAAAGTTGAAAGTTCTTGATTTCATCTGCCGGATCTATCTGACCGTTATCCGGGGAACTCCGGTGGTTTTGCAGCTTTTGATCATATACTTTGTGGTATTCGGTTCGGTCGATGTTGACAAAGTATTGGTGGCGATATTGGCGTTCGGTATCAATTCCGGGGCTTATGTGGCGGAGATCATCCGTTCCGGCATCATGTCGGTCGATCGCGGACAGATGGAAGCCGGCAGAAGTCTGGGATTGAATTACTGCCAGACCATGGGAATGATCATTTTGCCGCAGGCGTTGAAAAATGTACTGCCGGCATTGGGGAATGAGTTTATTGTTCTTTTGAAAGAGACCAGTGTGTGCGGATTTATCGCATTGCAGGATCTGACCAAAGGCGGAGATATTATCCGCAGTCAGACTTATAATGCGTTTCACCCGTTGATTGCGGTTGCGCTGATATATTTGATCATGGTGGTGATCCTTTCCAAATTGCTGGAAGTGTTTGAGAAAAGGTTGAAAAAAAATGAGTAATGATATTATATTGGAAGCCAGAAATCTGGTTAAGGAATTTCCTGC
>JAZUPS010000308.1:0-3485 GCA_045605305.1 Victivallaceae bacterium
ATGGCAAAGAGTGCGGCAAAACTCTTTGAAGAACATCTCCGCTATGCTGACGGTACTCCGGTCAAAGTCGTGATCGCCGATACCACCATCGGCCGTGTCGGCGAAGCCGCCGCCTGTGCCGACAAGTTCCGCCGCGAAGGAGTCGATATCACATTGACCGTCACCCCCTGCTGGTGCTATGGTGCAGAAACGATGGATATGGACAAAAACACCATCAAAGCAGTCTGGGGTTTCAACGGTACGGAACGTCCGGGCGCGGTTTATCTGGCTTCGGTGCTGGCAACTCATGCGCAGAAAGGGCTTCCGGCTTTCGGCATTTACGGACACGATGTTCAGGATTGCGATGATACAGAAATTCCGGCGGATGTAAAAGAAAAACTGCTCCGTTTCGGACGTGCCGCCATTGCAGTTGCCACCATGCGCGGCAAATCCTATTTGCAGATAGGTTCCATTTGCATGGGTATCGGCGGATCTATCATCGACACCAACTTTATTGAAGATTATCTCGGTATGCGTGTGGAATCGGTTGATGAAGTCGAAGTCATCCGCCGCATGACCGGGGGCATCTACGACCACGCCGAATTTGAAAAAGCCCTCGCCTGGACCAAAGCAAACTGCATTGAAGGTTTCGACAAAAATCCGGCAGAACTCCAGCGCACCCGGGAAGAAAAAGATGCTGACTGGGAATTTGTGGTCAAAATGATGGTCATCATCAAAGACCTTATGAGCGGCAACAAAAATCTGCCCGCCGGATGTGAGGAAGAGATGGTCGGTCATAATGCCATCGCCGCCGGATTTCAGGGACAGCGGCAGTGGACGGACTTCTATCCCAACTGCGACTTCCCGGAATCACTGCTCAACTCATCCTTTGACTGGAACGGCGCCCGTGAACCCTACATCCTCGCCACCGAAAACGATGTTCTCAACGGTGTCAGTATGCTCTTTATGAAGCTGTTGACCAACCGCGCCCAGATGTTCGCTGATGTCCGCACCTATTGGAGCGGCGATGCGGTTAAGCGTGTTACCGGTTACGATATTGAGGGCAAAACCAAAGCTGCAGACGGATTTATCCATCTGATCAACTCCGGTGCCTGCTGTCTGGATGCCAACGGTGCCGCCAAAGACGAAAATGGCAATGGCGTGATGAAACCGTGGTATGAAGTCACCGAAGCCGATCAGAAAGCGATTTTGGAAAATTCCACCTGGAACTATGCCGATCTGGGCTACTTCCGGGGCGGTGGTTATTCCTCCCGTTTCCTCACCACGGCAGAAATGCCGATGACCATGATCCGCTTGAATCTGGTCAAAGGTCTGGGGCCTGTGGTGCAGATCGCTGAAGGTTGGAGCATCAATCTGCCCGATGAGGTTTCTGACATCTTGTGGAAACGCACCGATTATACCTGGCCCTGCACCTGGTTTACTCCGCGTATCACCGGCAAAGGAGCGTTCACCTCTGCCTACGAAGTGATGAATTGCTGGGGTGCCAACCACGGTGCGATCTCCTACGGTCACATCGGGGCGGATGTCATCACGCTCTGTTCGATGCTCCGGATCCCGGTGTGTATGCACAACGTGGAGGAAAAAGATATCTTCCGTCCGGCGGCGTGGAATGCCTTCGGCATGGATAAAGAAAGTGCCGACTACCGCGCCTGCGAAAACTTCGGTCCGCTGTACCGTTGATGAAATTTACGGAGAGTGATATGAAAAAGATCATTATTTTGTTTTTCGTCGTATCTGTTCTGTTTTTCAGCGGATGCGTTTGCACAAAAAATCAATGTTCTGTCGGAAATACAGATAATTTTGTCAAAATCGGCTGGGCGAAACAGGATATCACTCCGGCCGGGCCGACATTTCTCGGCGGTCAACATTTTATCCGGTTGGCATTTGAAGTAAAAGATCCTTTGTTCACTTCGGCAATGGCAGTCGAATCCGGGAATGAGAAATTCATTATGCTTTCGCTGGATTCCACCCGTTTCAGTGCCCCATTGATGGATAAAGTCCGCAAAAAAGTTTCCAAAGCGACCGGGGTGCCGGAAATGAGTATCGTCGGTTTTGCAACTCATACTCACACCGCTCCGCAATACGGCGAAGTGGTTCCCAAAGAGTTCTGGAACGGCGGCTTCAAACCCGCTCTCGGCATCGGTAGCGGTACTGTCGGAGTTGATATTGAGGAGTTCCGGAAAAAATATCCTGACCTTGTTGACAGCAAAGATTATTTCTTTTTTCTCGCGGATAAAATTTCCGATGCCGCCATCGAAGCGTGGAACAACCGCAAATTTTCCAAAATCGCTTACGGTATGGGCGAAGCCGCCGTCGGCGAATGCCGCCGTCTCGTTGTGGACAACAAAGGCGGAGTGATGTATGCCGATGAAGCGGTGGAAAAAATCACCCATGCCGAAGGTCATGTCGATCACTCGCTCAATATCATGGCGACCTATTCACTTTGCGGCAAACTTACCGGATTGATCATCAATCTCGCCTGCCCGTCACAGGTTTACGAAGCTCACAAGTTTGTTTCTTCTGACTTCTGGGGCAATGTGCGCAGAGAGGTAGCCGCCAAATACGGTAAAGATGTTGTGATCTTGCCGCAGTGTTCTCCGGCTGGTGATCAGGCTCCGCATAAGCTGTTGAACCGCAAGGCTGATGCCCGAATGATGCTGCTGCGCGGGCAACTGAAAAATCCGGTTTCTGATTGGACCTGGAGCAAGCGGGCATTCAACGAGGAGTACAATCTTGCCCGCAGTAAAGAGATTTCCCGACGCATCATGAGTTCTCTGAATGAGGTTCTGCCAGTCATCAGAAAATCTGCGGTTGCCGATCCGGTCGTTAAGCATCAAATCTCCATTCTGCAGCTGCCGCCGCGGCATATCACCAAAGCGGAATATGATAATGCCGTAACCGAAATAAAGAACATTGAAACGGAACGCAAAAAGAATAATATCACCGGATACAGCGGTCGTTTGAACTGGCACCGCCGCGTGGTCGATCGTTACAAAAATAAAGCAAAATCTGTTTCGCGTGAGTTGCATGTGTTCCGTATCGGCGGAGCGGCGTTTGCCACCAATACCTTTGAACTTTATCTGGACTATGGCGACCGGATCAAAGGTGCAAGCAAGGCGGAACAAACTTTTCTCATCCAACTTGCCAACTCGGATACAGCCACCTATCTGCCCAGCCGCCGCTCCGGAACGACCGGATACGGCAGCGCCCCGGCAAGTTGTATCGTTGTTCCCGAAGCCGGTGACATGATCGTCAAAGAGTCGGTCAATGCGATAAATAAAATGTTCTGACTTAGTTTCCCGGAATTGGCGGAGCGCGGGCGATCCCGGGAGCAAAAACGCTCTGCTTTTCGCCTTGAAAAAACTCACATCAACGGGATCACATTCCTCAAAGAGATTTATTGAGGGAAACGTGCCGCCATAATGATTTGAATAAGTGTTTTTGTATAGCAAAGGGACTGTTGCAAAAGCAACAGCCCCATCTTA
>JAZUPS010000309.1:0-2405 GCA_045605305.1 Victivallaceae bacterium
GAAAAAGAGACTTTTATCCGCAACATCCAAATCGCCTTCAAAAAGGCAGTAGTGGAGCAGTTTGGCCCTTTCGATGAAGAAATTATCCCCCGTGATCATGTGATTCGTTCCTTTGAGGCGGAAGGTGCGGAAAGCTACAATATTGTTTTAGACGGTGAAGTAGTGGGTGGCACCGTACTTGCGATTCATCCCGATACCAACCGCAACGAGCTTCAGCTGTTATTTGTCAATGTGGATTGCCATAGCAAGGGTGTTGGCTTTGCTGCATGGCAGGCCATTGAGGCATTGCACCCGGAAACAGAAATTTGGGAAACCCACACGCCCTATTTTGAACAGCGGAATATTCATTTTTATGTGAACAAATGCGGTTTTCACATTGTGGAATTCTTCTGCAAAGCGCACCCGGAGCCGGGAGAGGATTATCCCGATGATGTTTCTGGCGGCGATGGCTTCTGCCGCTTTGAGAAAAGAATGAAATAAGGTCATGTGCCCCGGTTCTGTCATGAACCGGGGCATTTGTCGTTTACGGCACATTTGTCAGCTAACCCTTTCGTCGATACAATGAGGGCAGATAAACCGGAAGGCGGTACCTATCAGTGAAAAACATCAAATTGATGTTTTTCACTGGTAGGACCACAAGACAATGGTGACAGAACGAAAGGAGACAAAGCAAATGCAATCAACATTTGAAAAACTGGGCGGTACCTACAAGCAAGTGGGTGACTATCTGCTACCAGATGTAGAGGTACCGGAAAATTCGGAGGTCGGCTTTTGGGGAATGCAGCGGAGGAAGTATCTACTAGAACACCAATCTGCCCTATATACAGCACTGTTCCTTGGCGGCAAGTTGACTGACCACTTGCAGGAAATTGACCGGTCTGCAACTCAGATGTTTGACCAGTTGGTAGACCAGCTGAAAACCCGTAATGGTGTGACAGAGCATCTGAAAGTTACCGATCAAATGAAGTGGGTTAGGCGGATGAACGCAGTTCGCCATGAGGCGGCAGAGATCGTAGCAAAGGAGTTGATCTACGATGAAGCCACCTAAACGAATAGTTGTTCTTTCTTCAGTGGAGTATGGTCTTGCCTTTAATGGAATACTTCATTTTCGTAATAAGCTGATCCAGCAAGGCAGATACACGGATGCGGTGGACGAACTGCTAATCAAATTACAAAAGGCAAGGAGGTGCCGACATGGATAAGATTGCCCAGCGGCTGAAAGCTTACATAGATACGCACCCACTTGATCTTGGTGAGAGTGATTGTGAAACTGTCTTGGATCAGCTTTATCAAGCATACGCAGAGTCCCACGAATCCGACCCTCCGGAAATTAGAGATAATTTCAAGGAATTGGATGAACTTTTATGTGCGTTGCCGTTGGATGATAATAATGCTGTGTTCAATCTATGCTGCAGCCTCTGTACTGCTTACGAGCGCAAAGCCTTTATTGACGGTCTGCAATACGGTGCGCATCTCATGCAGGAGATTATCAACTCATAACGAAAGCCGCTCTGAAGCTATGCTCCAGGGCGGCGTTTTATAACGAGATTTTGGGTTAAAAGATTCCCTTATTATACTTTATCATTGCCTTAAAACTAATCACTAAACCAACAATGATGCCGGCAATGAGGATTCCTGTTCCAATCAATGTGAACACCTCGTTATCCGTGTAGAGTGTCACAACAGACAAGGCGCTAAACATAATGATTCCTACGCCGATAATGATAGTTCCAAGACCAACCTTTTTTCCGAAAGGAATTCGATCCTCCTCAGAAACTCTGTTTCTGTGGTATGAGTGCAACGATGATATGTTGCCTTTCATATTTGAAATACCAAGAACGATACATACCACTCCAACCAAAGCTGTAACGATAAATGCAGGCATAATAATCCCCCTTTTTGTTTACTGAATTTCTCTTTTCTTGAAAAACACAACTGACAAATACCAGGAAAGAATATATATGCCGACTCCAACAATAGCAACCAATGCCAAAATTAGGTTGGGCTGTATCTCGCTCATAAGTTGTCCTCTGAGAATGCTTGAGGACAAAACACTTGCGCCACAGACGAATCCGATCATTATATAATAAGCGGTCCTTCCTTTTTCCACTCCAAGCTTGAAAACAAACGGGAGGCAAATGGAGGAAGAGAGTGTGGATACGGTCAGCAATAATAACATAAGGACGGCAAAATCCTCGAATACAAAACTACCTGCAACAGACATTTTCACGGCTTGCCCAACACCGGTTGCCACCAGCACTGCCAGCTGAGCAAGTAAGCCAATTAGGTATTTTCCGGAAACGATCTGTGTTTTTGTGTATGGCAGCGTACCGCTGTATTGCATCCATCTGCTGCGTTCGTCGAAGGCAAGAAGATTGACCGGGATCATACCGCAAAGCAAACAA
>JAZUPS010000310.1:0-11534 GCA_045605305.1 Victivallaceae bacterium
ACAAGCGAGCGCTTCACTTTTGCCGTCAGGCAAAAAGCTTCACGGCGCAACGCGACGCTTCACGCCGGGGAGACACTCCCCGGCACTTCACGTTGATTTGCTGTTCAGCAAATCAACACTTCTTCAGTTCCCATGCTCCGCCGGGAATATCTTTGATCGCGTAGCCAAGTTTAGCCAACTCATCCCGCAAACGGTCACTTTCCGCGAAGTTTTTCGCCTTGCGGGCGGCGGCACGTTCTTCAGCCAGAGCGGTAACTTCTGCCGGGATCGCCGCACTTTCACGCACAGCATCCACCGCGAAACAGCCGATCACCCGGTCAAATTCACGGAAAAGCGCCAGCACCGCCGCCGCACCCGCTCCGGAAAGCGTGTTACTGTCAGCCAGACGGTTCGCACCGCGCATCAACTCAAATGCCGCCGCCAGAGCCGGGGCAATATTCAAATCGTCCGCCAGAGCTGCGGCAAAAGCATTTTTACACTCTTCCACCAATCCGGCAGCTTCACTGCCGTCTCCATCGGCACTGATTCCCTTGAGACGGTCAAAGAGGGCATCGAATTTACCGAGGGTTTCCCGTGCCTGAGCCAGAGCATCCAGAGTAAAATTCAGTTTTTTACGGTAATGAGCACCGACCAGAACCCAGCGGATCTCTCTGCCGTTCCACCCTTTTTCCTGCAGATCACGCAGGGTGTAGAAGTTGCCCAATGACTTGGACATTTTGGTACCATCGACCATCAGATGTTCGCAGTGGAGCCAGTAATTGACCCACTTTTTACCGGTGGCGCTTTCGCTCTGGGCGATCTCATCCTCATGATGGGGGAACATATTGTCCACGCCGCCGGTATGGATGTCAAAAGATTCACCGAGATACTTCATCGACATGGCACTGCACTCGATGTGCCATCCCGGCCGTCCCTTGCCCCAGGGACTTTCCCAGAAAACATCCCCGTCGGCTTCGTCCCACGCCTTCCACAGCGCGAAGTCGCCCACGGCATCTTTGGCATACTCATCGGTGGAAATACGCACTCCATCGCGCTGATTTTCCCGGTCGATGCGGGCAAGTTTGCCGTAATCTTTGAATTTTTCGATGGAAAAGTAGATACATTTATCCGGAGCCTGATAAGCAAAACCTTTATCCATAAGGGTCTGGATAAGTGCGATCATTTCCGCGACATGATCGGTCGCCGCCGGATAGATTTCCGCAGGTTCGATATTGAGGGTTTTGATATCCGCGAAAAACGCCTCTTTGTAACGGGCGGTGAATACCCGCAGAGGCAATCCCTCTTTGCGGGAATCGCGGATGGTTTTATCATCCACGTCGGTAAGGTTCATCACCTGAGTGACGGTATAGCCGAAGTATTCCAGAGTACGGCGCAAAATATCTTCAAAAACGTATGCCCGGAAGTTGCCGATATGGGCGAAATTGTAGACCGTCGGCCCGCAGGTATACATTTTGGCGCAACCTTCATTCAGCGGTTCAAAGGTCATCGGACGCCGTTCCATCGTATTAAAAAAACGCAGTTCCATTCTCTATTCTCCAAAGGTTAAAATTGTCACCATCTCTATAATGTAATCTGTCTAAGTGGATTTTTCAACTTGCAAAGCTCTCATTTCGGCTTTATATTATGAGGTAATTGCAAAAGTCAATCAAAAAAAGATTGAAAAAATACCGTTGATGAGATGAAAGCTGGTAATTTGAGGGTGCTACCCACGGCGGTAACACCCGAAAACGCTCCGCTTTCAGATCGCAACGGGAATTTTCAAAAATTTTTGAGAACTTTTGAAATTACCTCTTATTATAAAAACCTGTTTGAATGGAATTGAGAATGAAAAAACTTATTGACCAACTGCGCCGGCTCTTCACGCCGCAGGAGAAACGCAAATTTTTATTTATCGCACTGATGATGGCCTTTTCCGCCCTGCTGGAACTGGCGGGGCTCGGGGTTCTGCTGGGAGCCGCCACACTTTTTCTTGCTCCGGATTCAGCTGCCGGAAGTCAAGCGGCTGAGCTGATGCACCACCTTTTTCCCGGATTTTCCCCGGAATACCGGGCGGCGGCGGCAGTGGGAACCATCGGAGTTATGCTGGCAGGGAAGAATCTTTTCGCCTTGCTGATAGTCCATATCCAGAGCAAATTCATCTTTAACAAACGCAACCAAATCGCCCACCGGCTCTATGATACCCTGCTCCACGGAGATTTTGAAAGTGTCAGCAAATTATCTCAGGATTACTGTTTCGGACTTTTCACCCGCTTGAATGAAGTGGCAAACCTCGTATTTCTCCCTTCCATACAAGTGGTTGCCGATGTGATGGTTATATTTATCCTTGCGGCGGCATCCATCATCATGTTTCCCAAGATCACCATTCCGGGGATAATTTTCATGGTCATTATCAGTGCGGTGGTACAGTTCTTCACCCGCCGTGCAAATTTGCGCAACGGCGAAAAACTTTTTGCCGCCGGAATTGAAGAAAACCGCGCCCGTGTCCTGGGTATCGCGGGAAACAAGACGATCAAATGTGCCGCAAAAGAGGAGTTTTTTCAGCAGAAATTCGACAATTCCTACGCGAAAACCAGTTTTTTCTCCCGGAAACTTTACACTCTGGGACAACTCCCCCGCCTGGCACTGGAATCCGCCTCCATCCTTCTGGCAAGCGGAGTATTCGTTATCATGGTCGTTTCCGGAACAGCTAAAATGGAGATACTGCTCACCTTCGCTGTATTGACCGCCGCCATCGGCAGAATACTGCCGGCAATGAGCCGGGGTTATTACAATTTAACACTGATCAGACAATATGCGCCGCTGGTGGATGACATCTGCCGTATATTGATGGAACTGCCGCAGGAAAAAGATGTTGCAAACGATGTTCCTGATGCGGCAGGTGATATTGTTTTCAAGGATGTGACTTTTGCCTATAACAACGGGGAAAAGATCTTTGACCATTTCAATCTGACTATTGCCCCCTGCTCTTCTCTGGCGATTTCCGGTAAATCCGGGAGAGGAAAAAGCACGCTGATTGATCTGCTTATGGGATTGCTGAAGCCGGAAAACGGCTCCATCACGGCAGGAGGAATGGATATTTCCGGAAACCTTGCCGGATGGAGAAAACAGATCGGCATCGTGCCGCAAAACATCTTTCTGCAGGAGGGAACAGTGGCAGAAAATGTCGCTTTCGGAGAAGAAAACATCGATCTGTCAAAGGTTAGCAGCGCATTGGCTCTTGCCGGTTTGAGTGATTTTGCTCCGGAGTTTGAATTAACCGCGCAAGGCAATCTTTCCGGCGGACAGCGTCAGCGTATCGGCATTGCCCGGGCGCTTTACAAGGAAAGCAAACTCCTGATTCTGGATGAAGCCACCAGCGCTCTGGATACGGAAACTGAAAACGCCTTTTGCGAGGTATTGAACTCCCTGCGGGGCAAAGTCACCCTGATCGTGATCTCTCACCGGGAATCGACCCTGAACGCCTGTGATAAACTGCTCCGCCTCTGAAAGGAATATCATCTCTTAAGAAAACGTTTCCAGTTTTCCTCGGTTGCCAAGTGCAGAATATCGCTCAAATCCGGAGCTTCGACATAAGGCAGACGGCAGAGTTCAGCATCCTGCGCGATCTTTGCCATATAGGCTTTATCCCGCTCCAACCAGTATTCCGGCAGTTCCCGACGGTAGTCGGAAGTATCTCCGTCAGTTCCCCACAGCACGAGATTTTTGATCCGATATCCGGATAAGTAGAGCTTTCTCAACGCCTCTTCCCGGTACATTCCCGGTGTTCCGGGGGTCAGGTCAAAGAACATTTCATTGCCGAAGTCCGGATCGTATGAGAAGCGGGACTTCGCCACCATCGCCATGTAATCATCCACCCACGGCCAGCCCAGATGCGCCATGGAAAAGCGCAGTTTCGGTACAGAAAGCAGACACTCGAATTGATGGGGCAAATTGTATTTCGCAGAGAGCATATCTCTGCCGCAACCCAGCACTCCGCTGTGAAACATCAACGGTTTGCCGGTTTCCGCGATCACCCGGCAGGCGGGCAGACAATCTTCCGGATAATATGACATGCAGATGATCTTGAATCCGGCTATCCCCTGCTCCACTGCCGAAGAAATCTGTTCCTCAAAATCGGCATCCATGGGATTTATCCAGAAAAACGGATTGAATCCCGGCAGTTCGGCGGTATACTCCAGAATAGTTTCCAAACGCGCCTGCCAACGGTAATCACCATCGGCACAGCCAAGCATTTTAGATGGAAACGTACTGAAAATATTTCCCCCCGTGATCCCGGAAGCATGAGCTTTGCGGAGAAACTCTGCCGGGGTGTCATTTTTGCCGTAATAGTAGTGGATGTGTGCATCAAACATGAGCTGAAAACTCCCTTTTAGCTAAAATTTTCATCAACAGAATCAACGGAAATAATATAATCTTGAAAGAAGCAAAGTCAAGCAGATTTCTTCTTCCTCTGCCGGAAAAAGAAAAACATTTTCTGCATAAAAACGGCAGCTTGGTATCGGAATACCCGCTGCCGTTCTCTATTTTATGGCTCTGCCGCCCGCCGGGCAGCTCAACTGTTGGCTTTATTCACCAGAGCGGTGACAATATCGCAGATACGCTGAGCTTCTTCCGCAGAAATAGTCTGATTTTCGATAACAGAACGTTTGAAAATAACCGTTACACCGAGAGAACTGCTGGGAAATACCGATACAAGAGTGCTTTTTTTCAGAAAATAGGAGATCAGAAGAATCGCGGTGACGACCAAATCAATGATGAAAATAAAACTTTCCCCGGCAATAACAGCACCGATAATTCCGATGATAAAGGTAAGTACTGCCGCAACCAACAGCAGAACCGGCTTGAAATATCCGCAGACCATATTGCTGATACTGCTCATTGGGATCATCTCTTTCATCCTGCCGGAAAGAGAACCGTAGGAGTATTCTATACGGCTTTCATAAACTTCAAAGACAGTGGTGGTATTCACTCCGATAAGGGTCAGTATCCAGTCGATCAATCCGGATTTACGACCGACCAGCCGTACATAAACCGGCCCGTATTCGTTGATCTCTTTTTCTTTCAGTGCCAAAGCCGCATTGCCGGAAAAAAGTGCCAGATTGTGCATACCCATTTTTGAACCAATCCCTTCGTTTTTGTTGTAAGTTCCATCAATCCCCCTGTGGTATTGAGCGGATATGTTAATATAGCACAAACACTTTGAAAATCAAGTTGTTTTGCAAACAAAAAGATTTTTCAGCCGATAACACCGTATTCAGACCGATAAGATGGATATTGAAAGTAATAAAAAACCGGAGCCGTCACCTTAGCAACGACCCCGGCTTCAGTTTATTCAGAACTGATCACGCGTTGAAATGTTTCAACAGCGCTTTTTCAGCTTCCGCATTCCACAGCATGTTGTGGCGCGCCACGATCTCCGCCAGTTCAGCGAAGAAAGGATCTGTTTTGCCCTTTTCCGCAAAATCTGCGATCGCGGTCAGAGGCATGTTGATGCCGGTATAGATCAGCTTTTTGCCGCCCTTGATCTTGGGCAGATTCAGCGTGGTCTCAATAACCGCATCCATACCGCCGATGTGAGTGATCATACAGGCAGGATTGATCTTGCCCTGTTCCATCAGACTCAAGGCTTCTTTCATGTCATCAGTGTTGCCGCCGGAAGTACCAACGATGTGGGTGGAGGCATAGTGGACATTGTAGAAGTTGAATTCAGCTTTGAACTGGGGATCCAACGGTCCGGCAAAGAAGTTCAGACAGCCGTCTTTACCCAGAATCTTGTCGCCCTGCTCGACCACCGGACGCACCGGCGCAAAGCACATGACGTCATCAAATCCGGTTCCGCCGGAAATTTCCATCATCTTGGCAACCGGATCGCCGCTGCCGGTATTCAGATAAACCAGCTCAACGCCGTTGGCTTTGGCATCTTCAACCGTGTACAAGCTCGCCGCACGCGCCAGACGGTCATCATCAATATCCGTGACCACCAGCAGTTTCGGACGGCGCGGACCGTGAATGGCATAATCCACCGCACCCAGTCCCATGGGACCGACACCGGCGAGGATCGCCATTTTTCCGCCTTCCACGATTCCCATTTTGTGTTCATAGCAACCGTTGGTCGTATGATACTGGGCGTGGAAAGCACCGATCACACAGGAAACCGGTTCAGCAACCGATCCGTGGAAAAACGCTTCGCCGTTGTAGGGCAGCAGGCAACCGGTCAGCATCACCTCTTCAGGGATGATGATGTAGGTCGCATCACCGCCGATATACTGGTAACTGTAACCGGGAGCCGCCAGCGAACCTTTGTAGTTCATCGCCGGCTGAATGGCAAAACGCTGACCGGCTTTGAACTGATGCTGCCATTTGGCACCGACCTGAACCAGTTCGCCGCAAAATTCGTGACCGACAATGACCGGTTTTTCCGCGACATCAGCCGGAACACGTTTGTGGGCAGCACCCTGCTCCGCCACTTTGAAAGTGGACATGCAGATGCTGTCGCTGGTGATTTTAGCCAGAATTTCGGAGTCGGAGATCTCCGGCAATTCGAAAGTTTCGAGCCGGAGATCTTCTTTGCCGTAAAGTCTTACAGCGGTAGTTTTCATAACTTAGATTCCCAATTTGGCGCGGCGCAGTTTTTCCACGCGGGTGAAGTTCATCTGTGACTGATAGCCGGGGAGCGGCAGGATCGCTTCGTTAACTGCATCGAGGATCCAGGAGGCCTGCGGATAGTAGAACTGTTCCAGTTCCGGACAGGGCGAAATGCTGTTCGGCGCACCGACCACCACCGGGGGCGCATCCAGATAATCAAACGCCAGACGGGTGATGTTGGCAGCCACGTCGTTGAGGAAGCTGCCGCGTTCGCAAGCGTCGGAAATCAACAGCAGACGGCCGGTCTTTTTCACCGATTCGACCAATTTGTCATAGTTGAAAGGCACCAGACTGCGGGCATCGACGATCTCCGCCTCAACACCGTACTTCTCGCTCATCTCTTTGGCAGCTTTCACCGCCGGATAGAGCGTAGCACCGATGGAAAGAATGGTCAGGTCGCTGCCGGCACGTTTGATGTCGGGTTCACCGATCGGAATTTCATAGTATTCAGTCGGCACGCCGCCTTCGTGGAATTGTTCGCTGGTATCGTAGAGTTTCTGGCTCTCGAAGAAGACCACCGGGTCAGTTCCGCTCAGAGCAGCATTCATCAAACCTTTGGCATCATAAGGAGTTGCGGGGAAGCAGACTTTCAGACCGGGGATGTGAGCGCACAAGCTCGTCCAGTCCTGAGCATGCTGGGCACCGTATTTCGCACCGACGGAAACGCGGAGAACCACCGGCATTTTCAGCACGCCGGCAGACATTGCCTGCCATTTCGCCAACTGGTTGAAAACTTCGTCTCCGGCGCAGCCGAGGAAGTCGCAGTACATCAGTTCCGGAATGGCACGGCCGCCGCAGAGAGCGTAACCGCAAGCCGCCGCCACGATCGCGCTTTCAGAGATCGGCGCGTTGAAGAAACGGTGGTAGGTGATCGCCTCGGTCAAACCGCGGTAAACACCGTAAGCACCGCCCCAGTCACGCTTGTCTTCGCCGAAGGCGATCAGGGTCGGATCGGTGTAGAATTTGTTGATGATCGCTTCAAAAAGCGCATCGCGCATGTTGTACGCCATCAATTTGGAAACTTCTTTGCCGTTCTCATCGAAACCGAAACGTTTTTTGGTTTTGATCTTCTGCAAGTTGGCATTCTCTTCCAGCGGCATGGTGACTTCCGGTTTACGGTCGTCGAATTTCTCAACATGTTCGTTGGAAAGCATGTATTTGCGCATGGCATCGGGTTCGTTGGCAGGAGCGATACGGGGGGAGACCTGCTCGTCGATCGCCAGCTTCATGATGCGGGTGATGCGCTCTTTGATGTCGGCATTGAAACCGTCGAAGGCACTGTCGCTCTCGATTTTGCCTTTGACCAGTTTTTCGCGGAAGGCGGCAATGGAATCCTGCTCGCGCCACGCTTCGATCTCCTCAGCGGTACGGTAGCTGGAGCTGTCGGTGGCACTGTGACCGACGTAACGGTAGGTGACAGTTTCCAACAGAACCGGACCCTGTCTGTTTTCCAGGATCTCACGTTTGCGTTTGAAGGCATCGATCACAGCCAGCGGATCATAACCGTCGATACGTTCCGCATGGAGACGGTCGGGACGGACACCGGAACCGATACGGGCAGCGATCT
The DNA here is from genome assembly GCA_045605305.1 of Victivallaceae bacterium. GTDB lineage: Bacteria > Verrucomicrobiota > Lentisphaeria > Victivallales > Victivallaceae > UBA1784. The sequence continues at coordinate 8,213 of JAZUPS010000310.1, forward strand.
CATAAGCCATGGTTTCGCCGCAGGTCTGACCGCCCATGCCGTATCCGTTGTTGATACAGTGGAAGATCACCGGCAAACCGCCTTTGTGTTCATCGTCCCAGAGTTTGAAATACTGATCCATGGAGGCGAAGTTCAGCGCTTCCCAGACCGGACCGCGACCCATAGCACCGTCACCGCAGTTGCAGACGACGATACCGGGTTTGGCATTGACCTTCTTGTAGAGCGCCGCACCGGCGGAAATACCGGCAGAACCGCCCACGATGGCGTTATTCGGATAGATACCGAAGGGCAGGAAGAAGACGTGCATGGAGTTACCCAGACCGCGGGTAAAGCCGTTGGCACGGCCGAAAAGTTCAGCCATGAAGCCGTAGAGCAGATAGTCCAGCGCCAGATCGCGGACGTTGCCGCTCTTGTTGTGTTTCTCAACTACGCGGAGCAGATCGCCGCCGAAGAAACCTTCCATGATCGCCATAAGTTCTTTTTCCGGCAGATTGCGGATGGCGTTGAAACCTTTTGCCAGCACTTCGCCGTGACTGCGGTGGGAACCGAAGATCATGTCGTCGTGGGTCAGGGTGTAAGCCATACCGACAGCCTGAGCCTCTTCACCGGTGTAGAGGTGAGCCGGACCGGTGTAGAGATAGTCGATGCCGTTATAGTGTTTCTGAGTACGCACCTGGAAGAGCATGGTCTCAAATTCACGGATGAACTGCATGTCCTGATAGATGCCAAGCAGAGCGTCTTTGCCGAAGATCTTCTTCTCTTCAGCAAAACTCTTCTTGTACTGATTCATTTCGATCTTGCCCAGATCGACAACACCCGCTTTGCGGATCTTTTTGGGGTCAATAAATTGACTTTTCGGCATTTTTCTTTTTCCTTTATGTTAGGTTGAAAGTGTTTTTATGCTTCATTGAGCGCCGCTTCGCGGAAGACTTCGCCCACGGTCGGGTGGGGGAAGACGACCTTGCTGATTTCGGCGCAGTTGAGTTTGCGGGTGATCGCCATAGCCAGTCCGAAGATCATTTCAGAACCGGGGTTGCCGATAATGCACGCTCCGATAAGAATATCATCCTGATCGAGGATCATTTTGATAAATCCGTTACCGCCTTCATTTTCCGCGATATAACGGCCGCTGAAGAGCAGCGGCATTTTGACCACGCGGTATTTGAGACCTTTCTGCTTGGCAGTCTCTTCGGTTTCACCGACACTGGAAACTTCCGGATTGGTGTAGATCACAGCCGGGATCGCGCTGTAATCCATGGTATCTTTCTCACCGGCGATCACGTTGACCGCAACTTCCGCCTCACGGTACGCGGTGTGAGCAAGCATGGATTTGCCGTTGACATCGCCGACAGCGAAGACGTCGGAAACGTTGGTTTTCATCTCATCATCGGTTTTGATGGCGCCGCGTTCCATGTAGAGTCCGATATTTTCGTAACCCATATCAGCGGTATTGGCGCGACGGCCGATGGCGACGAGGATCTTGTCAGCTTTCAATTCGGATTTGCCTTCGGCATTTTCCACGGAAAGGGTGGAACCGTTGACGGCGACCGCTTTGGTTTTCAGCATGAATTTCACGCCCCGTTTTTCGTAGATGCCGCGAAGCATTTCGGACATTTCGATGTCAGTCGGGCCGCCGATACGATCCATCATCTCAACCACGACCACTTCAGTGCCGATGCTGTTGAAGTAAGATGCCATTTCCAGACCGATGACACCGCCGCCGAGAACGATCAGTTTTTTCGGAGCTTCAGTCAGCGCCAGAATTTCCCGGTTGGTCAGCGCCTCACCGGAAGCCACCGCCTCACGCAGTCCGGGGATCGGGGGCACAGCCGCCACAGAACCGGAAGCGATGATCAGCTTTTTGCCGGTGAATTTTTCGCCGTTGGCTTCAACAGTGATGCCGGAAGCATCTTTGCCGACCACTTTGGCATTGGCTTTGACCACATTGACTTTGGCGCCTTTCATCTGCATTGCCACGCCGGAAACAAGGGTTTTCACCACTTTGTCCTTGCGGGCGACCACTTTGGCATGGTCGATTTTCGCGCCGGTGGTGGTGACACCGTAGTGTTCACCGCCGCCGTTGGCGTAGTCAAAAATTTTCGCAGAATAGAGCAGAGTTTTGGTCGGCACGCAACCTTCATTGAGGCAGACACCGCCCAGAGAACGTCCTTCAAAAAGGCAGACGCTCATTCCTTTGTGACCGGCGCGTTCAGCCGCTTTGTAACCAGCCGGGCCGCCGCCGATGACGAGTACATCATAAACCATGATTTCACCTGTTATATTTAGGGTTGATTAAAGCGCAAGAATCAGATTGAACTTCTCAAGTTTATCCGCAACTGCTTTCAGGAACTTCGCCGCCGGAGCGCCATCGACCATCCGGTGGTCAAAGGTCAGCGACAAGCCCATCGCCTGATAGAACTCAACAGAACCGTCGGCTTTCTGACGGGGACGGAGCATCGTACCGCAAACACCGAGGATCGCAGTCTGAGGCGGATTGATGATCGGAGTGAAACTCTCAATGCCCAGATTGCCGAGGTTGGTGACAGTGAAACTGCCGCCGGAAAGTTTGTCAGCGCCCAGAGTTCCCTCTTTGCAGGCATTGGCATACTCTTTGACCTGAGCGGAGATCGCTTTGAGGCTCATGGTGTCCGCATCACGAAGCACCGGAACCAGCAGACCTTTGGGAGTGTCGATGGCAACACCCAGCTGTGCGTGGGTGAAACGGCGCATCTTGTCACCGATAAAGTTGGCGTTGATGTCGGGGAACTCAACCAGAGTTTTGGCAACAGCGAAAAGCACCAGATCGTTGATGGTGACTTTGTCCAGACCAAGTTCCGGAGCATTCTTCATCTGCTTGCGCATCTCAAGGATGGCAGTGGCATCGAAGGTGCGGTTCAGGGTGAGCTGAGCCATATCCGCCAGAGATTTGTGCATATTGTCGGCAATGACTTTGCGGATACGGGAGATCTTCTCCTCAGTGTATTCTGCAGCGGCGGCAGGTGCGGCGGCAACAGCGGCAGGCGCGGCTTCAGCGGGAGCGGCGGCGGCAACAGCGGCAGGCGCGGCGGCAACGGGTGCGGCAGATTTGAGAGTTTTCACATCCCGCTCAATAATGCGGTTTTCCGGACCGGTGGGGATAGCCTGAGAAATATCCAGACCCAGTTCAGCGGCAAGTTTTTTCGCCCGGGGTGAAGCCAGAACTTCAGCACCGGCGGCAGCAGGCGCGGCGGCGGCGACAGCGGCAGGTGCGGCGGCAACCGGAGCGGCGGCGGCCACAACGGCAGGCGGGGCTTCAGCCGGAGCGGGGGGCCCCGGGACTGGG
>JAZUPS010000311.1:0-3340 GCA_045605305.1 Victivallaceae bacterium
ACAAACTGCGATAAGAAATTACATTCGTCCTGCGTCTTATAGGGTGAAAACAAAATAAACATGGAGTATTTCCGGTGCAGGATACTATATACAAAAATTTATTTGCAGAGTTGATCAAAAACAAACTGCCGCTGTTGCGTCGGGTGGCGGTCAATATTGTCAACTCTCCTGCCGCTGCCGATGACGTGGTGCAGAATGCATTGCTTCGCGCATGGGACAAACGCGGCAGCTTCAGCGGAAAAACAGATGCTCTGTCGGCATGGGTCGTGAAAATAGTCATCTCTGAAAGTTATAATTTTTTACGCAAAAAGTCGCACCGGGAAAAAGTTCTGCAATATTTTTCTCCGGAAACTCCAGAGGAAAATACCGCATTGGAAGCTCTGGATGCCGCCATTACTCAACTGCCGGAACTTTACCGGGATACAATACACATTGCCCTTTTGAGCAATTTAACTATTGAAGAATCGTCACGGATACTCGGGTGTTCTCCCAACACTTTGTACCAGAGAATACACAAGGCAAAGAATATGCTCCGGGAAATCATAAGGAGAAATGCTGATGAATGAAGAGCTTCTTGAAAAATTATTAAAAGAAAAAAAAGATCAGGTGTACCACTTCGGACAAAGTGAAGAGGATTTTATCGCCGGTTTCATGGAGAAAATCGACCACCGTCCGCAAAAAATCCACTTTTGGCGTTATGCGGCAATTTTTGCGGCGGTTATCGGAATAACGGTGCTTGCTTTGACCTCAATGTCCGGCAAGACTGTGCCGACTTCTGAAATAACAACACACGAAAGCGTGGCAACAAATAATGCTCCGGGAAAGTCTTTCGATCCGATGCAGGAATCTTTGCGGCTCTTCGGGGACGAGGTCGCGGTACTCTTTGTCGGCAATGATCTGGTGATCGGAGAACGGATGAACACTGAATCGCCTTCCAATGTTCTCTATGTTAAACTTTCCAACGATATTGAGCTGAAAATCGCCTGTGCCGACAATGACTCCATTTCCGTCAATGCTCCGGGAGTTTCCGGAAATGTCATTGTTTCCCGCAGTGACCGTCAGACGCTGGTGCTGGATGTGGATCTGCTTATTCAGGGCAAACACATCAATACTCAAATTCCCATAAACAGCGGAAAAGATATCAGGATGCACTCATGAAATATCATTTTGCCATACTGCTTATTCTTGCCTTTGCATTACCGTTTCTGCATGGAGCGGATGATGCGGTATTGAATTTGTGGTCAGGGAAAAGTTATGATCTCCCCGGCAATGGAAAATGGCAGATCGTTGCCGCACACGGGAGGGTACTGTCAGAAGGCAACGGCAATATCCGTTTTCAGCTTCCGGCATTGCAAGTTGGAACTGTTCTGGAAGCATACTTGAAAACCGGAACTGAAAAACAGAAACTTTGTTTTTATCCACCACGGATTTTTACCGGGATTCCGGCAACTGCATTTGATTTGAGCCTGAAATATGAAAAACTTTTACAAAATATGGGAATTATCCTTAAAGAAAAATCAAAACAGGATATCGGTTTTGCCAGTCATATCACCGAAGATTTTTCAGGAAAAATGATGTTTGTATTTCCCGGCGAAAAAGATTTCCCCTTGAAACTTGATGAAAAATGGACAACGATTTCACTGTACCGCACTAAGAATTATGGTTGTTTGAGCGTCTCATATAATGAAAAAGAAAAAGTTCTGGATAATAACGGCAACTGTACATACGCGATAATGAAAAAAAATAACAGAGTCGTAATAGTATTTTCTCCGGATTTTGACTTGGAAAATATTGAAAATGTACTTTTGATAAAATATATTATAGAACACAATATTCACAGGAAAGGAGCTGAAAAATGAAGAAAATCATAACCGTTTTAGCAATGTTGTTCTGCATCGGAGTTTTTGCAGAAGATGTCGTTGTCGTGCCGACTGTTGCGGTACTGCCTTTTGAGTCCCGCGACCGTCAAGCTGCCAGTACCGATATGGGCAAGTCCGTAGCCGAACTTTTGAATATCGCTTTGATGGAATCCGGCAATGCCGATATGGTCGAACGTGCGGAACTTGATGCAGCTCTCAATGAATTGCAGCTCTCTGCAGTCGGTTTGACCAGTAAAGAGAGCCAGGTAAAACTCGGCCGCTTCATCGGAGCCAAAATCCTTATTACCGGTTCTCTTTTCAAATCCGGCAGCAAAAATTTTGTCATTGTAAAGATCATCGGAACTGAAACCAGCCGTGTTCTTGGCGCAAGTGCCAGCGGAACAGAAGATTTTACCGCCCTTGTGCCGATGCTTGCTCCGAAAGTTTCCACAATTCTGGAAAAACAAAATGCCAAACTTCTGCCCAAAGAACAGAATAAAGAAGATGTTTTGAGCCGGTTGAAAAAAGTTGTCCAAGGCAAACAGCGCAAGGTTTTTGTAAAAGTCAAGGAAGATATTGCCGTAAGTGTGCCTGATCCCGCCGCGGAAACTGAATTGAAAAAACTTTTGCTCGCACTGGATTTCCAAGTGGTGAATACCCGAAATGAAGCGGACTATGCAGTCATCGGCGAAGCGATCGCAGCCAATGCCGGAAGTTACCACAATTTCACCTCTGCTTCTGCCCGCTTGGAACTCTCGATTTACAATAGGGATAAAAAGCTTCTTGCCACCGGCGCAGCAAGAGAAACTCTGGCAGGAGCCTCCTACCCAATAGCCGCAAAAGAAGCCATTGCCCGGACTGCGCTGAAACTTGCCGGGGATTTCTTCCCGGTGATGAAATAACACGGCGGATTTGCTGATGCGCTCACTTTTGTTGGGGATATCGGGATTTCTGCTGACCGTATTTCAACTGTCGGCAGAGATCATTCCGGTTGAGAATTGGACTCTTGACACAAATCCCATCCCGGTAATCTCCGGACGCCGGGATGAGGATCCGTTGCGCGACTTTATTGATGTCAAAAACAGTACAATTTTCCTCAAACATCCGCTTTACGGCATCAAATCTTACTCCGGAAGTTCCAAAGCCCGTCCGGGGCTTTTACGGATAAGTTTCACCGCGCAGGCATTGAGTGGAGCCATCTCACGCGGAGTTGTCAAGGTGGTAATGTACGGATACCATTTCAGAAATGACAACTGCACCGGAAAATCCGAAGATCTGTTTTTGGAAAAGGATTTTTCGGTAAGCGGCAAAAAATCTTTGAGCGTGGATTTCAATATCACCCCCGAACAGCTGAAGTGTATTTTTTGCGATGAACAAGTTCCGACATTCCGCTTTTTTACTACTTTCTATCTGAAAGAAAAATCCCACGGGATCGCCTTGAGCAACATCAGTATTTCTGCGGCTGCTCCTCTGTTCGTTTG
>JAZUPS010000312.1:0-5304 GCA_045605305.1 Victivallaceae bacterium
GAATTGATAGTTTCTTATAAGGATATGCTCGCTGTCCATCCGTCACCTTATGGTATTACCGGACGGCATATCTGGTTGAATCACGCCATATTCAACTGCGACGGCAGCCGGCTGCTGTGGCTTTTCCGGACGATCGGCGAAGTTACCGATCCGCAATGGCGGACATATATGTACACTGCATCGGTCAATGGCGGTGATGCGGAGTGTATTCTGCCGGATGTTTACTGGCGTAATTGCGGGGTGACCCATCAGATATGGGGGCGCACCCCCCGGGAAATTCTGGTCGATGCCGACTGGGAAGCTTTGGGCAACGGGGCGGTTGTTTTGGATGAGAGCCGCCGTCCCTTTGTTTCAAAAGAAATTTCTCCGGCGTGGCGTGGTCCGTCGCACATGGTCTTTTCTCCGGATGGTCAATGGCTGCTGGCGGACAGCTGTCTCGGAGTGGATGAGTTGAGGCGGCGCGGGTTGCTTCTTGTCGATCCGGAGAACGGCAATTCGGTGGAACTTGGCAGATTTATGATGAATTTGTCCCAAGATGCGCCGGCGGCAGATATCCGGGTCGATTTGCATCCCCGCTGGAGTCGCGATAACCGTTATTGTACAGTGGATGCTTTGCATGAAGACCGCAGAGGCATATATCTGCTTGAATTGGAACCGGCACAAAAAATGCTCATTGCCAAAAGGACATGTGCAAAATGATCAATAAGGAATTGTGGCTGGATAACAATGGTCGTCATATCAACGCTCATGGCGGCGGCATTATGGAACACAAAGGGGTTTTCTACTGGTATGGTGAACACAAGGGGCCCGGGGAGGATGGAAAACTTGCCTTTGAGGGAGTACACATGTACTATTCTGAAAATCTGCAGGATTGGAATGACGGTGGGATCGTTCTTAAAGTGAATGATATTCCCAATCATCCTATTTGTTCCGGCTGCCGCATTGAAAGACCCAAAGTGATTTTCTGCGAAAAGACCGGTAAATTCGTGATGTATTTTCACTCCAGCAATCTGGTTCATGCTATTGCCAAGCGCGGTTTGGCGATAGCGGATACTCCGGCAGGTCCTTTTGAATTTATCAGTGCCGAGCGTCCCAATGCAGCGGTTTGGCCGGTCAATGCTGTGGAAGCTGATAAAAGAGTTGTCAATTTTCCGGCATCCCAGCAAACTTACGATGCGGAGAATGATCTGGTCAAAAATCTGCCGTTGTATGTACGGGACTTTTCCGGCGGTCAGATGGCACGGGATATGAATCTCTTTAAGGATGATGACGGTAAAGGTTATCATATTTACGCTTCGGAACAGAACAGCACTTTGCATATTGCCGAATTGAGCGATGATTATCTCTATTGGACGGGGCGTTACTGCCGGGTGCTTCCTTACCGCTGGAATGAGGGAGAAGCTATTTTCCGCCGGGACAACCGTTATTATCTGCTGGCAAGCGGCTGTACCAGCTGGGCTCCGAATGCGGCGCGTTCAGCGGTTGCCGACAGTATCATGGGGGAATATAATGAACTTGGCAATCCCTGCCGGGGAGAAGGTGCAGAAATAACTTTCGGCGGACAAAGCAGTGCGGTTTTCAAGGCCGGAGATACCTATGTGGCGATGTTTGATTTGTGGAATGCGCAGAATTTTATTGACAGCCGTTACTTCTGGCTTCCGATAAAATTTACTGAAAACGGTTATGAAATATACTATCAAAGAGAATTTAAATTATGATAAATGAGGAAAGGAGGCATTGGGAAAATATTTTCAAGTCTTGAGATTGGAAAAACTCTAACACTAACTAAAAAGTAAAAAGGAAAAGAAATGAAAAAACACAAATACTCTCTGTCCGGAAAGCTTAACAGCTTTACTCTTATTGAACTTCTTGTCGTTATCGCCATTATTGCCATTCTCGCGGCAATTTTACTGCCCGCCCTCAATTCGGCCCGTGAACGCGGCAGAAGTGCATCCTGTGTGAACAACCTCAAACAAAACGGCATGGCCGCCATGCAGTACGCAGGAGACAACAATGATGTCCTGCCGTTGAAAATCCAAGATGCGGTGAATGCGACCGATGCCAAGAGTTGTCACAGTCATTCCACTCTTTCCGGTGGATTGGTTTTAGGATTTTTGAATATCGGACGGCAAGTTGACCCCGGAAAAGGTTATCTGGCCGACTACAGTACTCTTATCTGTCCGACAGCGGGAAATCCGCGAATCATGCCTCCGGGCAACACTTCATTCAATGATATGCGTAAATTCTCCGGCGGATATGGAGTTCCCTACGGCTATCAGTATCATCCATACGCTGATGATAAAGTTAATCGGGCGGGAATTATAGGTGAAGTGGTGACGAGTTCCATGTTAGATTTGAAAAAAGTAAAATCTCATTCCAAGGTTTTGGTTTTCGCCGAAGCTTATCATGGTGAACCTGGCAAAGAAGGCCCTTTCCCCTATTATTCCAAAAATGGAAATGTCTTATTGAATTTTCTGCACAATGGTCAGATGAATTCTCTCTGGGCTGACGGACATGTCGATGCAAACAATATGGCAGGATTCAAGGCATTATTTTCGACCGGAGAATTTGTGATAACAGAAGCACGGGTAAATGGTTCCGTGAAACAATTCTGATTCCCGGATTTTTATTGCCGGTTATCCGGCTCATTATTGATGTTTGTGCAATCGGCGGATGGTTCGCGGAGCAAGGTTGGGGTGCAGCAACGCGATGGAGAGGATACCTGACCGGGCCGGAGTCTCTGCGGATTTGCCTGCAAGGTTGCCCGCGAGGCACCGCCGCAGATTGTATTTTACAAAAAATGAAACAAAACAATCAGAGAGGTTTTTTATGAGTTTGAAAAAAGTGATTGCCGCCGGAATCGCAGGATTTATGTTCCTGGGCGTTTCTGCCGCATGGAAAACAGAAAAAAACGGTGCAGATGCAATCACCTTTTATAACGATGACGCCGCTGCTCCGAAAAATAAAAAAGTGAAAATGCTGCCTTTGATTCGCGACAACACCCGGATTAAAAAAACATTTGACCTTACGCAGCTGCCAGCGCAGTGGCGTGATCAGATCGGGGCGGCTGCTTTGCGGATCTATATGCAGGTGGGCGATCAGAGTGAAGCTGTCCGGAAAATTCCGAAGAACGGTTTGACCGAACAGCTGAAAATCATTGTGAACGGAAATGAAATGATCCTGAAAACTTCCGATTACCGTTTGCCAAGCGACAGGAAATGGACAGATATTGCCATCCCGGCAGAATGGCTGAAGTCAGACAAGCTGGAAGTAACTATCCATAAAATAAATTCCAAAACCAATGATGACTTTGTTTATGTGGGAGTTGATACTTCTTCTGAACCTGGATCCAGCAAAGTCAGTATCGACAACGGAAAAAGTTTTCAGTTTGAAAGCAAATATTTATCCGGGTTGAAGGGCGAATACATGATCCGGCTGGTGCTTTCCCGGATACAAAATGAGATTTCTGTGGACTTCAGCAACGCCGGAGAGGTCGCTAAAAAGGTCAAATTGCAGAATGGAGCAGTGATCAGGGATAAGGCAGCGGCATTTGACGGAATGAAGTCCGCCGCAGTGCTTCGCGGTTCGGAAGAGTTGAATGTGACCGAAAGAGGATTGACCATTTCCGGCGTGGTCCGTATGGATCACTATGATCGCAATTCAACCAAGAAAAATCACAACATGCTGATCGCCTGCAAGGAAGGTTCATGGTTCATCGGCAGAACCGGCAATCGTGTCAATTTCAGTTTTTCAACCGATGGCGGGACCTGGAACAACGCCATGTGGGGAGGAGAATATCCGGAACTGGGAGAATATTTCCATTTTGCCGCAGTCTTTCAGTATGTAAATGAGCACGCGCAGGGTAATGTCGGATATCTCTGCTCGGTATATCTGAATGGTGAACTTTCCGGACAAAAGATGTTTTATTATGTCAAGCCGACTCATACTGCTTCTCCGGTTGTTATCGGAAACAGCAAAATGGATGACTACGCCTTGAATGGTTCAGTCGCTTCGGTGAAGGTTATTGCCCGGGCATTGAATGCCGGTGAAATCGCCTCTTTGGTCAAATCTTCCGACCGGATCAGCAAATTGCCCGCCGGATTTTTCGCCCTTGATCCGGAATTGACGAAACAGCTGAAAACCGCAAAAAAAAGCGCAAAACATAAAGAAACCGCATGGATCGTCAATGCATTGAAGCGCGCAGCTGAAACCGGATATGATCAGACACGGATGCAGAAAGTCATCCAGAAAACCGCTGATATCATCGCATCAGATAAAAGAGGCAAAGAGCTTGTCAGTATCTGGAATCAGAAATGTCCGGAATTTCAGATCGCTTACAGTTCCAAAGCCATGCTGATGGCAGCTGCCGGCAGGAACCGTACCAATTCTCCGGTAGTGGGATTTTACAATCCGGTTACCGGCACGGATGTTTTTGACGGCAGGGCGACAAGCTGGACACTCAATTTCGACGGGGTCCAGTATCATGACTGGCATCAGGGGATAAGTTATGTGACTTCGCCTTTGAAAGAAGAAAAAGACGGAGCATCTTTCCGGGTCGTCTGGGAAAAAAGCGGTGAATTTTCCTGTATTTCCGATTTCACTTTCACCGGCGGCCGTCTGGAACAGACGCTGGAAGTAAAAAATCTGAATAAAAAGAGTATTCTCTGTCAGGTGGATTTCCCCCGATTCTTTCTCCGTAAACTTCCCGGTGGAAATGATCAGCTGGCATACCCCCATACCATCGGAATTCTTGTACCGGATCCCTCTGCCGGATACGGACGTTCTGCACTTTATCCCACCGCTAACTGTACAATGCAGTTCTGCAGCTATTTCGATCAGAAATCAAATGGCGTTTATACCGCATTTGAGGCAGTTGATTGTGCAGTTAAGACACTGAGTGTTACCGGCAGAAACGGGGTGCTGGAATATAAATGGCTCAATCCTGTTGCAGTTCCCGGCGGCGGAAATGGTTTTAAGACATCCGGTCCCGCTGTGGCGGAAGTCTATCGGGGCGACTGGTTTGAAGCCGGTCAGATTTATAAGAAATTCGTGGAAGACAAGGCTCCCTGGCGTGTGAATGAACTTCCCCGCAAAGATACTCCTGATTGGTATCACAATAATACATTCTGGCTCTGCGCCTCTCCGGAATACTATAACTCGTTTGTCTATCTCCGTGACTATTTTGAACTTCCTTATGCCATCTGGCTCTGCGGATGGGAGGACCGTCAGAAATCAGACTGTACCAGGATGGTCATTGTTCCTTCCGGTAATGCCGTAAAAGCGGTCAAAGACTTGATAAGTCGG
>JAZUPS010000313.1:0-3974 GCA_045605305.1 Victivallaceae bacterium
CAGTGAAGAAAAATTTATCCGGAAAATGAATGACCGCGCCGCCGAACTGGGTCTGCAATGCGCCAGTTTCAACAGCGCCAGCGGCTTGCCGCAAGGCAGAAAAAAAGCCAATTCCATCTCCACCGCCTCTGATATAATCCACCTCTGCGAAGCGCTGATGGAGTTCAAAACGGTTATGGAATTCTGCGATAAAAGTTACGCCAAATTGAGCAACGGCAAAGAGGTCTACACCACCAACGGTCTGCTCAAACATCCCACCAAGGCCCGCCCATACTGGCGCAAAGTCCCCGGTTTGATCGGCTTCAAAACCGGCTACACCAACGCCGCCGGCAGTTGTCTGGCTTTCGGAGCCACCCGCAACGGCAAAACCGTGTTGGGCTGTGTCACCGGATTTCAAAGCAGCGCTGACCGGGAACGTTTCTGCAATGATCTGATCGAATGGGCATACAAAACGCAGGTGAAAAAATGAAGATCTGCCATGTTATTACCCGGTTGATCGTCGGCGGCGCTCAGGAAAACACCCTGCTTACGATCAAAGGACATCTTGAAAAAGGTCACGAAAATGTACTGGCAACCGGTTTTTCCCCCGGCAGAGAGGGCAAACTGCTGGAAAATGCCGATTACGGAGAGTTTCAGGCAGTCGAATTTCCCGATCTGGTGCGGGAAATCTCCCCCATCCACGATCTCAAAGCCTTTTTTGCGCTGAAAAAGTTCTTCAAGGAGAACCGTTTTGACGTTGTCCACACTCACAGTTCCAAAGCGGGGATCATCGGCAGACTTGCCGCCCGCGCCGCCAAAGTGCCGGTGGTGGTGCATACCGTCCACGGTCAGGCGTTCCACCCTTATCAAAGCAGATTGAAAAACTCTCTCTTTATCTTCCTTGAGCGTTTCGCCGCCGGATTCTGTGATAAAATTTACGCAGTGGCGCAGGCAATGATCGATCAGTGTGTGGCGGCAAAGGTCGCTCCTGCCAAAAAGTATATGGTCGTTTACAGCGGCATGGATACCGCCGCCTTTGCCAATGCCGGAAGGGAAAGCTCCCTGCGGGAAAAATTGGGTATTCCGGAAAATGCCCTGACCATCGTCACCGTGGCACGGCTCTTTGCCCAGAAGGGGTACGAATATGTCATTCCGGCGGCGGAAAAAGTTTTGCAGAAACATCCGGATACCCACTTTCTCTTTGTCGGCGACGGCCCGATGTATGATCAGCTGAATGAGCAGCTGGAAAAAGCCGGACTCCGGGAAAATTTCCACTTTGCCGGATTAGTCCCCCCCGATCAGGTGGCGCGGTACATCGCTCAGGCGGATATGCTCTGGCATCTGTCACTCCATGAAGGTCTGCCCCGGGCAGTGGTTCAGGCACTGGCAACGGGAATACCGGCCATCGGTTTCGCGCTGGATGGCACTCCCGAAGTGATCATCAACGGGGAAACCGGTTACACCACTGCCGCTGAAGATATTGAAGATGTGGCGGAAAAAACCTCCATGCTGCTGGATTCACCGGAGTTGCGCCGCACCCTCGGAGAAAAGGGCAAGGCAAAAGTGCTGGAACAATTCAACTGGCGGAAAATGGCAGATATTCTGGAAGCAGAATACCTTGCACTTCTCAACTCCAAAAAAAGCTTTTGATCATGAAAAAACTCCTTCTTCTCCCAGTTTTGGCAGTAACTTGCCTGCTCCATGCCGCCGATACTGCCAACTGGCAGCCGGTATACGATGAAAGCAAAGTCCCGGCATACACCCTGCCCGATCCGCTGACCGGGAAAAACGGCAAAAAGATCACCACGGTACAGGAGTGGGAAAAGTTCCGCCGTCCGGAAATCCTTGCCGACTTCCGGAAATATCTATACGGTCAGGATTTGCCCATGGCGGAAAAGGTGGAGTACCAACTGCTCAGTGAAAAGCGTGATGCGCTGGATGGAATCGCCATCCGCCGGGAAGTCCGGCTGATTTTCACCGGGAAAAACCGGCAGAAATTCAGCTTTGATATTCTCCTTTACCTGCCCCGCGCCGCAAAAAAACCGGTTCCCTTCTTCGCCGGATTGAACTTCAAGGGCAATCACACTCTGGAAGCAGATAAAGAACTCCATCTTACCGGATTGAAGATCACCAGAACTCCCGATATTGCCGCCGCCGAAAGCGACCGGGGCAAAAGAATATACCGTTTCCCCCTGAAAACCATCATCTCCCGGGGTTACGCCATTGCCACGGCATGTTATCATGATATTTTCCCTGACCGCAAAGACGGCTGGCAGGAGAGTGTCTATACCCTCTTTTACACGCCGGAAGAGTTGAAAAATCCGCCCCATGAGCGTCACAGCGCCATTGGAGCATGGAGCTGGGGCATCCGCCGGATAACGGATTATCTGGTTACTCTGCCGGAAATTGACGCTTCCCGGGGAGCGGTTTTCGGTCACTCCCGTCTGGGCAAAACCTCGCTGTGGACGGGGGCGGTCGATCAGAGATTCAAACTGATTTGCGTGAATGATGCCGGTTCCGGCGGCACGGCATTGACCCGCCGCCTTTACGGAGAAACGCTCTATTCCATGTGTTTCATCCGGCGGGCGCCGGGAAGATGGTGGTTCGTTTCCGCCATAAAAGAATACGCCAACGGCAAAGTCCACCTGTTACCCTTTGATCAACACCTGCTGGTCGCCCTTGCCGCTCCCCGCAGCATCGCCATCCACAGTGCCACTGAAGACCTCTGGGCAGACCCCAAAGGCGAATATCTCAGCGCTTATCATGCGGGAAAAGTTTTTTCTCTTTATGGAAAAACTCCACTGAAATCAGCCGTTCAGCCGCCGCCGGAAACACCTGTCGGCACTGACATAAGCTACCTTTTGCGTACAGGAAAACACGATCTGCTCCTGTCAGACTGGCTTCACTATCTGGATATGGCAGACCGGATTTTCAAGCCGTAAGGAAAAATTCAGAGCAGAAGCATCTTTTCGGCACAGCGGATACCGTCGCAGGCGGCAGAGATGATGCCGCCGGCAAGTCCGCATCCTTCTCCGGCGCAGAAAAGTCCGGGGAGAGAACTTTGCATGGTTTCCCGGTCGCGGATCATCCGGATGGGAGAGGAAACACAACTTTCCACGCCGATAAATTTACCTTCACGGATAAACCCCGGAATCCGGCGGTCAAAATCCTTCAACGCCGAAGAGAGAGTTTTGAATACCTCCCCGGTGATGATCCGGTCGATCCTGCCGGAAACGATCCCCGTTGCGGCAGAGGTGCGGAAGTTTTTCAACCCCTCTTCCCGGCGCAAAAATGCCGCCGCATCCTGCGCTGGCAGAGTGTAATCCCCGCCCCCGGCAAGAAAGCACTCCCTTTCAACTTTTTCATAAAAGGCATCGATTTGAGCTATTCCGCCGAATTCCTGCGGCGAAAAGGTGAGAATAAGGCAGCTGTTGGCAAAGTTTTCACTGCGGGCAAAATTGCTCATGCCATTGGAAATGGAGCGCCCTTCCCAGGCTGTGGCATTGACCACCTCCCCCCCCGGACACATGCAGAATGAAGCGGTATGACGGGCATAATTCCGGGAAACCAGATGGTACTCCGCCGCTCCCAGCGCCGCCGGACGATCCATGCGGTACATCGCCCGGTCGATCAACCTCTGCGGATGCTCGATACGGCAGCCGGTCTGAAAGGGTTTGAGTTCCCAATCCGCAACTTGGGAAACATTGCGGATAAGTTCCCTGCCGCCCAATCCGGGAGCAAGCAAAACTGCCGGAGCTTCAATGATCTCCCCACTGGCAGTACGCACCCCGGCACAGCGGCCGTTGACGGTATGGATTTGAGAAACGGCAGTGTTGAAAATGAATCTGCCGCCCAGAGACTCGATTTTTTTCCGTAAATTTGCGGCAGTCACCGCCAGAAAATCCGAACCGGCATGAGGACGTTTCTGCCAGAGTATCTCCTCCGGGGCGCCGCACTCCACCATCATCTTTTTCACCCACGCGGCACGGAAATCT
>JAZUPS010000314.1:0-2949 GCA_045605305.1 Victivallaceae bacterium
TGGAAAAGGACGGCAAGATCCCGCGGCTCAGGGGAATTCTTCTTGCCGACTCCATCGCAACATTTACCGGAGGAATCCTGGGAACCAGCACAACGACAACCTTTGCCGAGTCAGCCATCGGTATCCGTGCCGGAGCCCGAACCGGACTTGCGGCTTTTACCTGCGCATTATGGTTTCTTCTTTCGCTGGTCTGCGCTCCGCTGTTTCTGGCGATTCCCGGATTTGCGACCGCTCCGGCTCTGGTCATTGTCGGATTTCTTATGATAAGATCGGTCACATTTATCGACTGGAGCGACATCGCCGCCGCAGTTCCGGCGTATTTGCTCATCGTCTGCACGGTTTTTACCTACAATATCAGCGACGGTCTCGGAGCCGGAGTGATATCCTACACCATCCTCAACTGCCGCCGCAAGGGAAAAGTCCATTGGATGCTGTGGCTGGTGTCGCTGCTGTTTATCGCAAAATATATTTGTTTCTAACATTACAACAGGATTTTATCATGGAAAATATTGAAATCATCAAAACTCCGGAAGAGGTGAACCTCAGGATCAAAGAGCTCGGTTCGGAAATAACCAAAGCCTGCGGAACAACTCCGCTTACAATGATCGTCGTTATGAATGGAGGTCTCTTTTTTGCCGCCAAACTTGCCGAAGCAATAGAGCTTGAGGATTTTTATATCGATTCGATCGCCGCCGGAAGCTACAAAAGCAATGTCTGCACCGGAGTAGTTGAGCTGCGTTCCACGCTGAAACTCGATCCCAAGGGGCGCAATATCCTTATCGTTGACGAAGTTCTCGATACCGGACGCACGCTCAAAGCGATCTGCGACAATCTGCTGGCTATGGGGGCGTTGAGTGTCAAAACGGCAGTGCTTGTCGAAAAGGAGCTTCCCCGTCCGGATGGAGTTGCTCATGCCGACTGGGCTGGTTTTATAATGGACGACCGCTATCTTATCGGCTGCGGAATGGATTCACATGAAAAATACCGCCACTATCCCGGAATTGCGGTAATGGTATAATCAAATTTGATTTTTACCAGCCGAAAAGAGCGAGCTCGTCAGGAGTAAGCTCCCGAACTCTTCCGCACTCAAGAGAATCATCAAGTCTCAAGTTTCCGATGGCGACCCGTTTGAGGAAGATGACATTTTTTCCGATGCGTTCGCACATTCTTTTTACCTGATGATACTTGCCTTCGGATATTTCGACATATACCTTTTGGGGATCATCCGGATCAATCTCGAGCTTTGCGGGTTTAGCGGAGAACTCTTTGAAGTCCATTCCTGCGGCGAAGGTCTCGATATCTTCAGGAACAGCCGGAGCGTCCAATTCGGCATAATAGCGTTTGAACAGATTTTTTCTCGGAGACATCAGTTCATGGTCAAACTGCCCGTCATTGGTCAACAGCAGCAGACCTTCGGTGTCTTTATCGAGCCTTCCGACTGGAAACGGGGCAAAATGCTTGAACTCTTCCGGAACGAGATCCACGACGACAGGGTCTTTTGAGTCCTCAGTTGCGCTCAGATATCCCTGCGGTTTGTTGAGCATAAGATAGATAAATTTGCGATAAAGGATTTGTTTACCGTTCACGCAAACGATATCCTTCGTCTCATCGACCTTCATATCGGCTCTTTTTGCCGGAGTTCCGTTGACGGAGACGGAATTTTTTTTCACAAGATCGTGAACATTTTTTCTGCTGTAAGCCGTGGAGGCAGAAAGAAATTTATCCAAGCGCATCATAGTCAAAATCACCTCAAATTGTTTGAAGTATAATATACACCGCCAACCATTTTTTGCAACAGCAGCTGTACTCATCTACGGGAAAACTTGAAAATAAACGTTGTTGTTGTATATTATGCTTAAATTATGATGTTTTGTAACCACAATACCCACAAGATTATCAATGGGTGGAAGATTTTATCAATCAGTTTCTGGAGGTACTGGAATGAGAAAATTAGAGACTTTACTGGAGTTGTGGGAATATAAGTGTGAGATGTGTTCTGCTGAAAAATCAGAGAATTCAGATGACGAAACAAACAGTAAAAAATTGATGGATTTAATTCGTACCCGAGTAGATGCGACCAATTTTGATTTTGTGGAACATATCAGAAGTGCAGAAGAATTTTCCACACAGATTCTATGCAAGTTGTTAAATGATATCAAAGCATTTCAACTTGAGTTTTTACAGCAGATAGGGCTTTTTGCTGAATGCAACAAGGAGAATTTCAATAAATTAGTTGTAGAGGCAGAGCATTCTGTCGGAAAGTCTGAAAAATACGATCTTTCATTTTGGAAGGAGAAAAAAGATCCTGAAAAAAAAGAACTTGTTTGCATTGTAGAAGTAAAAATTGATGCAGTTTTTCAGCCTGATCAAATGAATCGGTATTATAATAATTTACCTAAATCTAAAAGCGAAAAAGGATTGGCAACACTGACAAAATATTGTGTTCAGCACCACCAGCAAGTAAAGAAGGCAAAAGGATATAGTGGTATCAAATTTAATACACTACTTTGGTGTGACATTATTGACTTGTTAAAAAAATATCAAGATGACACTTGGGTTAAACAGGCAATAGAATTGTTTGAATCGGATTATTTTCTTTTACACGAGTCAGGTTGTGCGTGTGACAAGCAAGAAATGTCTGTTAAAACAGAGTTTTTTATTAATAGAATCAGCAATATATTTCCTGATAGCATAATTCATCATGGAAGCAAGTTAAAACATCGTCATATTGTTCTGCTTCCTCCGGAAATTAAGAAAAAGACTGATTGGTGCGGTGGTTTTATGGCGTTGAGCCTTTGGTTTGATTGCTATGCTGTTACTGGGCGCGATGTTGTAGATACCGAAGCACCATCACAGGTAAAAAACAATGCAGTCCCATTCTTTGATGTGGTATTGAGATGTTATTATACCATTGATGGTAAAACAAGTGCTGAATATTACGAAAAAGTG
>JAZUPS010000315.1:0-2463 GCA_045605305.1 Victivallaceae bacterium
AAAGGAGTACTCCTTCTATTGACAAAAAGTCATAATTCGTTGACATTCATTGTAATACAAATACCATCTGTCAAAACGGTTTTCAGCCTTGATTGGTGGGGCATATTCCGCTATTTCGCAACCAGTGGCAAGTCCTTGTAACTACTCCTATGGGAGTATAAAAACAAATCTCCATCGAATTTTGCGTAAAAATATTGCATTTCTCGATTGACTTTTGCAAAATCGCTTGCATTTTTCGAATGAGATGTTATATTTATTGTGTAACTGAAAGGAAAGTACCTGATATGAATATAGAGAGAAACATTATCAGAAATTTGCTGGAGTGGAAAAATTCACCACGCCGGAAGCCATTATTACTGAAGGGTGTCCGGCAATGCGGAAAAACATGGATTCTTCGGCATTTCGGCAAAAAATACTTTAACAATACCGTTGAATTCAACTTTGATAAAGACTCTACATTGTCATCTTTTTTCAATGGTAGTTTTGATTCAAAGCGTATCATCTCTCAATTAAGTGCGTATTGCGGGCAGAAAATATCCCCCCAGGAAACACTTATTATTTTTGATGAGATACAAACCTGTCCCAATGCACTCAACGCATTAAAATATTTTTGTGAAGATACACCCGAATATGCTATTGCCTCTGCCGGTTCTCTGATAGGTCTTGCCCTTGCCGCCAAAGATAAAACCGGTTTTCCGGTAGGCAAGGTTGATATCAAAGAGTTAACGCCATGTTCCTTTGATGAGTATCTTCATTCAGTTGACCCGGCTTTGCATGATTATATCAAGACAATTCCACTGGAACCTCTGGCTGAAGCATTTTGTAATAAATTAAGCAATTATCTGCATGAGTATCTCACCGTAGGAGGTATGCCTGCAGTTATTACAGCTTTTCTGGAAACACGTGATTTCAATATTGTAGAGCAGGAATTAGACTCTATTCTGCAAGCATACGAAGCCGATTTCTCCAAGCATATTGAGGCAAGAGATATTCCGAAACTTTTTATGCTGTGGAAAGCTATCCCTGCTCAATTTGCCAAAGAAAACCGCCGTTTTATCTATGGTGAAGTCCGGGAAGGTGCAAGAGCCAAAGATTTGGAAGATGCGTTACGCTGGCTTATCAACGCCTCAATGGTGCAAAAAGTTAATGCCGTTGAAACGCCACAAGCACCATTGACAGCGGTCATGGAACAAAAAAACTTTAAGCTTTATCCCAGCGATGTCGGTATTTTGCGTAAATTAGCAAAAATATCTCCGGCTGTGATTGCAGAAAGCATGGATATTTTTTCTGATTTCAAAGGAAAACTTGCTGAAAATCTGGTATTGGAACAATTTTATGCACTTGGAATTTCCCCGGTATGTTACTGGTACAATGAAAAGGGAAAGGCTGAAGTTGATCTGCTGATTCAAGATGCCAACAGGATTATTCCGGTGGAAGTAAAGTCCGGATTAAGCCTTAATGCAAAATCTCTGAAAGTATACAGAGAAAGATATAAACCGGAAATCGCTATCAGAGCATCGATGAAAAATCTGCGTTTTGATGACGGATTGCTGAATGTCCCGCTTTATCTATTGGGCGAATTACCGCGTCTTTTAGAATTGGCAAAAAAGTCATCAAGCAAGAGTTGATAACAAAAAAATCCCGGAGCAGTACCATTTGTTGATACCACGCCGGGATCATTTTTTGCTATTAGAAGCAAAATACAGCAAGAAAATCAAAGTCGATGATCTGATTTTTACTTTGCCGGGAGAACTTTGCGAAACCATGTCCGCCTGCCGGGTGTTGACCCGGCGATTGGCGCACTTTATTCAAAAAGCCAGGTAGATAAGTAACGCTCCCCGGAATCGGGGAGCAGGACCACGATGCGCTTGCCGGAAAATTCCGGACGCTTGGCGAGGGTGACGGCGGCATACAGAGCCGCGCCGCCGGAGATTCCGATGAGCAGACCTTCTTTGGTGGCAGCTTCCCGGGCAGTTTTTCCGGCATTTTCAGCGGAGACGGTAATGACTTCGTCAATGATGGCGGTGTTGAGTACTTCCGGGATGAATCCGGCACCGATACCCTGAAGTTTATGAACTCCGGGAGCGCCGCCGGAAATGACGGCACTGGTGTCGGGTTCAACGGCAACGATCCGGATATCCGGATTGTATTGTTTGAGAATTTCGCCAACGCCGGTCAGGGTGCCGCCGGTGCCGACACCGGCAATGAATACGTCGAGTTTACCATCGGTATCGGCAATGATTTCCCGGGCGGTGGTGCGGCGGTGGATATCCGGATTGGCAGGATTGCTGAATTGTGCCGGGATGATGGAGCCGGGGTTGTTCTGTTGTAATTCATTGGCCTTGGCGATAGCACCGGCCATGCCTTCGTCTCCCGGAGTGAGAACGATTTCCGCGCCGTATGCAGCCAACAGTTTACGCCGTTCGATGCTCATGGAATCGGGCATGGTGAGGATCAATTTGT
>JAZUPS010000316.1:0-5466 GCA_045605305.1 Victivallaceae bacterium
CCACCCACAAAAAAAAGCAACTTTATTAACAAGTTATTAACAACCCCCGATAACAAAGTATGCGGGGGGGAGCAGGAGGATATTCGGGGGAAGGGAAAAACCTTTTTTCACGAGAAAAAAAAGTTTTTCCCTTCCCCCGAACCCCCATCCTTTTTCAAAAAAAGCGGGACTCTTTTAGGGAATGGGGGGAATCCAGCCGGATGGGTGGAATGACGGGAGATATTCACGGGAAAACAGTTCCCCCGAACCCACAGCCCTTTTCAAAAAAAGCGGGAATCTTTGGGGAATGGGGGAGAATCCAGCCGGATGGATGGAATGATGGGAGATATTCACGGGAAAACAGTTCCCCCGAACCCCCATCCCTTTTCAAAAAAAGCGGGAATCTTTGGGGGAAGGAGCGGCTATTCACCGACAAGGAATATCCGGGTTTCCGGCTGGGTGTTGTGCCAGAGAAATTCGGTTATCCAGACGGGATTTGCCGTCACGGGCCAGAGCTGGCGCATTTTTTTGCCTTCAGGTGCAGAAATTTTGAAATTTCCGCGTTTTTTATTGCTGTGAAAAGCGATGATGGAAGCGCAACGGTAAACCGCAATGTTATCATGACTGAAAATCTTTACCCCGGCAGATTCCGCCATTTTCCGGAGCAGTTCTGGCGGCAGAAGCCCGGCGGGAGAATAGAAGATATTTTCCTTGCGGACAATGGCGGGGGTGCCATCGGTGAAATTTGCCAGCGATTCATCAAACTTCCGGGGAACCGGGATGGGGGAGGCTGATTCATTGACGCCGAATTCATGACCGGAAGCAAGTTTTTCAACGCTGCCGCTCATGGTGAAACGCAGATCTTTTCCTGATTTTATCAGATCGAAATCCATTCCGGTAAGGCAATTCGCTTTGGCAAGCGAAATACCTTCCTTTTCCATGATTCCCGGGGCATAGAGAAAGAGAATCCGTTTACTTTTGTCCGCGGCAAGTTTTTCGATCGCTGAAAATTCCCCGTCGCTCAGCGCGTAAGGATTGAGGAAGATGTAGAATTTATAATTTTTCAGTTTCGCATTGGCAATATCAAATTGCAGATACTCATCGAAAGGCGCTCCGATTTTACCGATATTTGCCCGCTGATAGATCGCCCAGCGCATGAAACGATCCGGCGGCGCAGCATTTTTCTGCCGCAAATATCCGACACTTTCATCGGAAATAAAAACTGCTATATCCGACACACTGGAACGGTCGAGATGCAGAACTTTTTCCGAAACCCCTGACAGTTCTCTTATTGCCTTGACCAATTCCGGATCATCAAACCAGTTGAAACTGCCCTCCCCCAGAGGAAAATAATAGAATCCGGCTCTGCCGGAAAGCGCCTTTGCCACCTCTCTTGCCTGTACCTGAATGGCGGCAAATGGCGTTCTCGTAGTGTGAGCATAACCGGCAGGAAACTCCAGATGGGTGCGCAGATCATTCTCATTTATCCAGATTTTATTGCGGAGAGCCAGTGTATCCGGACTGGGCATATCATAACTGCCCGGACTGCCATGGTCACGGAAAATCGCTCCATAGTGCATCGGACCGAGAAAATAATCGATATACGGAGATTCTATAACTTTTTTCTGCCGGATATAACCGACCTGTTCGCCAAGAAAATGTCCGCCGAGATCGATGATATGACCATACAAAGCTCCGGTAAGAGCTTTGTTGTTTGTGGCTTCTTTGATGATTTTTGCGTAATATTCAATTCCTTCAGCGACAACATCCGAAAGCGCCCATGCATAATCTATTGCCGGACGGTTTTTCACCGGATCACGGAAAGCCCCGATACCGGCAGCCGCCCGCATTTCCCGCGATGGGATCTGAGCATTTTCAAAGGTGACAGAAGGATTTTGCCATGCTTTTTGCAATGTCTTTTCTGAAGAGTAGTTTTTTGCGAGCCACCGGCGGAAATATTTGAGCATTGCCGGACTGTAATCGGTCAGAGTACCGGGTTTTTCCGGATCACCGCCTGACCAGTAGTGCATCCACTGACCCTCTTCGCCTTCGCTGGCGATATAGCCGATGATCCGGTCGGCGTAGGGTGATTTTTTTACATGAGAAATCAGATCCTTTATGAATTCAGCGAATATCTCTTTTCTTCCCTCTCCGGCAAGCGACATGTGATTGCCTTTTCTGCCATTGTCAAAAACGATGATCTCATCCGGATGAGCCTCTTTCATCCACGGGGCGGTTCCGTCACGCATGGAAATTTTGACGATGAAAAAGGCTTCCGGGTCGCCTGAAAGAAGTGAATCCGCAAGCAAATCCATCCTTGTAAAATCTGCTTTCCCGGCTTTTTCCCATTTCGGCGTGAGATAAACATGGTGCAGATGGATATTGGCTTTATTGAAAATCTTCGCATGTTGAGTAAGATGTCTGCCCCGGGCGGAAAAAATGCTGTTGTGCGGTTTGCCGTTGATAAACAGAGTCGGCACACCGGAAAAGGAGACGATTTTTGCCTCCGGAGTATCGGCTTTGCGCGGATTGAGTACACTTATTTTTACCGGATAAGGGGTATTGTTTTCCGCGTTGACCGCTTCCATTTCTGAAATATTATATTCAAGTTCATAAGTTCCCGGAGCGAGAAATTCACCGAGTTTCACATTGAAAGGCAATTCAACACTTTTCCCATCCGGTAAAATACCGAGATCCCAGGTGTAAAAAACTTCATTATTACGTTTCAACAACGCTCTTACCGGGCGGGCACTTGTATCCGGCGGCGGAGAGAAACGGATCTTTCCGGAGTAGCATTTTCCTGCCTCGGCACACTCAGGGAGCAATTTGCCGGTGACAAGCAGTTTTTTCTTTGAGGTATTCATTTTATAGGGTACGTTGCCCCACACTCCGAGGGGCGGACGGGCAAGTTCCACACAGCAGCCCCATGCCGAGGCATCAAATTCCGGGAGTTTCCAATTTTCCGGAGCTTTGCCGCCGCGGAAAAACTTCCAGCTTTTGTCGGTGATGATTTTTTTATTGGTGCCGTCAGAAAACTTCAGATCAAGTTCACCGAGCAATCCTGCTGCATAACGGGCCTGATTGACAACAGCACAGATGGTATTTTTTCCTGTTTTGAGATATTTTACAATATCAAGATTGGGCGGTGCGGCCCTGCCGAGTATTCCGACAAGTTTGTTCCCGTTGATGAAAATATTGCCGCTGTCGTCAACTGCTCCCTGGAACATCGCTGAAACCGGAAACTCTGTCAATTCAAAATCTTTGCGGAAATAAACGGTCTCATTTTCCACCCGTTTATCGGTATACCATATCCAGTTTGCCCACCAGTTTTCTTCCGGGAACGCGGTTCGGTAAAATCTGATCGACTCAAATTCGGGATTTTTCCAGCCGGGGAATTCCAGTGCGATCTTGCGCCACGGGGGCAGTGATGAGAGGTCTAAAATATAAGCACCCGGCATTTTTTGAAATTTTACCGGGTGCAGTTCGGGAAAAGATTCATTTTCCTGATCCCATATCCCGATGTTGATCGACCGCAGGTCGTATGCGGTGATCAACTGAATGGCACTTGCCCTTCCCGGAAAACTCTGCTGGATCTCCAGCCGTGGCGAAGCCGGCATCACGGCAAAAGGGAATGTTTTCAATGACGTATCAAAAATTTCCACATTGCCGTATTTGAAAGCGACCTCTTTTGAACAATCCACGCCATCAAGTTTTTTTGCCGTGACCAGCGGTATTATACGGATATTGCGGAAATATGCTGTGCCAGTTCCTTTTGCTGCTCCGGCGGCAGGTTGAAGCATCAATTCAAAAGCCGCACATCCGGCAGGCACTTCTTTTACGGAAACGGAAATTTTCTGCCAATCCTGATCACCGGAAACGGCTTTGCTTGTAAATGCTTTTATTCTTTTTCCGTTTTTATCCAACGCCAGCAAATAGAGCTGACTTCTGGTGGTGACTTTTTCGCACTTGATTTCCGCTGATACTCTGAAGGCTCCGGAAACTGCCGGTAAGGGAAGTTTCGCTGTCGCATAAGTACCGCCGGAAGCGGAGTTGTCGGTAATTTTCACTGCGCCGTCAACTCTTTCGATTTTCGCCCCTTTCCACATCAGCATATCTTCCAGAGCCGGATCGCTGATGACTTCGATATTGCGGAAATATGCTTTGCCGGTTCCTTTTGCCGCCCCGGCCGCGGGTTGAAGCTGAAGTTTTATTCCGGCGGTTCCGGCGGGGATATTTTCCGGTTGGAAAACCATTGACAGCTTTTTCCACGGATGAGTGCCGGAAATGGATTTGCTGCCGGAAGTTTTAAGGGTTTTGCCGTTTGTATCGACCAGATGCAGATAAAACTGGGTACGGGTGGTGACGTTTTCACATTTTGCTTCAAGCCGAACCACCAGCGGTTTACCGGGCAGAATGGGTATTGCGGCAGGGGAAAGAAGATATTTCCCTGAAGTTTCTGAATCATCCGACACAGAAAGTACCCCGTTATCCACACTGAAAGGCACTTTGCCCGCCCAGCGGCAATTCAGGTCGATCACAGCGGCATTGAGGGCAAGGAAAGCTCCACCGGCGAGGATTGCAGTTGCGATACTTTTCATATTCAACCCTTGTCAGAATGCAGTGCCTTCGACGTCAAAGCGGACAGCGTTATAAAAGTGATCGCCGCCGGTGATGGTATCTGCCGGATACTGATTGCCGATGACGTGACCGCCGAGATAGAGGGTGTTGCAGACTTTTCCGCCGTGGCTGCGGGGTTTGCTGTTGTTGTTGTGTTCACCTTTTGAACGGTAATAGTCGCTTACGATCACATGACCGGGATCATCTTTACCGACGAAGTTTCTTCCGACCCGCTTGACGGTGGCACGGGAAATGCCGAAAGATGATGCCATTTCTCCCGGCCAGAGCAGGAAAGTGTAACTCAGATCCCAGGTGCCGCCGGTCTCTCTGAAAACAACCGAGTCACTGGGACAGCGGAAAAATTGTTTGTAAGAATTGACCATACTTGCCACATCCCCGGGCGCTCCGCCGAGATAACCGCCGTTAAGCAGCAGATTCGGGGCGTATGAGGGGTGTTCATCCACGGTTTTGGAACCGATATTGCGGTGATTGTTTTTATCAGCCAGAAGAGTCGGGGTGGTCGGCATCCGGTCGCCATTGGCATCGGCATACATAAGAAGCGCTGTCCCCATCTGTTTGAGTTTGGAAACACAATCCGCCATCCGCGCACGCTCTCTGGCACTGTTCAGCGCCGGCAGCAGGATCGCCGCCAGAATTGCTATAATGGCAATAACCACCAGCAGTTCGATCAAAGTGAATGCGTGTGCGAAAGTTTTCTTCGTACTTTTCTGAACATTTCCGAACATTTCCATACCAACCGGCTTTGATTCGATTTTCATAAGTATTTCTCCTTTTGAGTTAAATTACGTCTTTGAATTGCGGCAGATATTGTTTATTGGCATTGATCAGATCTTTTGCCAATTTATCGGC
>JAZUPS010000317.1:0-26800 GCA_045605305.1 Victivallaceae bacterium
TCCGACTTACCCGGTGGCGCGGGATACATTCTGGGAGATGATCATTGAATTGTCCCGCCGCGACAAAGTGACGATATTCATCACCACCCACTTCATGAATGAAGCTGAAAGATGTGACCGTATCTCCCTGATGCATGCGGGAAAATCCCTTGCCTGTGATACTCCGGCAGAACTTGTTGCCCGGCGGCAGGCTGCCACTCTGGAAGAGGCGTTTATCGGTTATCTGGAAGATGCCGACCCGGCATCCAAAGAGAAAATTTCACTGGAAAAGGCGGAAAGCGGTGAATCTGCTGAAGAGAAAAAGGGATTTTTCTCCCGGATCTTCAGCTCCGGAAACCGGATATTCAGTTTTCAGCGCTGTTTCTGCTGCTGCTGGCGGGAGTATCTGGAACTTCTGCGTGATCCCATCCGCGCCACCCTTGCCATTTTCGGAGCATTGCTGCTGATGCTGGTAATGGGCTTCGGTATCAGCATGGATGTGGAAGATCTGCGCTATGCCGTACTCGACCGTGACGGAACGGTTTTAAGCAACAATTACGCTCTGAATATCGCCGGTTCAAGGTACTTTCTGGAGCAAAAACCCATCCGGGATTACGATGATCTGGAAAAACGCCTGCGCAACGGCGAATTGAGTCTGGCAGTGGAAATACCTCCCGGTTTCGGTAAAGATGTGGAAGCCGGACGCACTCCGGAAGTCGCCTTCTGGATCGACGGAGCCATGCCCTCCCGGGCGGAAACGGTCAACGGTTACGTCACAAGTCTCCACAATCAGTGGCTTCAGGAGCGCTCAAGAGAGTACTCATCCGCCCACAAAGGCGGCAAAAAGATCAAGGCCTCCGTGGAGACCCGTTACCGGTATAATCCGGATGTAAAGAGCCTCCCCGCAATGGTTCCGGCGGTGATCCCCATTTTGCTGATGATGATCCCGGCGGTGCTGGCGGCACTGGCTGTGGTGCGGGAAAAGGAGATGGGGTCGATCATCAACCTTTATGTCACACCCGTTACCAGAGCGGAATTTATGATCGGCAAGCAGATGCCCTATGTACTGTTTTCCATGCTCAGCGCCCTGATGCTGGTGACAATGGCGGTAACGATATTTGATGTGCCGGTCAAGGGGAGCGCTGCGGTTTTGCTGATTTCGCTTGTCCTTTACAGTATGTGTTCCACGGGGATCGGTCTGCTGGCATCTTCAGTGACCCGCAGTCAGATCGCAGTGATCTTCATGACCATGCTGGGAACCATGCTGCCGGCGGTGCAGTTCTGCGGAATGATCGACCCGGTATCCTCTCAGGAGGGCGCCGGTAGGATCATCGGTACGCTCTATCCGACGACCTATATGCTGCTGATCAGCCGGGGAGTATTCAACAAAGCATTGCAGTTCAGTGATTTGAATTTGCATTTGCTGGCACTTTTGATCACGGTTCCGGTGGTTATCGGCGCGGGGATCATGTTCTTGAAAAAACAGGAGAAGTAAGCGGATATGAAGCAGACATTGAAAAATATTTTCTTCCTGGGAGTGAAAGAACTGCGGGGATTGCTGCGGGATTACATGCTGCTTGCGCTGATAATCTATTCATTCACCATGAGTATCTACATTACCGGGAACTCCACCAATGACACCATCACCAATGCGGCAATAGCCATTGTGGATGAAGACCGTTCCCAGCTTTCACAGCGGATATTCGATGCCTTTTTCCCGCCCATGTTCCTGCCGGCGAAGGAGATCAAACTGGATGAGATCGACCCGGCGATGGACGAGGGAAAATACACCTTTGTACTGGTGATACCGGCAGGTTTTGAAAGAGATCTGCTTGCCGGCAGAGAGCCGGAAATCCAGTTGAATACCGATGCCACGCGCATGTCGCAGGCATTTTCCGGCGCAGGCTATATCCAGCAGATAATCAACCGGGAAATCGCAGTTTTTGAAAATAACGGCAAAGCTCCCAAAGCACTGGTCAATACCGTTATCCGCAACCGTTACAATGCCAATCTGACCCAGAGCTGGTTCAAATCGGTCATGCAGCTGGTCAACAACATCACCATGCTGGCGATCATCCTGACCGGTGCGGCGTTGATCCGGGAACGGGAAAACGGCACTCTGGAACATTTGCTGGTCATGCCGGTAACTCCCTTTGAGATCATGTTTTCCAAGGTGTGGTCGATGCTGGCGGTGGTGCTGGCGGCTTCGGCAGTTTCACTGGTGACGGTGATCATGCAGCTGCTTGATGTGCCGGTCAACGGTTCGCTGGGATTATTCACCTGCGGAGTGGCACTCCATCTGTTTGCGGTGACGTCGCTGGGAATTTTCCTTGCCTGTGTGGCGCAGAATATGCCTCAACTGGGAATGCTGCTGATATTGGTTCTGCTGCCCATGCAGATGCTTTCCGGCGGTTCTACGCCTCAGGAGAGTATGCCCAAATGGGTGCAGACGGTGATGCAGGCGGCTCCGACAACACACTTTGTGGAGCTGTGCCAATCGATACTTTTCCGGGGAGCGGGGATCGAAGTGGTGTGGAAACCATTTCTGGCGCTCTTTATTATCGGATGTGTGCTGTTTATCTTTTCACTGGGCAGATTCCGCCGCAGTGTGGCGCAGTAATTGAATGATGAGAGGAGAACTTTTTTATGAAGGGCGCATTGACCGACGGCAGAGGCAAAGTCTGGATGGGAGAGGTTCCGATGCCGGAACCCGGTGATTATGAGTGTCTCTGCAAGATCGATGCCTGTGCCACCTGTACCGGAACGGATAAAAAACTTATCTGCGGAAAAATGTCATGGGCAAAACCGGAACACTATCCGGCGATACTCGGTCATGAGAGTGTGGGAACGATCATCACAACCGGCAAAAAGGTACGCTATCTTGTTCCGGGGATGAGGGTTTTGCGCCCGGCATCATGGTATTCCGGAACGGTGCGGGAGGGGATAACCTCCTTTATGGGCGGTTTTGCGGAGTATGGGATAGTGACCGACTTGCAGGCGCTTAAAGAGGATGAACCGGAAACGGTTCCTTCAGCTTACGCCCGATATCAGCAGGTTTTGCCGGATGATCTGGAAATTTCTCCGGCAGATGCCACCATGCTGATCACCTTGAAAGAGATTTACAGCTTCATCCGTGATCTGAATATCGCACCGGGAAAAACGGCGGTGGTTCTGGGAGCCGGAGCAGTTGGGGCATCCATGTGCTTTTTTGCCAAACTTGCCGGAGTGCGTGTGGCAGTGGCGGCGCGCCGGGATGCGCCGCTGGCAAAGTGCCGCGCCGCCGGAGCGGATTTGACGGTGAATACTGCCAATGAAGATCTTACCGGCGCTTTGCGTTCATGGACAAATGGTAAAGGGGTGGATTACATCCTCGATGCTTCCGGAGCTTTTGAAATGATCTGTTCTGCGGCAAAGGCGCTGGCAGAAAGGGGGTCTTTGTGTACTTACGCATCGGGAGGGACATTGATGGAGCGATTAGCAGAACTGTCTTTACCGGTCAGCTGGCAGTTGATCTCCTCGCCTCCGGCAGAAGCGACGGCGCATGAACATCTTGTATCTCTGGTAAGAATGAAGGTTATTCCATTTCATCTTTTTTACGATGAAGTTCTGCCGCTGGAAAAGTTTCCCGAAGGCATCGCCCGGATTTTTGAGAAAAAATCCATGAAGAGCGTATTTACCATGTAAAATCCGCCTTTCCTTTGAAGCTGTAAAAGCACTTACTTGTGCCGTCTGCCGTACACCTCGCGGATAGACTTGCCGAATGAGTTGACAAAATGGTAATTCAATACCGCCGGAGTGCCGAATCCGCACCATACCGCGACCTCAGCCGGAGAATTAGCCGGATTTTTCAGCAACTCGATGGCATAGCGCAAACGGATGCCGATCAGATATTTATGCGGTGAAGTATTCGTATGGCGGATAAATTCCCGGAAAAAACTGCGCCGGCTCACCCCCAGCATCTTCGCCATTTGATCAAAGTCAATTTTCCCGGAATAGTGCTTTTCCATAAACTCCACCGCATCAGCGATAACATCCGCCCTGATTTCCCGTACCGGCGCCGCAGTGTAGTTCCTTTCCAACTCGGCAAGCAGCAGCATGAATACCGCTATGCCGCGGAATATATAACTGCTGGGACGGGATTCATTTTCCCTGTCGATCTCCCGGATGAAGCCGGTTATCTTATCCAGTGTCTCCCCGGAAAGGTTCATCAGCGTATCCGCCGGATGATCATGATTGAATAACACCGAAGCAAAATCGCTCGCCCCGAAATCCGCCATCGGCAGCGGCAGACGTTTGGCATGAAAAAGAATATTTATCAGACTCATATTCTTTATTTCCACATAACCGTGGGTATGCCCTTTGTGAATGACAAATACATCCCCCTTTGCCAGCGGGATCAAACCATTTTCCGTCTGGTGGACAGCCGTCCCGGAAGTAATGATGACCAATTCGGTAAATTCATGTTTATGAACCGGATGAGAAGTCACCTCCCCGCCGCTGTTCTCACGCTTGATGATCACCGGCATGGCACTGTCTTTGAAGTACTCTCCCGATGTTACTGTAAATCCGAATTCACGCCTTTTATTTTTCATAACACACCTTCAAAGTCAAATGAGGTTATTTCAAATATAACCGCGATAATATCAAAAAGCAAGTGATTTTTTCAATCTTTGGCACTTTTTGCAAAATCAGTGGCACAATTTATGGGAAATTTATTTTTTTTGTGGTATAATATACTGTTGTGCGGGCAATGTTGTTATTGCCAGATAATGTCCCGATTTTTATGATAAAAAAAGAGGTGATCTGACTATGATCTTTTTCAAAAAAACAATTCTCTTTATATGTTGTGCCGCAGCAGTACTGCTGAATGCAGCCGATGTTGCGACTTTGCACGCCGACCAGTGGTCAAGTATGAATGATGAACCGGAAATTCTGAAAAAACTTGTCCCCACCGACTGTTACACCATCAAAGATCTGGATAAACTGATGGCAAATTTGCAAAGCTACAAGCTGCTGCTCATCGGTTCCCAAGCTAATTATAAAGCTAAAATCGACTTCCGCAAATACCACCGTCAGATGAAAGATTTTCTTTCCGGCGGCGGCATAATCCTTTTGTTTGATGCCAATTATGCGGAAACCACCACTATGGTCACCGGTTCTCTGGTCAACACTCAAATCAATCACCGCTGGGGATGCGGAGATATGGAAACTCCGGGATTGCTGAATATCATGCCGGATTACCGGAAAACACTTTTTACTTTTCCCGAAACCGCCGGGACTCCGCAATTTCCCATCAATTTGCGCGGCGGTCATTCAGTCGATCCCCCGGCTCCGTGGCGGACGATCGCCAGGTGCCGCTGCGGTCACAGTGTACTGCTCGAACAATCTTTCGGAAAGGGCAAAATCGTTGTCACCCCGCTTTTCGCCCTCTTTTCCGCCGACGGCAAACGCTTCACGGCATCGCTGGTACAGAATCTGCTTTTCCGTCAGAAGTGCAATGCTGCCGGAGTGGAAATTGCCGGATTCAAAGTGGATTACAAGGGAAAGCAACCGCGTTTCTCACTCACTTTCAAAAACATTTCCGGCAAAGAAAAACGCTTTTCCGGCAGAGTTGTTTTTTCCGGCAGCCTCATTGCTCCGGAATATTTTGATCTCACTCTGCCGGAGGGAAAAAGTTTCACCCTTTCTGCGGAATTGAAAACGCACTCCCCGGTTACCGCCGGAGTCGTTTTTGAAGAACCATTTCTGGCATTCACCGGTAAATTTGCTCCCCCCGATCTCACCCCGGAAAGCGCATTGCCTGACCGGATATTTTCCGCCCGTACCAAAGAGTTCAATATCCGGATCAAACATAAAATCAAAGCCGCTTTTTCCGGGGCATACCTGATAGTTGACGGCAAAAAACGTATTCCGTGCCGGATAAATAATGCCGGTGCCTCCATAATAAGTGCAGATATTTCCGCTGTCGGTGCCGGGAAACACACCTTTCAGATCGTCCTGACGAAAAAAGAAAACAACCATGAGATCCGCCTTAAACCGCAAAGCGCCATCATCACCGGAAAGAATATGAAACTCAATGTCGATCCCCACGGCAATCTGATGCGGAACGGCGAACTCTTTTTTCCGATGATGTGGTATCACGTTTCCCTTGCCGAAGGTGTCACCTGGCAAAGCAAAATGGAGTGTCTGGAATTTACCGCCAAGTACGGTTACAACTCCATATACATCCTTTCCGACGGCAGAAAAGAAGATGATATTTTTATGAAAGAAGCGGCAAAGCACAATATCGCGGTATTCTGCGCCAATCGTGAACACCGCATCCTGCTTGAGAAAAAAGATCTCTGGGATGCCGTCGTCAGCTGGGAACCGCAGGATGAACCTGAACACTGGGGGTATACCCCGGAAGATGTCCGCAAACGTGCCGCCAAAACATTCGCCGCCGACCCCCGGTGTCCGATCTTCTCCAGTATGGAAACTGCCCATACCGTCAAACGCTATGCCGGAGTGACTGATATTTTTGCCACTCACGGTTATCCGGTCGGGGTTTGCGGTTTGGATCTGGTTTCCCGGAAAATGCGATTGCTCACCGATCTGGCAAAGGAATATATGTTCGTGCCGATCGGAACCGTCCAATGTTTCGGTTATCCCGGCAAACCTGCCACCGGCTACACGGTCATACCGACTCCGCGTCAGGTGCGCAACATGACTTATCAGGCTCTGGCGGCGAATATCAAAGGTATCACCTGGTACACCTTTTCCGACGGCGGTTTCCATCTGCCGGATGAAAAACCGCTGTATGAATTGATGAAAACCCTTCCCCGGGAAGTCAAAGTATTCATCCCCTTCATCCAGCAGGGAAAATATTTCCGTCTGGATTGCGGAAACAGAAATGTATGTGCCGCCCGCTGGATTCTGGGAGAAAATGTGCTTGAAGTATACATCAATATGAGCGATAAACCGCAGCAGGTCAAAGTTTCTCCGGTTCCCGGTCTCAAACCGCTTTTCCAATCCCGACCGGTCAGCAATACTCTGACACTTGCACCGGAAGAAACCATCCTCTGGAGAAAGTAATTATGATCCACGACTTTACAGAAAATGCAAACTGGATTTTTCTGCCGCCGGAGAAGTTCCCCGATCGCCAGAAGTGTCGCAAATCATTCTTTGCTCCCGAAGAGACACAGAATTGGACGGCGGCACTTTTCCGCCGGGAATTTACTCTTGACAAACCCGGAGATTTGCGGGCATTCATCGCCGCTGAATCCTGTTACCGGATATGGTTCGACGGTCACTACCGGGGCGACGGCCCGGCGGAAACCGGCGGGGATTACTCCTGCGGTGATCTGCTGGAGTGGGCATTCTATGATGAGTTGAATTTGACCGGTATTCCTGCCGGGAAGCATACGATCGTAATCGAGGTAAACAGCGGAAACGATTTGCAATGCAACTATTCCGGCGGACAATGCGGATTGAAATTTGCCATGTTCTCCGGTAAAGAACCTCTGCTCTTCAGTGATGAAAAGTGGTTGTGTCAAGTCGATCCCGCTTCCTACGGGCCGGAACTTTACAGTTACCATGATCCTTCACCTGATCTGACGTGGTACACTCCGGCTGTTCTCCCGGATGAGTTATTCAACCGGCGCACTTACCTGAGAGCTGAATTGCCGGAATTATTCACCTGCCGGGAGAAACCGGTCAAAGTTTTCGCCCCGTTTGATTCAGAAAGATTGCTCAACAGTGACAAGTTTCTTGCCGGGGCGTCGCCGCTGACAGTTACCGCAGGAGAACCATTTACCTGTTACTTTGAATTTGACGGGGAATTTACCGGACAGCCCGAAATATCCTGCCGCTGCAAAAGCGGGGTGATGCTGCGCCTGACGCCCCAGGAGATCCTCGGCAGAGCCCCGGTCGAAAGGGATTGCAGTACCAAAATCATTTCCCTGCCCGGAGAAATCAATATCCGCTGCCGCCGGAACAGCGCCATACACTATATAAAACTGGAAATCGACTTCGGCGTTATCGGAATGCCCGGATGCAGTGAGCTGGAAATAACTTCCCTGACCGCACACCGGCGGCACTTCCCGGTTGAGGAGACCCCTTTCACCTCTTCCGACAGCGCCTATTCCACCCTGCGTAAAGCATGCAGCAACACCCTGAAAATGTGTATGCAGAAAATGCACTTCGATTCCCCCGTCCATCTGGAAGGATTGGGGTGCGTAGGTGATTACCGCTTCATGGCGCTGCAAAGTTTTTATCTTTTCGGCGAATACCGTCTGGTCAGGCAGGATCTCATCCGCATTTCCCGGATGCTCATTCACGCCAGAGGCAGACTTTTTCACGAAACATTTGCACTGATCTACTTCCAGATGCTCCGGGATTATATTCTCTACTCCGGTGATACCGCTATTGCCGCTCTTCCGGAAGTTCTTGAAGCCCGGCAGCTGGTACTTTCCCGCTTCCGCAGGATGAAAAATCCTGACGGCATAATCACGGAAGCTCCCAACTTCATGTTCATCGACTGGTCAACCAGCCGCAATGAATCACTGCATCACCCGAGCGCCGGTTGCGGCATGGGAGCAATGAATGCCTTTTTTATCCTCGCATTGCAGTCTGAAGCGGAAATACTGCGCATGACCGGAAAAATTTCCGCAGAAAAAACTGTCAATAGTGAGGTCAGGGAAATGCAGGAACTCTTTCACAGGTTTTTCTTTGACCGTGATGCCGGATGCTTCATCAGCGGTATCCCCGGTATTTCCGGCAGCAAGCCTCACGCGTTCCTGCCGCCGGATGATCTGACTATGCCCCCGGCACATCTGCCGCACACCGATATTCTGGCGGCAATCGCCGGAATGATGCCGGATAATGTCATCGGAAAAGTCGCCGAAAAGACGGTAACTTGTGCTGAAAACAGAGAGATCCAACCCTATTTCTGCAACTTTCTGCTGGAAGCGCTGTGGCAGAAGAGTGAATTTTTCAACCGTTATTCCGGCAGATTGTTCGATCTTTTCCTGAAATTGCTGGATACTCATAAATTCTCGATGCGGGAATCATGGTTCGGCGGGGATTACTGTCACGCCTGGAGCGGCGCTCCGGCGATCTGGTTCGGCAAAGCTGTTCTCGGCGTTTCGCCGCTTGCCCCCGGATTTGCCGAAACTCTGGTCATGCCCATCCCCGGAAAATTGACTCATGCTTCGGGAAAAATCCGCACTCCGCACGGCGAAATTGAAGTATCATGGCAGATCAACGGAAATGATTCAAAACTCTGCATCCGTCATCCTGAAAAAATCCGGATAAAAACCGATCTGCGGCATCTGCCGGAGTGTCAACTTGAAACAACCGTTTACTGAACAGCATCAGCTGAAAAAAGGAAAGGAAAAAACCATGCTGAAAAAAATTTTTCTGATTCTCGCTGCGGTATTATCCGCTGTCGCCGCACCGGCTGCCCCCGCCCCCGGCAGAACCCTCGAAGAAGAAAGCGGTTATTACCGTCCGGATAAGGTCGCCAAAGCGTCTGACTTCCGCATTATCATGATATGCAGTGACAATCCCAAAGCGGTAATGGAACACTTTCTCATAATCGCTCCGGATGGCAAAGTTTCCATGATCGATGTCGGTGAATCACCGGCTTACGCCCAGTTGCTCAGGGTATTCAAAAAGTATGACATCAAAAAAATCGACCAGATAATACTCTCGCATCTGCACAGCGACCATATCGGGGCTTTACCGGCGATCTTGCCGATGCGGGAATTGGAGTTCAAAGATATTTACTGGGAATTGCTCCCCCCGGAACACATGGATAATGAGGGTCCGGTCGAAGCAAAAAACGATCAGATCCGCATCTCCCAGATCAAAGAACGTGCCGCCGCCAGAACTGCAGTGCTTCATCAGGTGAAGAAAGGTGACGTTTTCGATTTCGGTTCCGGAGCGACCGGGGAAGTGCTGCAAACCGCACCGTTGTCTCTGGATAAGACCGGACACAACAACAAAAGTCTGGTGATCAAATTCCGCTACGGTGACTTTACCATGCTTTTTACCGGCGACCTCGCCACTGAAGCCAGACAGATCCTGATGAAAAGCGGCCAGGATCTGAGCGCAGATGTTTTGAAAACCGCCCATCACGGAGGAGCTTACGGCACTGACTCCCGTTTTCTGCAAATGGTTTCTCCGAAAGTTGCCGTTTCCAGCATGCCCCGCTGGCTCTCGGAAGATCCGCGCGGAATGGATGTCGATGCAATGCTCCAGGTTGAAGAGATCCCCCACTTCCGCGGCTGGGAATTTTATGAAACTTATGAAATGGTGATCGCCACTGACGGCAAAGATTTCTATATAACCCCATACGGAAAGGAGAAAAAATGAAAAAACATCCGTTTTCACTTCAGGAATTGCTGATCTTGTCAGTGATTTTTATCGCCCTGACAACCCTCTGCATCCCGGTTCTCAACGGAGCGGCAAAACGCAGCGGCAAAATGAGTTGTCTGGATAGGCAGAAGGCTCTCTTCAAGGCTTTTGCAAGTTATACCGATGACCATGCCGGTTATATGCCCGACGGAGCGATTCTCCAGCGCCGTTCCCCCAATGGCTGGTGGAATCTTCTCTATACCTATACTCAGAATAACCATCTCACCCGCTGTCCCGATGCACAGGATCCCCCGTCAGGCCCTGCGATCGTCACCTGTTACACCGGGGAGAACGGCAAATTGCTGAAATACAGCAAAACTTCCATCGCCTACAACTCCCAGCTCGGAGTTGGAAATGCCGGAGGAAGCAAAAGTTCCAGCGGACACGGTCTGGGTTATCCGAAAACAGTTGCAGCTCTTGCCGATTTGAATAAACCTGCTCCGCTTTTTGCCGATATATACGGTCAGACTGCCATGCTTGCCGGCGATAACCGGCAGGATCAGCTTGAGGGGAAATCCCCCGCCGCAGGAGGAACATTCGTCAACCGTCACAATGGCAAAGGAAATATCATCTTTACCGACGGTCATGCAGAGGAATTAAGCGGCAGGGAGTTGTGGCAGAGAGCTGAAAGTGCTTTCAATGCCGGAAGAAAAAATGCCGGAACCGCTTTCCCGGTAATGAATTTTTTCCTCACCGGACAATAAAAAACATGTTTTTGGCATTTTTTATCAAATTTTGGCACAAATTATCGGATTATATAAAAATATTGATGTATATTTATAAACAGACTCAAATACACCTTAAATTAAGGAAAGGAAAAAAATCATGTTTCAGAAACAACATTCCAAAGATTCCATTTTGAAGTCCATGAGCTTCACCTTGATCGAATTGCTGGTGGTAATTGCCATCATCGCAATTCTTGCCGCCATTCTGCTTCCGGCACTCAACAGCGCCCGTGAACGCGGCAGAGCTGCAAGCTGTGTCAATAATCTCAAGCAGCTGGGAACTTCACTGCTGATGTATGCCGATGATAATGACGATTATCTGACGACATTCCATTACGACCTGTCCCACCGTTTCTATAAAGCTCTCTACAAATATCACAACAGCCCGGGAATTTTGACCTGCCCCTCAACCACGGAGGAGGAAAATATCTCCAAAAACGGCTCAACCAATTTTACTGTTGGCGATGATGACACTCCGGTTCAGATTTCCTATGCGACCAACCCGATGTTTGCAGAAAACAGCAGTTCCAGCGGTCACTGGCTCGGTTGTCCCAAAAGCATCAAAAAACTTGGCAATCTGAACAGTGCAACTCTGGCATTTGCGGATGCTCACTCTACGCTTGGACTGATGCCGGCGACCAATTCCGAAGCCAATCTGACTGCGGCAGTAATGCCGAAAACCAAAGAACTTTTCCAGTGGCGGCATAATGGTATCGGCAACATCGCCTTCACCGATGGACACGTCAGCGGAATGAGCGGCAAAGAACTCTGGTCAACTGTTTCCGCCGCTGATCGCGGAACATTCACCAGCGGTCCCAACCCGAAAATGAATTTCTGGCTCTGCGGACAATAAGCACCGCCGTCTGATCGATCATCAGCACGGTATCCATCACAAATAAACCACAGTTGCAAATATGCAGCAGAGTCATTTCTGCTGCATATTTTTCAGAGGCTGTTTTTAAATTATCCGAGAAAAAATCCCATGAAAAAATTCCGTTATATTCTCCGTTATTACATCGATCCGGGCTATGAAGAAGATACCCGCATTGCCGAATTGGTTGACTTCTGCAAACGCTCCACCGTCGATGAAG
The DNA here is from genome assembly GCA_045605305.1 of Victivallaceae bacterium. Taxonomy (GTDB): domain Bacteria; phylum Verrucomicrobiota; class Lentisphaeria; order Victivallales; family Victivallaceae; genus UBA1784. The sequence goes on from JAZUPS010000317.1 coordinate 12,191, forward strand.
TGATGTTGTTTTTCAATCCCGAAGAACTCAATGACGGCCATATTACCATCGAAAAAATCCAGCCGTGGCTGGTCATGGCAAAAAAATTGAAGCAGATCCTGACTGACAACGGCGTAAGTATGAGTGTCAATCCCTGGACAACACTCGTTCATTCCCCCCGGGGCAGAAAACTTAAAGAGGGTCAGAACTTCAATCTGATGGTCGGCGAAAATGGCAAAAATAACGGTGTCACGGTCTGTCCGCTGTGCAAAAACTGGCTTGATTACATGTGCAGTTTGTGGTCACTCGTCGCCGCCGGATTGCAGCCGGAAGCGATGTGGATTGAAGATGACTGGCGATTGCACAATCACGGCAGGATCCTCGGTTGGGGAGGGTGCTTTTGCGAAGAACATCTGCAAAAATTCAGCGAAAAAATCGGCAGAAAAGTTTCCCGTGAAGAAATCATTGCCAATGTATACGCCGCCGGTTCCGTCCATCCGTGGCGAAAAATCTATCTGGAGTTGAATGGTGAATTGATGACCGCTCCGATACGCAAACTCCGGGAAGCGGTAAAAAAGGCCTCTCCGGAAACCAAAGTTGCCCTGATGTGCGCCGGAATAGATATCAACTCCGCGGAAGGCAGAAACTGGCACGCATTGCAGGATGCCGTAGGATTCGATCCGGAATTCACCTTCCGCCCCACAATTTCTCCATATACCGAAGTTTGGGCAATGCAGCAATTTCCTGTCCATGCCCGTATGATAACAGCGGCATTGAAGCGCCCTCTGGATATTTGTCCGGAATTGGAAACGGGCCCCCGGCACGGAATATACTCAAAAAGCAACTCATTTGCCGGCTGGGAACTTGAGCAGTGTATTGCCTTCGGAGCAAATGCCATTACTATAAACCACTTTGACATGCTTGGCTGCGGCACTTGCACCGCTCCCGGCTTCGCAGAAATGCTGCGCCGCAAACGTCCCCGGTTGGAAGCGGTCAACGCTCTGCAGCTGGATGATGATGATTCTCTGGGAGCAAATATCCTGTTTTCCACCGAGAATGCGAAATTCCTGAAAATGGAAAACTCCGGCATATCCGCCTTGAATAATCACAGTGATGAATGGGGAAAAACAGCTTCCATACTCGGTTTTTCCCACCGTTATACGCAGGAAATTATTGCCTCTGCCCAAGTAACACTGGTATCGGGTCAGACTCTTAATGCTTTTGATGATGAAAAAGTCCGGGAGCTGCTTTCCGGGAAAGTCATACTTGATGCCATTGCCGCCAAAGGAGTTATTGAAAGAGGTTTTGGAGAATATCTGGGCTTTGATTCTGCTCCGGTCCGTCATTACCACAATGTATCGGCTTACAGTTACGAGGAGATACCGGAAAGCGATCCGGCACTCTACGGAGTGAAAAATCCCCGGATGACCATTCAGCGGGCATGCCGTCAGCTTTATGAATTCACTCCGGCTTATCCGCAGGTGAAAATTCTTTCAAACATCCGCAAATTTGATCACACGCAGATGTTCGGCGGGGTATTCAGTTACGACAATCCGGCTGGCGGCAGAGTGGTTACCCTCTCCTATCCGTTGGGAGATCAGGGGGATTCCGAATGGTTCTATATGGGGTGGTTCAACCCCTTCCGCCGGATATTCATGCACCGTCTCCTCCGCTGTACGGCGCCGGATATGACGATTGCCTGCTGTGAAGATCATCCGATGCAAACTCACCGTCTGCACTTTGATGGCGGCGAATTTTTCGCGGCATTCAATGCGGCAACCGATGCCGCAGAAAAAGTGGTGCTGAATGTAACCAATCTCCCGGCAGGTTCACTTGAACTGCTCAATGCCGATGGCAAATGGGTCAAAGATGATGCGCTGTCGGTGCAGAACCTGCCGGATGGTCAAAGCCGGATAATATTCAACCGGGAAATCCCGGTGCTGGGCAGTTTCATGTGCCGGATAATCAAATAATATTGCCCCCCTCTCACGAGGCGGCAAACGTGCCGCTCCGGTGTAACTGCCTCCTCCGTTGTCGTCGGCAGGGAGTAAAGAAATACCCCGATGGGTATTACTCCACTGAGTTTTGCCAAGCTTTTGCCAAAAGCGTCGATCAAGCCCCAGCGAAGCCGGGGCGCGACATCAAACCCCTGTGAAGGGGCGGCAAACGTGCCGCTCCGGGAAAACAGCGCGTTGACAAATCAGCTCTGCTGTGATATATTTTATTCAGTGAGACAAAATACAAAGGAATTATTTGAAAAATGGCAGTTGACCCTATTAAAATAATTGACTTTTTTTACGGCGAAAATGACCCGGCACGCGAAATACTGCTTTTGCACAGCACCCAAGTCCGCAACAAAGCTCTGGCTGTCGCCCGTAATTCAAGAAGAGCTGACCTTGATTTGGAACTTATCGCTTCAGGAGCGATGCTCCATGATATCGGCATAAGATTCTGTTTTGCCCCCGGATTGGGCTGTTTCGGTCAGGATGAGTATATCCTTCACGGTATCACCGGTGCGGAAAAGCTCCGTTTTTACGGATTCGGTGAAGAGCTGGCGCGTATTTGCGAAAGGCACACCGGCAGCGGATTGACCGCTGATGAGATAGTTGCGGGGAAACTTCCGCTGCCGGAACGGGATTACCTGCCGGAAACTCCGGAAGAAAAGATAATCTGTCTGGCAGATAAGTTCTTTTCCAAATCCGGTGATTTTGAAGAAAAAAGTTTGGATAAAATTTGCGGGGAACTGGCGAAATTCGGTACTGCTCCGCTGGAAAGATTCAAGATTTTGTGCAGTGAATTTAATATGAAAGGAATTTGATTATGCGTAAAAACTTCGGCTCCAACTCATGGCTTTTTCCGATGCCGGTACTGATCATCGGCACTTACGATGAAAACGGCAATGCCAATCTGATGAATGCCGCCTGGGGCGGTATCCACGATGATAATCAACTGGCAGTATGTATCGACATCAGCCACAAAACTGCGGCGAACTTGAAAAAAAGCCGGGCATTCACCGTAAGTATCGGCGATGCCGCTCATGTTGTTGAGTGCGATTATGTGGGTATAGTTTCAGGGAATAAAGAGCCGGATAAGTGCAGAAAAATCAACTTTCATCCGGAAAGATCCGGCTTTGTCAATGCTCCGGTATTTGCGGAACTGCCCATGACGCTGGAGTGTGAATTGCTGACTTTCGATGAAAAAACCGGCTGTACCACCGGAAAAATCGTCAACATCAGCGCAGATGAATCCATCCTTGATGACAATGGAAAAATATCTCTGGAAAAATTTGAACCGATCACTTACAACCCCGTCGATCACACCTATATGAAACTGGGCGCCGTTTGCGGCAAAGCCTTTTCCGATGGTAAAAAAGTGAATTGACGGGCATAGAGGCGATTTCAAAACCTCTCAAAAATTCTTGAAATTCGTTGTTGCGATCTTAAAAGCAGAGTGTTTTCGGCAACTTACTTCAAAAGCAAGCACCGAAAACACTCCGTTTCACTCTCATCAATGCTGATTTTCAATCTCTTTTTGAGTATCGCCTTTACTGCATATACGGACTCCGGAAATTGATATTTCTCCGAATACAGTACCCGGTTCAGCTGAAACATAATATGCCGGCTGCATCGCGCCCTTGCCGACAGTGATGAAAATATTTTCGATGGTCAGCTTTTTGAATGTCCCAAACGGTTCACCGCTGGCATCATAACCTTCATAATAACTGGCAGAGGAATACATTTTTGCATTCGATACTGAAAGCCAGCAGCCGCTGTAAGGTGATTTGCAATTTGCTTTACGGTCGCGTTCACCCTTCTGATTCTGATTCGACATCTCGCTTGCATCGTATTCAATGCGGATGTTGCGGCAGGTAACATCTTCCACCAGCCCCGGCCCGCCGAGATGGATACTTATGGCGGCGGCATTGTTATGTATCAAATCACAATCTTCAAACACGATTCCCCTGAAACAGGATGCCCACGTTTCCAAACCGACTTCAAGAGTTCTTCCCCAGCCGCACCAGCAGACACACCGCTCTACCAGCACATCTGATACCGGATTGAGGCAGTCCGGGGAAAACGGGATACCTTTGAGAACCACAGTATCATCAAAGGAATGTATAAAGCAGTCGTGAATCCTGACATGCTGTGAATTGCAAATATCTATACCGTCGGTATTATATCGCCATGCTCCGGTTATTTTGAGATGAGCAAACTCTAAATTTGCGGAGTTGAATGCTGATACGCACCAGCAGGCGGAATCCAGAATGACCGGCCCGTCAAAGACAATATTTCCGGAGTCAATAATGCGGACAGCTCCATCCATCCCATCCCGGTAACAATCCAGTCCCCGGCGGAAGTTGCGTGAACCGCAGATAATACCATAGCCGGAAACCCTGACATCCTCTGCACCATCGATTTGAAATGAACCGACCACCAAAGCATCACGGTCAATATAAACCCGGTCATGACTTTTAAGTTTCACCACCACCGGCTCGTGCCGTCCGGGACCGAAAATGATATTCGCTTCCGCGATCTCCTTTGCAAAATCCCGAACCGGTTCCACAAATATTTCAAGCGGATTGTGATACCCGTCAAGTTCAAGTACATAATAACCGGGGCCGGGAAGTGAAAAATCAACCGAAGAACCATTTACCACCGGCTCAACTGCACTTTTCAACGGCCGGATAACGGCTTCTTTGAACTCTTTGGAGACATCCACATGTAATTGGATCTCACCATCCGCCTCAAGATTTATCATACCGGCGATTTCCGTCTGATCCATCGGCCGTTGATAATCTGCTCCCCATTGGTTGAACGGCATTGCCGAAATCCGTATCGGCCGTACCGGTACCGGTTTGCCATCGACCCGCACTTTGTAAATCGAATCAGCAGGGAAAAGAGCCTCTGAAATAACTCTTGCAATTTCAGCCATCCCTTTATCACCGGGGTGTGACTGCACACCTGTGTGTTCAAATAAACCGCCGGCTTTCATCGATTCATCACCGCCGAGATCCGCCTTGACAAAAGGAATCGAAAAATCGCTCGCGGCATGTTCCATCATCTCATCTTTCCACGCATTGTGCCAAAAAACACCGCGCACGACAGCAGCAGGTATCGACCGATTGCGAACAAAGACTCCAAGCAGCTTCTTGAATGCTTCCCGGAAGGCAAAACGCTCCTCCTGAGAACTCAATTCCGCAACATTTTCGCCGAGTGCAACAATAAGGTAATCCGGATCGAAATCTGCCAGATCCTGTATTTCATCAAAGTTATAGTTTTGGAATCCGCGCTCAAAATCGGCAAGATTGCGGATAAGTACATCGGCTTTTCTGCCGGTTTCCGCTTCAATTCTGCTGATTACAAGATGAACGTAATCTTTTTCCGGCGCACTTGCTGCCATACCGTGATTTCCCGACCATCCGATTTGCGGAGCAGGAAGATGCAAAGTAATGGAATTACCGATAAAGACGACTCGCACACCGCCTTCATTCCTGTATGCCGCAGCTGCCGCAGCACTATTCATCTGAGAAGAATTATTCTTTTCTGCATCGGATAATTTTTTCATTGTCAACACCATGATTTTGCGAAAATTTGTTTGAAGTTTTCTGAACGGTGATTTTTTAATCTTTTTTTGATTACTACTATCCGGTAAAAATTACCGGAGTTAATTGAAATTGTCGGGAGTTGTTATATATTAAAAACGACCAAATCCTTAATATTTAACACGAAAGTCCCGAGCGATGCATTACTATAGCATATATCCTCAACTTTTCAACTTCATCCCCCGATATCGTTTTGAAAAAATCGTTAGAAAGTCCGACGGAGACCGATATTGCAAGCATTTCACCGCATGGAAACAATTTCTGACTTTGCTCTTTGCTCAAATTTCCGGCAAGGATTCTTTGCGTGAAATTGAAAACGCTCTGCTTGCCAACCACAAACACCTTTATCACCTTGGCATGGAAGCCGTGGCAAAATCCACGCTTTCTGAAGCAATGAACCGCCGTAATCCGGAAATATTCAAAGCATTGTTTGAAGAAATTCTTGATCGGGTTATGGCAGTTGCTCCAAAACATAAATTCAAATTCAAAAATCCGCCAAACTGGAATTTGCCCGTCCAAGCGGAACTTTTCAGCCCCTTACTGCTCTGAAATTTTTACCGGACAGCAGTGAAAATTTCTCCTGCAAAAAATGGGGCTGTTGCTTTCGCACCAGCCCCATTCCGGAATATATTACTCCTCGATCTGACCGTAAACTTCGATCACGTCAAAGTCATACGGGGCTATATCAAGGGTGATTTTGCCGTCTTTGACTTCAACAGCTTTGCCGGTCTGCCGGTCAATGGCTTTCAGCTTGCCGTTAAGTATCATTTTTGGCAATTCGACAGTGACTTTGCTTTCACTGAACTGAACATTGCTGATCAGGAGCAGATAACGTTTCCAGCGGGGGATTTTGCTGGCGATATCCGGATCAAACTGCTGGATATGTTCATAGTAACCGACTTTTACATTTTCATCGGAACTCTTGAAAAGTTTATTTTCCCAGTACGGCACGAAATCAATAATGTAATCGGTAGTGTCTTTCATGCCGAATTTCTGACGGATGGCATCAAATTTGTTGATCTCCCGGAAATCACACCACAGCGGCCAGTAACTGTAATCAAACTGAATGGTGTAGCTGAGCATGGTGCGGGTGCCGATGGCAGCTTCTTTGAAAACTTTTCCGTCCCGTCCCCGGAGTTCCGGCAGCAGTACGGTGGGAACACCCCACTGGCGGGCATAGTTGACTTTGAGATTGTCAATATCGCCCCAGATGTAGGCGTAATAATACTTTCCATCCTGAGAAAGATCCCGGACATCGGGTTCTTTGTACCAGTAATATTCATTTTCACCGATCAGGCGGACATCGAAAAGTGACATGATCGAAGCACCGCCGCAATGTCCCATCATATGAGCTTCCGGATTATTATTGCGCACCAGGGCACGGATACGTTTGAACATTTCCCGGAACTCGGTAATGTAATAGTAGGGGCGCAGTTTTCCGGTATCATCCGGCATACCGCCTTGCGGTCCCGGACGGAAATCGATGGTCGGGCCGCAGCAATCCACATACAGTCCATCACAGCCGAGGTCGATCATGGATTTGATCTGGGCGATATGGTGGTTGCGGATCTCCGGCACCTGAGCGATAAATTCGGTTGCCACTTTGCCGTTGAGCAATTCATCATTCTGCGCCTTGTTGCGTTCAGCGGCAGAGGTGAAAACGGTCGCATCTTTGGGAAGCACCGGCACTTTATTCAAGTAGGTACTCTGGGGTATCACCTTGTGTTTACCGGCAAGTTCCCGCAAATAGGGATCGACCAGCAGCAGTTTTTTGCCCTTATACTCTGTCTCAATGGTATGAGAGTAGAGGATCGGGTTGGTGTAATGCATGATTTTTCTTCCGGCTTTTTTGTCAAATTCGGCGATTTTTTTGACCATTTCCGGCTGCCAGTGCCAGAGGTTGTTGTGACACTCGGTGCGGTTGGCACGCCAGAACTGCCAGTAGATCAGATGGGAATTATCTGTCGGATTGAAGTTATTGTATCTGGTTCCGTACCGCCACGCTCTCCAGTCAGAAGGCATCCGGCGAACCGGAGTTACGTTGAAAAAGAAGCGGTAGGTGACCGGTTTATCCAACACCGTTTCATAGTTGATTATATTGACGGTCAGCAATCCGGTTTTGGAGTTGAAAATATATTCATCACCCTCTTTGACGTGCCAGTTGTGGACGCCGGGAGAGAGGATCGACCAACCGTAATTGGTATTGCCTGCCCAGAAGATAGTGCAATTACCCGGTTTGAAAATTCTGCCGTCTTTGAGATTCAGAAAGTGGCGTTTGCGTTCAGCTTCCAGACCGGAAACCAGTTTATTCGGCAATTCCGAACAGGCATAAATCAACTTATCATCCGGCAGATTCAGGGGAAATTCCAGGGCAAGGCGGGAAATTTTCACCGATTTTTCCGGAGTCAGGGTAAGATCATAGATCATGGTTCCGTCAAAATCGACTGTCAGATCGGCTTTGAGAGCAAGATTTTTTGCCTTTGCCGAAACGCTTCCGGTAATGGAATTTTTCCCATGCTTGGCGATTTTTGCTTTATCATACTGCAGATCAACGCCTTTAATGATCAATTCCGGTGCAGAAGCGAAAACATTTTTACTTTTGACGACCGCTTGAACCGGCAGAAGAGTCCGGGAAGACAACTCTGTGCGTTTGCCATCCTGCATGATCACTCTGCCGAATAACTGCAGCGGTTTAAGCCCGTATCCGGGTTCCACGAAGTCCGGGGAAAGTCCCTCCATTCCGTAAGTATTGGTTGCCCAGGCGGGCTTTTCATTTCCGGCGGCAAAGAGTGCCGATGCCGCAAATGAGAGAAGAAAAAGATACCTTTTCATGCAGATAAAACTCCTTTCTTATTAACTGCAAATTGATGATCTTTAAAAGTTCCAGCTTCCCAGCGGGGCGCGCACACCGCTGAAAGAGGAAAAATAAGTATTGCCAGTCATCATTCCACTGTAATTGCCAAGAATACCGACATCCTCATACGCCGTGGGGAATTGGAAATTGCCACTGACATAAATGACGTTGCGGCTCCGGTGGGAAAGCACGCTGCCGTCTACCCACAGAATATTGACGGAACCGCTGTGAACCGGCATCAGCTGAGAAGTTCCGGTACTCCGGTTTGAACCCATGTTGCGCTTGCTTGTCCACTCCACCCACGGCACATTGGCTGCCGGTTGTCTGGTATCGCCCATATAAATGGTCTGTGAAGGAAGTTTGATTTGTGATTGTTTGGCAGGTATAGATGTCCCTTTGTTGCTTGAATCGAATTGTCCGCAAATTGATGCGGCATTTGCACCATAAGCATTGCCGGCTTTTTTTACATTGTATTCACTCTGTTTGGCAATCAGCGGGCAATTCATCACATCGATCGAGCCGAGGTAATTATCCACGAAATATTCTGTCCACTCAACATTTCCTCCGGATGAACCGAGAATCTGGTTTATCGGGTGGAAATAACCGTCATGGGCATCGGCATACATCATACCGGCAGTTCCCAGCTGTTTCAAATTGGAAATACAGCTTGCCGTGTTGGCACGGTTTCTGGCGGAGTTGAGCGCCGGAAGCAGAATCGCTGCCAGAATTGCAATGGTCGCAATAACAACGTGAAGCTCAATAAGGGTAAAGCGTGCTTTACCCTGCCCACGGGCAGGCTTTTCACGATCACAGCAGAGATGTGATTTTTTCACCAGCAGTTCGATCAGGGTGAAAGAGTTTTTTACTTTCAGGTTACGGGATAGCTCGTTTTCTTTTTTCATGGTAATTTTCTCCTTTCAGTTTGCGACGTTGTTGACCTCTTCCAAAAAGCCGTACTGGTAACGGGTATCCGGTTCAAGGTAACTTCCCTCTGTCCACTCGTTCCAGGCATTTATAAAGAGGATACGTTCATTTTCCGGCTTATCATCCATCAAAGATACGGCATCGCGCAGCTCACTGCCGAAAATTTCCGGAGTAGCCTCGATGACCGGCAGCCACGGGTACGGCCCGTTTTCATAGGTGTCGGATTGGATCGTTCTGGGGCTGGAATCCCATCCCATAGTCACTATCGGATAGTAGGGCGCAGGAAGGGTACTCAATGCTTTTTGCGCTTTGGGAATATAGAAATCGAAACATGCGCGGTGATCCATGCGGGGGAAGGGACGCTCTGCCATGGGGTACTGGGTAAACATGGGAACATTGTAACTGGTGTAACTGGAAAAACCGATTCTGGTGTGCCACTCATATTGAGGACAGACCGTGTGCGGGTCGGCTTCAAGGTTGTCGAACCAGATGGCGTTCACATGTATTTCACCGATTCCGGCGGCAACGGCTTTTTTCTGCAGCAGCGCGATCGCTTCGGCAGCTTTTTCCACCCCGCCCATCTGAATGATGAAACGGTTTACCGCATAGATGGAAAAGTAGGGTTTGCCATCCACGCGCCAGTAATCTTCATCTTTGAAGAAGTTTTCAATAATATAGTCCCAGACAGTTCCCACCTCCTCAAAGGTGGTGTCCCACGGAAAGTGGGTTTCATAATTGCCGCTTTTGATGGCGGGGTGAAAGTTCATCCAGTTATGATTTGCCCACATGAGAGCGAACTTGAGACCGGTGCGTTTTTTCATGCCGAGGAAACCTTTTTTCAAAGCGCCTTCAAGATAGGGTTTTCCGGCGTACCAGTACCAGTCGAAAATAAAAGCATCGATGCCGTATTTCAGAGCGCAGAGGCACTTTTTTTCCATATTCTCCGGAATGGATTCATCTTCGTACCCCCAAAGCGGCACTTTGGGCTGATCGTGACCGGGGAAACGGCTGACGGCACGTTTCATCAACTCCCATTCGGTCCAATTTTTGCCGTGCAGAGGAGCGTTGCGCTCTTCCTTATGCCAGTTGGGAAAATAATAAACTGCGGTGGTAATTTTTTTACCCATAAAAACTGTCTCCTTGTTAAAGAACTTTTTTGTCTTTGCATTTAGTATACTCTTTTTTCTTTGCCGTAACAAGTATTTTCTTATAAAAAAATAGTATATTCGCGTAAAAGGGACTTGATTTTTTCATTTGCGGATATATTTTCTTTCTGTGAGGCAATATCAGAAGTAATTCATAACAGGAGATAAACTGTATTATGGACTATGTACTTAAAGGACGCGCAGAATACCGCGGTTATCCTCTGCTGCTTTTCAGCACGGAACAGGGCGGCGGTTCAGATCAGCCGCACCGTCACGATTTTGTGGAAATCGCCCTTGTACGCAGCGGATTTGCCACCCATTGTGTCTATGATAATAACGGCAGCATCATCCAGAAAGAGACCTTGATCCGGGGCGATCTGTATATCATCCCGCCGGGTGTGACCCATCAATTCCAGAATAAACACGATGTAAAACTCTACACTATGGCTTTTCTGCCGGAATTGCTGACTCCGGAAGAGGTCGCAGTATTGAAGATGATGCCGGTATTCCGTCAGCTTTACAGCGGTGTGCCGGAAACTCCCCGTATCCATCTGCTGCCGCTGGAGTTTGCCGGAATGGAGGCGATTTTGCAGAAGGTCATGAGTGAACTCTCCTGCCTGCGGGATCACGCCTTGCATCATCTGCTGGCAAAAAGTCTGGTGCTGGAGTATCTGATCGCCGTCGGAACCCATGCCGAAGAACGCTGGAGCCACGCCCCGGAAGATGCCGACCGGATGATCATGCAGGCTATCAGCGACATGGAGCGCCACCCGGAAAAGCATTGGCAGTTGAGTGAGTTAGCCCGCCGTTACGGGATGTGTGCCTCGGGATTCGGCAGAAAATTCCGGGAAGTTACCGGAGTGCCGCCATTGAAGTACTGCCGTCTGCTCCGGCTGGAACAGGTGCGCAAGGAGCTTATGACCACCGGGGAATCGGTGGAAAATCTGGCGGAAAAATTCGGCTTCGCCGACAGCAACCATCTCATCAAACTTTTCCGGAAACATTACGGTACAACACCGTTGAATTTCCGGAAAATGCCGGGAAATATCCGCTGATCAAAGCAAATTGTTTGACAAATACCGTTTTATGGTATATATTTTTCCCCATTACTCAAAACTTATGGAGAATATACGATTATGCAGTTACTTTCAGATGAAGTCAAAGGATTTCTCGGCAACTCATCCATGATCCGCCGGATGTTTGAAGCCGGTATCGAATTGAAAAAACAGTACGGCGAAGATAAAGTTTACGATTTCAGTCTGGGCAATCCCGATGTGCCTCCCCCGGCGGAAATCAAAGCTGCCATGCTGGAAATCGCCGCTGAAAGCGACCAGCCCTTTGCCTTCGGCTACATGCCAAATGCCGGTGAAGTTGCCGCCCGTAAAGCGCTGGCACAGCTGGTTTCTGAAGAGCAGAATTGTGCAGTTCCGGCGGAAAATATCATCGTTACCTGCGGCGCCGCCGGCGGTATCAACGCCTTTTTCCGGGCAACTCTCACCCCCGGTGACGAGGTTCTCTGTATCGCTCCCTACTTTGTGGAGTACGGCTTTTATGCCGGGAACTTCGGCGGTGTTTTGAAACCGGTGATGGCTAATGAGGACTTCTCCTTGAATATCGACCGCATTGCCGCGGCGATCACCGGCAAGACACGGGCGGTAATTCTCAACTCTCCCAACAATCCCACCGGCAAAATCTACACCAAAGCTGAATTGGATGCTGTAGCTCAGGTGCTTTATGAAGCCCGGAAAAAGAGCGGGAAGATGATCTACATCGTCTCCGATGAGCCTTACCGTTTTCTCAACTACGACGGCGCCCCGGTACCGTCGATGTTCGGGGTTTACGATGGTACGGTGGTGATCGGTTCATTTTCCAAGACCCTCTCCCTGCCGGGAGAAAGAATCGGTTATATCGCGGTCAATCCGGCGTTGGAAAATGCCGGGGAACTGCTCGGCGGTCTGACGCTGACCAACCGCACTCTGGGCTTTGTCAATGCTCCGGTGGTGGCGCAGAAGCTGATTGCCAAATGCTCTTCTGCCAGAATCGATCTGGATATTTACCGCCGCCGCCGCGACCTGATGGCACAGGTTCTGACCGATGCCGGAATCGAGTTTGTCATGCCCGGCGGAGCATTTTACTTTTTCCCGAAATCTCCCGTTGCCGATGAGACACTCTTTATCGACGCTCTGCTCAAGGAGCGAATCCTGGCAGTTCCGGGGCGGGGTTTCGGTCTGCCCGGATACTTCCGTCTGGCATTTTGCGTGCCGGAATCAACCATTGCCAACAGTGCTGAATCCTTCAAAAAAGCAATGGCATCTCTCTGATTGGTGTTCCCGGAGTGTCTCCGCAACGGCGGCACCCCGGGATTTTTTTGCCCTTCAGAGCGCCGGTATCAGGCGGAAAACCCGGGTTTCATTGTACTCAAAATGAAGAGTCAATTCACTGGCTTTCTCTGCCCGGATCTCTTTTCCGGGCAGTTCCATCCATTTTGCCGGGTAGACGTTGCGCAGGGTGATTTTCCGCGCTTCGCCCCGGTTGGTCACGGTCAGAAATCCATTGCCCGCATTGACGATCACGTTGCCGTCAGCGGCAATGCAGGTTCCTGAAGCACGAACCGCCTCATTAAGCACCGCCTGAGGAATATCCGGTACTGCGACATAGATCACGGTATGGTTCTTGCCTTTGATCCTGGCGGCGGCAATGCGGTCGGGAAAGAGTTTACCATCCAATCGCAATTCCGCAAGTTTTTCCGCTCCGGAATTTTCCGGCAGATAAAACACCGGGCCGATACGGTCGGAAAAGGTCTCTTTCTGATTTTTATCCCACCAGATATTGCAGTCAACGGTTTCGCCGTTTTTCCACTTTGCTCCGATAAGGTGATCTTTTTTCACCATCATCACCTCTTTTACGCCCAGCAGATCGGCAATTCCGGCAGTTGAAACGGAAGAACCGCTGCGGTTGAAGGAGTCATCATGGAATCCGGGTGCGTAGAAAAAGAGCAGTGTTCTGCCATCGGATTTCACCTTTTCATTGATCACTTTGCGCAGTTCGCCATTCAAGTGGAAGGCGTTGTAAAACACCACCATCCGGTAATCATCCAGTTTCCCGGTCTTGACCAACTGCGGCAGATCTTCCAGTGCCATGATGTCGCACCCGGCACCGGTGCGGAGAAATTTATGCAAATTCCGGTAAAGCAGCCGGGCATGAACCGTATTGGCAGGGGACATCACATCCATGAACCACGAACTTTGTTCGCTTACCAGCAGAGCTATCCGGTTGCCTTTATCCAGATTCACCGGCGGCAAAGTGCTGTTTTCCCGGAGACTTTTCAACTCGGTCAGTACCGCCGGGTCAGAGAAAAATCTCACCCCCTGCGGGCCGCTGAAACTGAAACTCCACCCCAGAAACCAGCAGCCGAACTTCTTGGAAAGCATCAAGCCGGACATTTTCCGCAGTTGGGAAACCATGTTTTTGCGGCTGAAAAGTGCGCCGAACGCCGCTGAATGGGTGCGTATATCCCCTTCCACGATAAAGGTTTTGCCATAGAGTCTCAATGAGTCATTCAACACGCTGTAAAATACCGGCAGATCCTCCGAATGACACCACTGGGGACTGCTGAAGTAATCAAAATCCCGGCTTTCCCGCAGCATCTTCGCCGCCGCGTGACCGGCATAGACCGAACTGCCCACCGGGTTATTGATCAACTGGGGAAAGACATATCCGGCATAACCGCCGACCAGCAGTTTCCGGTCGGAAGCATCTTTTACCGCCTTTGCCGTTATCAGCATCACTTCCGCCCGCTGACGGGAGGAAAATTCATTCAGATCTTCGGCACTTCTGCCATCTTTCCGACCATCGCGGAAGATGAATCTATCCGCCGGACGGTCTCTCCACAGCATGATATTCTGAATCCTTTCATGAGACCACTTTTCAAAGGAGAGAAGATCGCTGATTTTATCCTCTTTGCCCAGCTTCCACGCCTGCGCCCACGCCCGGTCACTGCCGTAACGCTGCTGCAGAAACTCCGTCAGCGCCAGCCGTGCCGCCGGTCCGAAATCCCCGGTGATCGAACTCTGCCGGTTCCGTTTGCCTTTGGTAAAGTCATAACG
>JAZUPS010000318.1:0-2079 GCA_045605305.1 Victivallaceae bacterium
AATAATCCATTGCTTTACGATGAAACATATCTCCAAGCGGACGCTGTTTTGTAAAACTCTGCCGTATCAACGGCATTAACGTTTCGTTACCGTTTGCCCAAAGAAATTCCTCAAAATCCAATGGATACATTTTAATGTGCCGTTCTTCAGAAGGAATGACTATATCTGAAACATTAGCCTTGATTGATACCAGCGAGCCCGTTTCTATGTAATCGTATCGTCCATCCGCAACCAGATATTTTATCGCAGCCCGGGCACGCGGAAATAATTGAACCTCATCAAAAATGATAAGTGATTCCCGGGGATACAGCTGCACATTGAAATATGCAGACAAATAAGAAAAGAATGTATCAAGGTCAGCCAGGAAATCCTCGAACAAGCGTTTAATATCTTTATTGACTTTATTGAAGTCTATCAAAATATAGGATTTATATTCATTTTTTGCAAACTCTTCTGCAATATAGCTTTTTCCGACACGTCTTGCGCCGTCTATCAGCAATGCAACCCGTCCGGAGTCTTTAGCTTTCCATTCCATTAAAGAATTATAAATTTTTCGTTTCATACCCATTTTTTTATCACTCTCATCACGTTTTCAAAGATTTTTACTTGACAATATATCACGTTTTCAAAGATTTTTACTTAACAATATATCACGTTTTCAAAAAAAATCAATATAATGTCCATCACGTTTTTCAAGAAATCATTAGATCCTCTGCGTAAATTTTTCCATTTTTGAACAAAGTAAACAATAACAGTTGCTCACTGCTGTCCGGTAAAAATTTCAGAGCAGTAAAGGGCTGAAAAGTTCCTCTTGGACCGGCAAATTCCAGTTTGGCGGCTTTTCAAGGATTTTTCGGTCAAGCGACAAGACTTCCAGCAGAGATTGATTTTGCATCAAGGTATCACGAATACGGTTTGTCAGCTCCGTCATACCCAACTTGAAACCATGCAGAAATTTGAGATAGGCAATCAGCAGATAATGGATCATTGCCACCCGGATTTGCGACATTACTGCGTTTTCGTTAAAAAAGTGCTATTATTGTCAAAACAATACCATTTTCATTTATTGTGTCAACTGAAAAATGCGGGTATATTATAGCATACACAATAACAGCTATCGCAATATATTAAGGAAAAACGGCATTATGGATTTGTTCGCAGAGTTTATCACGACTGTTTCAAGCCCGACTCCCTGCTCTGAGATTTCCGCTGCCTTTAATTACAGTTCAGAAATCGTCATTTATAATCAAGCTCGGCATTTTTTTGCCGGACAGCAGTGAAGAGAAAGATAAAAATGGACTCCAATACCACACCCCTGGAAACTCTGGCGGCATGGGAAGATATCAGAATCAGCCGGAAAGAAGATTTATTGATTCTTGAAAACAACAGGATCCACCGGATCCTTGACCTGTCGAAAGGAGCTCCCCGGACGGTTTCGCTGCAGACTGCAAACGGTACAGAACTTGCATCGGCAAATAATCCGATTTGCGACCTGGGCTTCATCGGAATGCACGAAGCCGGAAAAACAGAAGTACCATGGCGGATAAAATCCGTCTGCTGCCGTAAAAAACAGCGTGACATTTTTGAAGCACAGCACCTGACCGTGGAAATTTCCATGGAAGAACCGGTAAGCGGAAGTCTTTATAAGAAAATTTATATTCTTTATCCGCAGACCGCTGCGATCGGAATGGAATGTTCTCTGCGTACGCCGGTAACGCCTAATATTTACTGGAGTCATCGCAACCGGCTCAGTCAGACTGTAACTCCGGAAAGCACCGGCGATGCTCTGCAGCTGGCACCATCGATCCAGCCCCGGCAGAGCGTGGAATTCCGCGGCCGTACCGATGATGAACCGCTCCCGGTCCTTGAGCATTCCGCCGATGGCAATGAATTGACCGGAAACCTGCTTTACTGTGACAACGGCATGGGAACAGGTCTGCTGTTTCTGCAGGAAGCACCGCCCAGCGCGGAGCGGCGGGACTGGGAAGCATACGATTTCCGTTACGATCCGGAAACCCGGGTCATCCGGTCCTGCACCTGGGGGCTTGCGCCGGAGGATATCCAAAGCGCAAAACGGAC
>JAZUPS010000319.1:0-2681 GCA_045605305.1 Victivallaceae bacterium
ACTTGATAATCCGGAAAAGAGATTTATATTATAAACAGGACCGGTATGAATCACCGGAAACGTACTGGTCCTGTTTTCAAAAATTCAGCGTTTTAACGCATTTTGAAAGTGGGACGGCGACAGCCCGCTTTTTTATTTGCCTGCTTTTCAGTTGTCAAATACGAAGAATGAGCTTTTAAACTGTCAGCCGGCAATGGGGAACTTGAGCAGTGCCGCTGTTCGGATAACTTGTATCCATCGGGCTCTCCGGGGAAAATCGACTTTCCCCCCGGGGCTTTTTACGGTTTTTCAGGGGAGGGGAGTTATGAAGATTTTTCCCAAAAACTTTTTTACTCCGGAAGAGTTGGGGCGCTGGGCATTTGGCGGTTTGCTTCTTGCCACCCTTGGGAGTTGGAGTGTTGCCGCCTGGATGACTTTGGCCGGAAGGCTTTTGGATTTTTCAAATGGAGTGACAATATCCCCCTTTTTCACAGGGACTTCTATTCTTTTTGTCCTTATTGCCGCCTTTTTCAATCTGGCATTTTTTTACAGTTGCGTTCCTGAAAAGTTCAAGAAATGGTTCTTCCCCTTCTGTTCAGTGTTGGCACTTACCGTACTGGGGTGCGGATATTTTTTCGGAAAAGAGATCGGCTATTACACTTTTATTGCGGCGTTTTTCTGGCTGCTTCCCCTTGTGGTATTTCATAAGGATTCCCATTGGGTCATCCCGGGAAGTGCCTGCTGGACATTCGTCTTTCTGGGCGTTCAGGCGTTTTATGAAGTGATTGACGGTCATTATCGGCTGCTGAACCTTTTGCAGGCTGAGATCTTCCCAGTTACATTCAATGTGGCTCTGGCTGGATGTTTTACGATTTGGGGCGCTCTTTTTTGTCTTTGGCAATTATATTCAGGGAATGACCACTGCAAAAAAATATTTTCCCGCTCCAATGTTGCAATGCTCATTGTCTTTCCCGTTTCATGGATCATAATGACCGGAGCGGCTTTTTGCGAAGAGAGAACCTGTCAAAGAAATGTTGTTCAGACAAAAGAGTTTTTCGGTTTCCCGTTAACTGCTGATGGATTACGGAATTTTTATTATAAAGAAGCTCCGGGCAACTTGGATTTTTGGGAGAAAATTGAGCAGCTGTCCGAAACATTTTCCAAACAGACCGCTGACCGGAAACAGAACGGCTTTATTGCCTTTCCTGAAGGAAAGTTTGACAAAAAGACCATGGAGGCTTGGAAAAATACATTGGATGCCTCTCCTCAAATCAAAGAAATTACATCTCTTTTTTCGCATAAACTGCCTCCGCGGCAGAGGGAGTTCAAAAAATACCGTTTGGGATGCATCACTTTAGATGAACTTTATCTGCTGCGCCAGGTATCCCGTCTTCAAGCATGGCGTATGAGATTTGCTCTTGAAAAAAATGATATGGCAACGGCTGTTGAAGCACTGGAATGTATCAACAAAAGCATTGACCGCTCGGATAAAGATTTCGTTCTTATAAGCCATCTGCTCAGTCATTCACTGCTGGAACTGAAGAAAAATGTCGTTGGACTACTGCTCGAAAATGGTCAACTTGAGCCGCATGAAATAAAAAAACAGCTTGATCTTCTGATTGAAAAGCGAAAACACCTTGCCGCAATGGAGCGCACCGCTCTCGGCGGTGAAATAGCTGTGGCACTTGATTTTCAAGATGGAATTTGGGAAGGCGAAACATGGCTGCCTGCAATAAAAAAGATCCGTTGGTTTGTTCCGCAGTACTGGTATATTATCAAACACAGCAACAATCTGTTTATCGAGACATACCAAAAAAATTCCTTCAAATGGGATCCGCTTTTATACCGGCACATCATGTTTGACAGAAAAGGGTATGGAGACCATGTGCCCGGAAGGTATACGGAATTGAAGACGATGTATCTTCTTCTTGAAACGCTTCTGAAATTGGAACTGGAAAAGCGTAAGATCGGGGGATATCCTGAAAGCGCTCCTGAATGGCTGCCCCTTGATCCCTTTACCGGCCGGAAATTCCATTATAAGAAAGGCGATATGCCAATCTTGGAAGCTGTGCACGATCCCAAAACAAATCAGTTGCGCACTGTTCAGCGTACCGTTAAAGCTGTTGCCCTGTGGAGTGAAGGCGTAAACCGTAAAAATGATCAGGGTTTGAAATCGCGCCGTAAAAACAACTGGGATGACATTCGTGTTATGATCAGGCTTTGAAAAAATCCTCAGTTTTTGATAACAAACAAATTTGACTGTCCATTTTGTCGTGCCGGTTTGTCCCGCAGAAGTTTTATGCGAAGGCGGAAGTGGAACAGCCGAAAACGCTCCCTTGTGCAGACGGAGCGGAAAAACTTTGGCAATTTTGAGGCGTTTTGAAATTCGCTCTATGGAAAATCTGCAATTTCAGTTTGAAATTTGGCTTTCCCGGTGCTATATTTGAGAAAGTTTGTTTCAACCAACAGGAAAGGTAAAAAAACAGAAAAACAAAAAAATTTCGATTTGAGAAAAACTATATAGCATAAATAAGGCTGCCCCTACAAACTACCTCCTTGTAAATGCCTTTTTGCGTGTAACACAGTGAATGTTTTTTTGTGCCGTGTATATTTGATTACACGGTGCATTCTTGCGTTTATATTCACTGTGTCGCTGTGGTAGGCGTGTAGGGGCGTATGAATCAGGGATGCACCTCTTTTTT
>JAZUPS010000320.1:0-5222 GCA_045605305.1 Victivallaceae bacterium
ATCCCGCTGAGGTTTGCGGTGAAAAATTGTCTCAAAGAGCTGATTGTCATCTCTGGCGGCATTGCGGCGCGGCGGAGCTTTGGGAACTGGTTTATGAGGGCGCCGGTCAAGGGCGCGGCGATTGTAGCATCCGGTGAAAAACAGCGGTGCAAGGCAGAGCAAAAGGAGCAGTAAATGTTTCATGAGAAATCAGTTTCCTTTCGTTTTATTCTGTGATACGGCGCGGAGTTGTCCGCAGGCGGCGGTTTTTGCCGAACCGCGCTCTATCCGGCGGGTAACTCTTGCTCCGGTGGCACTTACTGCGGATTCAAAATCATCGATCACTTCAGTTGATGGACGGCGGAACACCCCGCCGGTTTCGTTATAAGGGATCAAATTGACTTTCGCATGGTGCAAAAAGGCAAGTTTTCCCAGTTTTTCCGCATGTTCGACAGAGTCATTTATTCCGGATATAAGAGTGTATTCAAGGGTGTATTGGCGGTTGTTCGCTTTAGCTATCTCATCAGCGGCTGAGAGTATTTCAGCAACCGGATAACGGAGTTTGGGCGGAATCAGTTTTGCCCGGGTCTGATCATCCGGAGCGTGGAGGCTTACCGCCAGATTGAACTCTCTTTTCAAGGTGGCAAACTTTTTCATCCCCGGCACAAATCCGCTGGTGGATACCGTTATACGGCGGGGGGAGAAGGTGAATTCATCCACCAGAGTATTGAGGGTTTTTGCCAATTCTTCAAAATTGAGCAGACCTTCGCCAATGCCCATGAAAACCAGATTGTCGGGTCTTCCGGCGCGGATCGTACCGAGACAGAACTCTTCCAGCATCTCCCCCGCACTGAGGTTGCGGGTCAAGCCGTTTCGCCCGGAGGCACAGAAAAGACACCCTACCGGACAGCCCACCTGAGTGCTGAGGCAGAAGGTCATGCGTTCTTTTCCGCCGGGGATGATCACCATTTCTATGCACTCTCCGTCATGGAGTTTCAAAAGGAGTTTTTCCACTTTGTCCGGGGAGGAGGATATTTCTGCAATTTGAGTCCCCGGAGCATGAAAATCCTGCTTGAGTGCGTTTTTAAGATCATTGGGAATGTTCTTCATCTCCATGGGATCAATAACACAATGAGTATGGAGCCATGAGTCGATTTGTGTTGCCCGGAAGGCGGGAAAACCGTGTTCTTTGCAGTAAGTTTTCAACTCATCAAGTTTGGCGGCGGAAAGGAAAGGGGTCATTTCAAAAGTTGCTCCAGTTGTTTTTGCAGTTCCATGCTGTATTCCGCACAGGCAGGATCATCGGCAAGGTAAAGTTTTTTGGCAATGGCAAGATATTTTGCCGCATCATCTTTTTTATTTACCGCCTGTTTGATTGCTGCGGCATGAAGATATATTACTGAAATTGAACGGCTTATATGCTTGTGATATATGGCTGAAGTGATTGCCGTTTCAGCTTCGGCAAAACGTTTCTGCCGGAAAAGCACCCAGGCAAGACTGTCGCGAAAAGATGGTTCATCCGGTAAGGCGTTGAGTGCCAGACGGATCAGTTTTTCTGCCTCCTGCAGCCGGAGATCCATATCCGCAGAAATATAACCGATGGCGTTGGCGATGATCGGGGAAAGCTGATCTTTTTCAAGCTGTTCCCGGGCAAAATCAAGCAATTTTCCTGCCATGGCGCGATCATTCTGGAAATGAACGGAGTTGATGATGGCAAAAAGTGCCTGATGGGGGAGTTGGGAAAATTTGTAATTAGAGGTTTTTACCATACGGATGACCTCCTGATGCATTCCCTGTGCCGACGTGAGCATTATCTGCAGATAAAAACGGGGCAAATCTTTGAACTGTCTGACAGTCTGCCGCGCTGCTGAGAAGTCTCCGGCAGTGAGCATACCGTTGAAATTCAAAAAGAGGTTACTGCCGCAGATGAGGAGTTTAGAGTCATTGAATTCTGCCGCGGCATCGGCGGAGATCCTTGTCCAGCTGTCATCAGGATAGAGCTTGGAATATTTTTTCAGCATCTCTTCTGTTTGCGGCAATTTCAGCATGATCGCCCCAATTACCGCACAGCGTGCATCATATCCATCCTGACAGTTTGCCAGCGGCAGTTTGGCGGCAATAGCGTTAATGGAGCATTTCCAGAAATCATCTGCCGGAAGCTCCTGAAATCCGGGCAACCCCGGAGCTGTGTACAGAGTGTAAAAACAGTTGCTGATATGTCTTTGCAGCACATTGAGAAGAACCGCCGGAGTTTGCGGAAATTTTTCAGCTGTCTGGTTCAAAAACTCCGATGCCTTCCGGTACTCTTTGCCGGCAATGAAATCCGATACGGCAATATCGCAAAGATGGGAAAATTTGATTTTTTCCAATTCACGGCAGCCGGAAAAATCGGTGTGCAAAAGAGCTTGACGTATTGCAGAAATGCTTTCTTCCGGAAGATTTTCGCTTTTTACCGCAACATCAGCACACAGAAGAACCACTTCCCGGGAGGATGGATATTTTTTCAGCAAATTGAATATTCTTCTGACTAAAGTCGGATCAAAAACTCCGGCATTGAACTCATCACGGAGAATGGAAAGAGCAAGTTTGTCGCACTCTTCTGCCTGAGAATTTTCCAGTATTCCGATGAGCAATCCTGCCCGGATTCGGGGATTGTTTTCCTGCAATGCCGCCAGCATATTCCCGTGAAATGCCGGTTCAGCGGCGCAGATGATCCCGGCAAAAAGAGTGAGGAATAAAACAAACTTTTTCATACCGCAATTCACTTTCTGATTTTTTCTGCAAAAAGGTCACAGCCGATGGTTTTGATAATATTCACATCGATAAAAGTTCCCGGTTTCATCGTTCTCCGTGCATTGAGCATGACGGTGCAGTCAATATCCGGAGCATCGCTTGCGCCTCTGGCATAAACCACCCCGTCAACGATCTGATCAATAATCACCCGCCGGGTGGAACCGATTTTTTTACGCTGAGTGCGTTTCATGATCTCCTGCTGGATCCCGGTCAATTTTGCCGCCCGTTCTTCTGCGATCTCCTGAGGTATCTGGTCGGGCATTTCCGCCGCCGGGGTTCCCGGTTCGGGGGCAAAGGCAAAAACTCCCATGCGTTCAAAACCGGCATCTTTGACAAAGCTGCAAAGCTCATCAAATTCACTTTCGCTTTCTCCCGGCAGTCCGGTGATGAAAGTTGTCCGCAATGTCAAATCCGGAATTTCTTTGCGCAGTTTGCTGATCAGTTCCCGGATATGGGCGCTGTCGGTGTGCCGGTTCATGGCAGAAAGTATCCTGTCGGAAATGTGCTGAAGCGGCATATCCAGATAGGGGAGTATCTTGGAACTTTTTTTCAGAACTTCGATAAACTCATCCGTATAGTGCGCCGGGTGAGTGTAGAGCAGACGGATAACGAATTTGCCGGGGATTTTTTCCAGTTCGGTCAACAATCCGGCAAGGGTTTCTCCGGAAGTCAGGTCATGACCGTAAGCAGTAATATCCTGAGCAATAACTATCAACTCTTTTACCCCGTTTTCGATAAGAGTCCGGGCTTCAGTGAGAACCGATGCCATCGGCCGGGAACGCAGTTCTCCGCGCAAATCGGGAATGGCGCAGTATGAGCAGCGGTTGTTGCAGCCGTCGCAGATCTTCAAATAAGCCACATGGGGCAGAGTCAACTGGATACGGGGCATGGTTTCATTGCACAAATAGGTGCATTTTTCCCCCGCAGGAGAGGGCGCTGCATGGTTGAAAAGCAGATCCCGTAATCTGGGGGTGTCATTGATTTGGCACCATAGATCGACCTCTTTGAAATGTTCTTTGAATTCCGGGAACTGCGGATGATTCATTAAACATCCGGCAACGGCGATCCTTCTGCCGGGGAGAGCTTTTTTCCACTCCACCGCATCAGTCAATTCTGCTGCTGCTTCGCCTCTGGCTTCCGGTAAAAAGGCGCAGGTATTGATGAGGTAGACATCGGCATCATCCGGATCAAAACAGATGCTGTCTCCGGCGGCAAGAAATGCTCCGGAAATAAGTTCTGATTCCACCAGATTTTTCGGACACCCCAGTGCGGCAATGAAAAAATTGTGAGATTCCTCATTCATTGATCAGAATTTCTCCAGAGAAACGATTACTTTGTGATTGATGACCTCTCCGGGGGCGATGGTTTTGAGAATGCCTTTATCCCGGTTGCCGTTCTGATTTTCCGGGACACAGTTGGCAGGTTCCAGACCGAGGACATATTCGCCCTTGCCCATCTGTTTCCACTCTGCCAGCAATGGCAGTTCCGCTTTGCGGCAGGAGACGGTCAATTTAACTCTTTCGTCGGGATTGGTAAGGGTGATGGATGCCATGCCATTTTCATCTGCCGGAATATCATGGTAGAATACTTCTTCGGCAAAACCGGCAGTCGGCAGCTGCATTTTATCCCATTTATCCAGACCTTTTGCGGCAACTTCGCCCTGGGGGGTGACCAGATGATCGACCGGAGAAAGGATGCTGTTTTCATTGACCAGCGGCCAGCCGAAATTCATGTGATAAAGCATCATCAGCGGGGCAGGGGCAAAGCCGGAATTTTCCACGGAGTCTTCAATCACGATTTTGTTTACTCCGGCGATACAGGAAATTTTGCGGGAGAGCTGGAGGTTTTCTCCGAAGACCCGGGAGTGGATAACTTTGCCGCTTACAGAAAGAGAGTAATTTTCTTCATCAATGTAGCTTGCCGAGGTGTTGACCTCAGATGCCGGAATGTGGGAGAGTCTGCCGTGAAGTCCGTGGGAGTCGCCGCCGGCTTCACAGGGACCGCCGACATTGATCAAGCCGCAGCCGGTAAGCATACCGCCGCCCCATGAACGCAGCCAGTTGATGCCGCTGGGGTCATAGCTCGCTGCCACTGCCGGTTCGGCGGGGAGCCAGACCAGCGGCATGCCGCAGAAACTTGCTTCGCCGATATCCATTCCCCGGTCAGGGTAAACTGTAAAGCGGATGCCGCTGCCATTGTCAATATCGATTATCCGCATGCCGCGGCCTTTGCCGTCATCAAGGACTGCTCTGCGGATACTTGCCGCCTGACGCATGGAACCGACTTTGCCGGAAAGGTAAGATTTATCAAATTTCATAGTGTTTCCCTCTTTTTTTATGTACAGTTTACGAAATATAGCACTATAAAGCAAGTTTTACAACCGAAAAGATTGTAAAATATCGAATCATGGTATATATTATATAGATAAGGGGCAATTTCAAAAGTCCTCA
>JAZUPS010000321.1:0-2689 GCA_045605305.1 Victivallaceae bacterium
GCCTGACATTGGGCTTCGACTTTGTCTGCCGCAGCATCAAGTGCCCGGTAAAGATCGAAATCCTCTACTTCCGCAGTCAATGTGTGGGATTTACAGTTAAGCACCAGTGAAACCTGAATACGGTTTTTCTCTCTGGACATCACTGCATTAACACTCGAAACTTTGAGTGCCGGAATATCCAATACTGCAAGCACGTTTTCTGCCTGGGTCTGGATTGCGGGAGTGATTTCGAACTGACGGCCGGTAACATTGATGAGCATAGACAGCACACCTTTCTTGCTTCCGTCAGCCGGCCCATTCCGGCTGGCGTATAATAATCTTTCCGAAAAAATCGGCTTACATCGAAAAATTGGGACCGAGATAGACCTTTTGAGCCTCTTTGTCATTCACCAGATAATCGCTGGGCCCTTCCAGAAGGATCTCTCCCATACACATGATATAAGCTCTGTCAACCACCGACAGTGTATCACGCACGTTGTGGTCGGTGATCAAAATTCCCAAATTGCGCTCTTTCAACTGCAGAATGATCTGCTGAACATCGTAGACCGCCAGCGGGTCAACTCCGCTGAATGGTTCATCCAGCATGATAAATGAAGGATTGGTCACCAGCGCCCGGGTAATTTCCAGACGACGGCGCTCACCGCCGGAAAGGGTCATTGCCTTCTGATCTTTCAAGCGGGTCAAATCCAGCTCATTAAGCAGATCGGCACATCTTTTTTTCCGCTCCGCCCTGCTGATCGCCAAAGTTTCCAGAATCGCCATGATATTCTCTTCCACGGTCAATTTACGGAAGATCGACGGCTCCTGCGCCAGATAGCCCATGCCCATTCTGGCACGTTTATACATCGGGATGCGGGTCACATCCACTCCGCGAAAAGAGACCTTGCCCCCATCCGGACGGATCAACCCCATAACCATATAAAAGCTGGTGGTCTTTCCGGCGCCGTTGGGACCGAGCAAGCCGACGACCTCTCCGGAACGCACCGAGATGGAGACATCTTTTACCACGCTTCTGCCGCGATAATTTTTCACCAGATGCTCAGCCTGTACCAGCACCTGACCATTTTCCATTTCACTCATATTTTTCAAACTCTGTTCAGATTTTCAACTTTTGCGGATGAACTTCCCGCCTTTCCAATATATATTATACACCCCAAATGCCAACATTCAACCCTTCCTTAGTAAAAAAAACGATTTTTTTATCATTTGAGGTAATTTCAAAAGTCAGTCAAAAGAAGATTGAAAAGAGACCGTTGATGAGATGAAAGCTGGTAGTTTAAGGGTGCTGCCCACAGCGGTAACACCCGAAAACGCCCCACTTTCAGATCGCAACGGGAATTTTCAAGAGCTTTTGAGGACTTTTGAAATTGCCTCATTTAAGGAAATATTCTTCCAAGACCTCTCTGACCAGCATCAATCCGGCACGCAGATTTTTCTCCGTTCCGGCAGAAGATACCGACAGCCGCAGAAAGTTTCTTCCCGGGCGGGAGAGTACCGAAAACCTCCCGGAGTGCAGAACCTTCACCCCCGCAGATTCAAAACGGCTCTCACACTCCACCGGATCAGTAAGATTATCCGGCAGCGGCACTATCCGGAAAAGGTTCTCATTCTCCCCGGCGGCGCTTCCGGGAAAGATCCGGTCAAAGATCCGGTTTGCCCGCAGTGCCATAAGACGTTTTTCTTCCAGAACCGATTCCGCTTTGCCATTTAAAATCAGCTCGGTCATGATCTCCGCATCCAATGCACTTGTCCGGATATTCAGCAGAAACAAGCCATTGAGCAAATGAGTTCGGAAACGCTCCGGGAATGCCGCTGCCGTCACCCGCAATCCGCCGCACAGATGACGCAGATTTCCGCAAATATACAAGGTTTGTTCCGGCAGAAGTGAGAAAAGCGAAACGTAAGTTTTCCCCGGCATGGATACAGCCGTATCATCTTCAATAAGGGTCAGATCATGTTTCCGGATCACCTCTGCCAGAGCTTTTTTCCGCTCTTCCGGCAGAGTTATCCCGGTGGGATTGGCATAATTCGGCATCAGAAATATCCCCGCCATACGGTTCTTGCAACAGCACTCATCCAGCGCTTGCGGCAGCATCCCCTGCCCGTCTCCTGCGACCGGCAGCAGCCGGATGTGTGCCAGTTTCGCCGTCCCGATCAGGTTCGCATAGGTAAAATAATCCACCGCAATAGTGTCACCCAGCTTGAAAAGCGAAAGCAGTGCCGCGCTGATGGCATTTTGTGAACCGGAAAAAAGCGCGGTATGCTCCTCATCTGATGACACCCCGAACTTACGCATCCAGTTCATCGCCGCCACCCGCTGATGCTTATGCCCCAAGGCGGAGGTGTAACTGTAAAGAGTTTCCAGATAACCTTTGGTCAAAACCGACTCCGTTGCCTCGATCACCTGACGGTTCACTGTGTCAAATCCCTTGACCACCCCCAGTTCGATCAAGCCGGTACGGCTCTCCTCTCCCGCACTTCCCGGCAGAGGTGAAACAAATGTCCCCTTCCCGGTCGAACCGTAGATCAGCTGCCGTTCCCGGCAGAGATTGTACGCTCTGGTCACGGTGGTGAAATTTATATCCAGATAATCCGCCAGCTCCCGTTGCGGCGGCAGCTTCGTTCCCGGAGCAAGTTTGCCACTGCGGATGTCGTTTTCCAGCAGATTGGCAATAGATAGATAACAGGG
>JAZUPS010000322.1:0-4082 GCA_045605305.1 Victivallaceae bacterium
GGTTTTGATCCAACTGATGCGACAGCGTGTCTGCAAAAGGCGATTGATTCCGGAGCGAAAAAAGTGATCGTGGACAACACCGGTAAACCGTGGTTCATCACCCCGGTGAAACTGCGTTCAAACCTGGAACTGGTCTTTGCCGGGAATGTGGTTGTGAAAGCGTTTCCGGGCAGTTATAAAAACAAAAATGCCTGCATGTTCTCCGCATCCGATGCGGACAATGTCACTATTCGCGGCGAAAAGGGCGCACTTTTGGAAATGCGCAAAAAAGATTACCAGAAACAACCGGATTATCTTCACTCCGAGTGGCGGCACTGCATCAGTTTCCGGGGCAGTCACAATATCGTCATCCGTGACCTGACCATCAAAAGTTCCGGCGGCGACGGCATCTACATCTCCAACAGCAAAGGTCGCGGTCCCTGCAAAAATGTATTGATCGAAAATATTATTTCTGATGACCACCACCGGCAGGGCATCAGCATCATCAGCGCTGTCGATCTGCTGATAAAAAATTGCAAGTTCATCAACACTTCCGGCACCGCGCCCCAGTGCGGCATCGACCTCGAACCCAACAATGACAACGATATGCTGGTCAATAATGTCATAGAAAACTGCGACTTTTACGGCAATGCCGCCAGCGGTGCCACCGTCTTTCTGCCCTATTTGAAAACTCCCGTTTCCATCATCTTCCGCAACTGCAGGATGTACAACAACAACTACGGTATTCGCACCAATGCCAAGCAGAGCGCCAAAGGCGAAAATCAGCAGGGTTCCATCCTCTTTGAAAATTGTCATATTTATGACAACCGTTCCTCCGCTGTCGCCATCAACGGTCAGCAAACGGGCGGCATGACCGTCACCTTACGCAACTGCGTTTTGGACAACCGCAAAAGCGGGAGTTGTGCAATGACGTTCAACAATTCGCGCGTCAGTTCCAACGTTGCCGGGATCACCTTTGAAAATTGCACTCTCCACCCCGGCAAAAAACCGTTGTTCGATGTCATTCAGCGTACCGGATTCGGTGTTACGGATATAAAAGGCGACGTAAAACTCATCGGCAAAGACGGCAAGGAAAGCATGATCGACTGGACGGAATTATTTAAAAAATATCCGGAAAACAAAGATTTGCAGAAGTTCGATTTTGCCGAGATCGATTTCACAAAATTACGCCCGGTAAGCAAAAATGTGAAAAATTACAAACCCCATGCATGGCGTATCCGGCGCAGGGGAACTTTCCTGCTCTATATGCCGGAAGCCGGCTGTTACGAAGTTGATTTCACCGGGATCCCCCTGCGCAAAAATTCCGCGGTCCACTTTGAAGTAACAGTGCGGCATGCCAACAATACGCTGGTGGAAAAATTCAACGTAACAACTGCCAAATACACCCACTCTTTCAAAAGTACCGGCAAGCGGCTGCTCATCCTCGAAATCCGTAAATGCGACTCGGTAATAGTGAACAGCCGTACCCCGGGATTCGCACTTCTCGTTCAGAACCGGCAGCCATTCTTCCGCGGCGGAATGAAAAATATCTATTTCAATGTCCCCAAAGGAGTAAAAGAATTCAAAATCGAAGTTCGGGGCACCGGGTACAACGAATGGGTCACAGCCAAACTGCGCAACGCATCAGGCAAAGTGACAGCATCCTGCAGAAAGAATCCGGGAGCAGTCGTTTTGACTGGCAAACGTACCGATGCTTCCAAAGATGAAGTCTGGCAGCTTCAGGTGTTGGGTAAAGAAGATCACAGCATCCGCTTCGGCGCACCGCTGGTTCCGGTGATTGCCGCCAACCGGGACCAATTGCTGGTTTATGGGAAATAAATTGGCGTTGTCTCATTTTTTTGTGTTGTCCCGAATTTTGTGAAACAGGTCTGGTTCCCGGAGGAGGACATCATATCGTGATCGGATGGGGGGATAAAGGTCCGGGAAACTTGAGTTCCATCACGGCGTACACCGTATATGATGCTCCCGCTAATCGCTCCTGCTGTTTCCGGCACAAAAATGTTTTTCGAGCAGTCGCCATCGGCGGCAATGTCCGGGTTATCCTGACCCTTAAAGAGTGGACACTCCCAAAAAGAAATCCCGGGGACGCTCCACAGTTGCGTTACCGTGTGACCCGTTGGATAAAGAATAAAAAACTCTGTAAGCGAAAAAGGAAAATTGATGTTTGACACAACTTTGGTTCCGGAGGTCATTTTTGATGAGCGTCCGGATTTTGTAAAACTTTATTATAAAGCCTGGGAACAGGCGGCAGCCCATATCAAAACAGTTCCGGGATTGCCGGTCGAACGCTATATGGACGAGGCATGTACGCCCGGAAGATTGTGGATATGGGATACCTGTTTTATGGTACACTTCTGCAAATATTCTCCGGACTTTTTCCCCGGCATCCAGAGTCTGGACAACTTCTATATGCCGATGTATGACCGTGTCCCGTCTCCATGCAAGATCCATCATGTGGACAATCCGCCGCTGTTTGCGTGGGTGGAGTATGAATATTACCGCTTTACCGGAGACAAGTCCCGCATTTACCGCAATCTGGTGGAGAAATGCTATTTGCAGAAGCATTTTGAATTTCTGGAAAAAGAGTGCCGCTTCGGTTATGATTCGCCTTTGACCGGCAGCATTGCGATGTGGCAGAAATTCGATGCCGGATACGCCTGGGCGGGGTGTCCATCCGGTATGGACAATACTCCGCGCAGCCGCGGCAATTATCACACTATCCTCTGGGTGGACGCACTGGCACAGATGGCACTGTCGGCAAAATATATCGCCAAACTTGCCCGGGAGATCAACGAAAGTACGATCGCCGCAGAATATTATCAGAAATATGAAGAAAAATCCGCGTTGCTCAATAAATACTATTTTGACGAAGACGACGGCTGTTATTATGATATCGGGATCAAATACCATGAATTCTGCAAAGTGCTGACTCCGGCAAGTTTCTGGGTACTGCTGGCAGGATCTGCCACCAGAGAACGGGCGGCACGCCAGATAAGTACCATACTTGATCCGAATCTGCTGGGAGGAATGGTTCCGCTTCCGACAGTGGCGCGGAATGATCGGAATTTTATTTCCGACGGCAGCTACTGGAATGGTTCGGTGTGGCTGCCGACGACCTACATGACGGTAAAGGCTCTGGAAAAATACGGCGAATTTGATCTGGCATCGGATATTGCTTATCTGACCGTCAATCACATGGTGAAAACTTATGAAAACTTCCTGCCGCATACCATTTGGGAGTGTTATTCACCCACCGCATTTGAACCGGCAAGAAATAAAAAAGGCAAATATATCCGCAAAGATTTCTGCGGATGGAGCGCGCTGGGGCCGATATCGCTTTTCATTGAAAACATCATCGGCCTGTACCGGGCAGATGCCGTTGCCGGCAAGGTGAAATTCCACCCGCGCAAAGAAAGTCCTCACCGTTACGGTCTCAAAAACTTTAAATTCGGAAATATCTCCTGTGATATCATCGTTGAAAATGGTCTTCTGTACTGCCGTTCCGATGCACCATTTATTCTGGAAACAGATTCCGCAAGTTATCAAATCCCGTGCGGAGAAGTAGCGATTAAACTTTGAAGATGGAGAAATTCGCCCCATAAGTTTCGTTTCAGGATAACTTGTAAAATAAAATAATTCATCACACATTGATATTGCAAAGATATTTAGGCTTTGTCGCATTGATGTTTTTTTTAAGTCAAGTCTTCGCCTTTTATAAGACAAAGTATCACAAACCTGGTTCTGGATAGGCAAAATTTTTTAGCTTGATAAAAAGCTTTCGCCTTTCATAATTCGGCAACCTGAAATTAAAAATTTTGCTTTTTGGTGACTTTTTCTCTTGACAAAATATAAAAAGGTAGTATATTAGAAGAAATTTGAGAATCATACGAGGATAAAATGAGACAGTTTTTCAACAACATTAACAGCATGATTATTATTATCGCCGCCATTATTATCGGCTGCGGTACGGCTGGTTATTGTTGAGAGAAACGGTATAAGAAATAAAAAATTCAAGCCTCTCTGCGGTAATCAGCTGCAGAGAGGCTTTTTGTTTATCATAACTTGACAGGAATAATAAAGAT
>JAZUPS010000323.1:0-6722 GCA_045605305.1 Victivallaceae bacterium
TGCGGCAAGTTTTCCCAAATTGCCCACCCGGAGAGTATTGAAACAGTAAGTAATAGAACTGCCCACGCCAATTTCCGATTGATGAATTTCAAGAGATAAATCAATCCGCTCAATCCCGCGCCGATCCCAATCAGCAAAGGCAGTCCAAGCAACAGCCACGGATTGAAACTGCCGCGCGGAATATAAATAAAATCTTGCCAATAAGCAGTTTCGCGGTCAAATTCAAAACTCCACATAGCCGCGGCAAAAAACAGTACCCACAAAACAGTACCGGCAGTAATAAAAAAACTTTTCGGGTGTTCCTGATGCCATTTCGCCAATTTGCGATAAATTGCCGGCTTATATCCTTTGTCGAATAACAGAGCAACTTTTTTGTTGATAAAGAAAAAGCAGAAAACAGCCGGAATTGTTACCGGCAGCGAGGTCAGAATGATACAATATCCGACAATAAACCAATCTTCCCAGTGCCAGAACAGTTTTGTAAATATACTGTATTCCGGATAAAAACCATGAAGCATATCTTGCACTTCATACAATACTCCACTGGGGATCACCGATAGAGTGCATATCATAATCAAGCCCCAAAACGCCCTTTTGCGTGCCTGCCGGATGTTCAGCAGATAACAGTAAAGCCAGCCGGAGTAAAAAACTGCAATAATGGCAAAGTACAAATAAAAATAAAGGTAATGATATAGAAACATCCGGATCATTGCTGATATTGGCGGAACTCCTGTCAAACCCACCCAGGCAAATACCAGCACACACCCGGCGACCCACGCCAGAAATCCGGTGGTCAAAGCATAGAACAACGCCAGTTTGCCGGATTTAAAATTTGTATTGTTTTCAGTCATTTTTCTTTCCCTCCAAAACTGAAGTTTATCAGCGGCATCCACGGGATATATGATTTTGGGTTGTAATTGAGTAAGCCAAGCTGAAAAATTGCCCCGGCAGAGAGATTGACTGCGCCGATTTGAAATTTATTGGAAATATTCACCACACCCAAATAAACGGTATCTGCGATATTCATGCCGATAACCTGAAGCCGTTTCCGGTTCTCTTCGACCGGTTCCCCTGCCCAACTGTAATTCACAATTCCAAGCTGTATACCATAACAATTTTTGCAATAATTCAGCCAGCCGCAAGATATGCCGTAATTGTTATCGGTCAATACCCCCATGATCAATGAAGGAAACTGGATACCGTAATTGTTATGCAGGGTGTTGACAACAAAAGAGAAGGAAATAACAGCAGACTTTTGCTGCAAAAGCCACAAACCGAGAGAAAAAAACGTATCGGTACTGTTATCTACTAATTTTTTGTCATTTATCAATCCCACATCAACTTGCACCGGGGCAAATTTCCAACCGGAAATCACCCCCCTGCCGTCAAAATCTCCGGCAAAGGAAGTTGTAACTGCCGCTGCTGACAAAATTATCAATAAAAGTTTTTTCATTTTTCGGTTGCCTCCACTTTCGCTTCCGGCTGCAAATTTTTTATTGCAGTCAGGATTTTTTCGGATGATTCTTTTTCATCCTCGCGATTTTCGTAAGTATAGCGGAAATCTTTTAAATTTGCCTTGATCGCTTCAGATATTTGTTTATCACTTACATTTTCTTTGCGCTTCTGTTCAATAAGAAGATAGGTCTTTTGCCGCAAAGCGTTTGAATCACTTATATACCGCTTTTCTGAATGAGGCGTGTGTATATCCAGTATGCCAAACGCACAAAACAGAGCCGCAATGGTTGTCACATAACTGTACCAGCGGATTTTCAAGCTCAGCACCACCAATCCGGCAATCACCACCAACAGCGAGATGATCCCCCAGATAATTCCGGCGGTATAAGTCGGCATTGGCAAATATTCAATGTGCATGGTGTTACTGGCAAGCGTTTCAGATAATTCCGTAAAGAAATTCAACGCCCGTTTTCCGGATTGGATATTGAAAGAGATGAAATTCAAACCACGATAAAGAAATGCTAAACCGATATTCAGCACGCAGAAAAACACATAACCAACCAATCGCCCCCACCGGGGAAGCCATTTTAACAGACTCAGAAATCCCAGCAGGTAAATCAAATAAATCAACGCTCCGGCAAATAATGTTTCGTCGTTCATACTCTCTTTTCTACCCTTTTCTACAATACAGTCACCGTAGTACAGCTATATGGTTCACGGTTGTTTTTCACCGGAAATCACAGTTTTTATCTTTTTCCAGTCAGCTTTACGGAGCAAAGCAGGAATATTGGTATAAATGTTTTTGTGGTGTCCATATTCCGGCTTCATCAATTCAGCAATGGCATCTTCCACGTTCCAGTTTTCAAAAACGATACGGCTGGCGGCAACGGCACAACCGGTGCGGTCACTGCCGTGCCAGCAATGGATCAACAACGGCTTGGGAGCATCCCGGATGATGGTCAGGATTTTATACAGATCATCTTCGGAAATATTTCCGGTATCAAGGGGCAATTCATAGAGTGTAAAGGCATTTTTGATTTTGCAATTAACCGCATCGATTTTCTTTTTGTCACTGTTGTTTTCCCGGAGATTCAACACACTGCGTATGCCGTGAACATGGTAGAGATACTCGAATTCTGCCGTATCCGGTTGATTTGAACGATAGAGATTTTCGTTGACTTTGTGAAAGTTTTTGGGATAAGGTGAAACAGTGCATCCGCAAAATAACACCATTGTCAGAGTAAGAAGGACAAAAAGTTTTTTCATGGTCGATTTTCCAGTTTTTCAACAGGGACATACCCGGTTTTCGTTACAAGTTCTCTGCCGGCAGGAGAAAAGATAAAATCCACGATTTTGCGGATATTTTCACCGCGCGGCCGAAGGGTGATAATACAGCAATCTGTAATAAATGGATACGTCCCGTTGCGGATATTTTCCACCGTCGGAGCAACTCCGTCGATCGAAAGCAGTTTGATTTCTCCGTTTTTGAACATTTCGGTGGAAAAATAACGGAACGTGAAGCCGAGCGCCTCCTGATAGTTGCGGTATCCGGCAACATCATTGATGATTCCTCCCATTCCTCCGAGGCGATCCTCCTGCAAAGGCGGCATGATGGGAATATTGCCCATTATTTTTTCCAGCATGGTCTGACTGCCGCTGCCCTGATTGCGCTGAAAGGGTTTTATTTTTCCGCTGAAGCGGCGGTCGATCTGCGACCAATCGGTGATCTTGCCGGAGTAAATATCGCGTATCTGGCAAGAGGTAAGATTTTCCACCGGATTTTTACTGTTGACAAAAAATACAAATGCCTCCACTGCAAAAGGAGTGATCTCATATTTCAAACCTTTTGCGGCGGCTGCAGCGATCTGTTTTTGAGATGGCGGCGCACAAAAAATCAAATCGACTGAACCGGCAAGCAATTTGGTAAATACCATATCCGAGCCGCCGGTATCCAAAAACTGATATTCATTTTCTTCAAATTTTTCACGGTCATAAAGGGCGCGAACCACTCCGGAATAAACCGGATAAAGGGCATACGCTCCGCTGATTTTCGGCAACTCCGAGGAAATCCGGAATTCCGGTGCGGCATCGACCGCCACCACCTTGCTCCCCGGCGTCCACGGGTCATAGAGAAACCATAAAATTTCATCATTCAAAGGTTTGAAACGCTCCACTTTAAGCCAGTGACATGCGGGGATCGCACAAAGTATCAGCAGAAAAATCAGTGCGCCAAGACCGGAAAACTTCCAAATTTTTCTTCTTTTGCAAAACATAAAGGCAAAAAGCATAAACCACAGAGCCAACAGCAGCAGAGAGAAAAAAATCATCATCGGAAATTGGTGGAGAAAGCTGAATAGAATAACGACCGCACCAACCATCCATACAAATCCGAGAGCGCCCCCGGCACCAAGCAGGAGCAGAATTTTCAAAGCGATAATATACCGGCGGTTTTCAGGCAAATTATTTTCCATTATATATTCTTCTATTATCCAGAGAGCATCTTTGCTTTTACTGCAAATAATATAGCATCCCCGGCGGGAAATTCAACCGGGGAAAAAAGAAATTGGGTAAGTTGTTGACTGAGCCCTCATGTTCTGCCGCATAAACTCACTTCAAAACAGACACGTTGGAGGAATGATACCGATGATTTCAACAGCATCCGAACCCCGGAGAGTGCCATGTTTGCAATGACCTTGGAATATATCATGCTCAGAAAAAAAACGCCGGATCAACTCCGGCGGAAAAATTATTATTTTTGAGGTAATTCTCCAAGTCTTTCAAAAAGAGATTGAAAAGAAACCGTTGATGAGATAAGCGCGGGGCGTTTTCAGATCGCAACGGGAATTTTCAAGAGTTTTTGAGAACTTTTGAATTTGCCTCTTTTGTCAACGTTTTATTACGGCTTGATCAACCAGATAACCATCTTTTTTCAACTTGAAGATCACCTTGCGGCAATTCCGGTTGCGAAGCTGATAAGTACCACTGCCGGAATCAGTTTTCAGAGAAACACTCTTGCCCCGCGGTGCGTGGAAGTGTTCATCATCCCTGCCCTCGCAAACCACCAGTTCATCACCTTTTGCCGGATCAAAAGCGAACTTGCAGGAACCTTCAGCTGAAATTTCCACTTTCAGCAATGTTGGAAAACAAACCGCCAATCCAGCACTTTCAGGCGCAAGAGTAATCTGCGGCAGACCGGCATCATTCAACACCAGTTCCTCATCCCGGATAATATCCACATAGTGACCATCGGCTATCGGAGATTTTTCCAACATGCTCCCGGTCACAGGATGCAATCCTGTATTATAAAAGGTGTAAGCGACCTTTTCCCGGGCGGGGAAACGGTTGATCAACAATTTTTCAGCCGACGACGGCACAATCGGTTCAGCATCCAAAGCGGCAAAAGCATCCCCGTTTTCCTTCATTGCATGGGCATAAAGGCGCTGCTCATCTTTATTCTCAGCTCCTCCCATATCCATGCCGATACCGTTGAATAAGTTCCGTTGGGCGTGACGGAAACTTGCTCCCCACGCGGAAATCTTGAAGTGCGGGAAATAGAAGCGGAAAATGCACAAGCGCAGATCATCGAAATACTTTTCTGAAAAATCAAACCTTTTGATGAAAGTCTGATCCCAACTGCCATCATAAAACTGAGTCAGATAATCACTGCCGGCGTGTTCCGTCATCAAAGCCGCCTGCGGATTGGCTTTTTTCATTGCGTTCCGCACTTGAGTCATGGATGCTCCCAAATCCCGGGGACTGGTGGGAAACTCACCCTTTTTGACATGGTCATGACCGGGGTGGAAACAGGGGAAGGCAATACCGAGTTCATCCAGATAAATTCCATCCAAGCCGAGGGTTTTCGTCAAGCGGAAACAGGTGTCACTCATATATTTTGCCCATTTGTCCCCATCGTAAAAACACATCAGATAGAGATCTTCACTGCTGATATAACCATTGTAATTTCCCAGTTGATTCATCGTTCCCCACGCCTTGCCGTAACGCTTGGCGGTTTCACTGTTTTTCCAGCAGAAACGATGATCTATGTAAAGAGTCATACGGGTTCCGCGTTTCTGAACTTTTTCAATTTCTTCCCGGAATGAAGCATCTCCGCCGCGGCTGCGGTTCACCTGAAAATCTCCCGGCTGATAACGTTCAAGCTGAGAGACCTGAGCTGTTTTCGGAACCTCTTTGTAATCATCCCAGAATGCCAACTGGGCAGAGTGTTCGCTCCCGGCAAGTTTCCCAGCCATGGCATAGCGCTGATTTGCCTGATCATAATAAAATGGCGGATGGGCATTGAGCCAGGTAAAAGTATCCCGGAACCACCGGGGAACAGAAACCGGATTCATGGATTTCCGCATAAATGCGGCATACTCCCGCAAAGGCGTTTTCCACTTGCCGTCAAAAGTCGCCATACGCACTTCACAACTTGAAATTCCATTTCCCGGAGCAACCTCCCGGTTACGGTAATACTGCATCATGACCAGACCGGATTGTTTTTCCAGCATATTGACCAATGGATAATCTGCCCGGTTGACCGATTCCATGTGGTGAACTTTTACCTCTTCATCCTCCTGACGGAGCATCCGCAAACCTTTGAAACTGCCGGTCGTATCCAAGGGGTAAAACATCAAGCCGAGTCCACGTTTTTCGTTGGCGGCAAACTGCAGCTGCATCCAGCCGAGACCGCCGTATTCTGTGGAAAAATCAGCCGTTACCCTGCCGAATAAACCACTGCGCCACGGGAAAAAGTATTTCGTTTCCTCCCGTGCTCCGGGAGCGATAAGGGAAGCGGAAATGGGAAAAATCAGCTGGATTTTACGCT
Source organism: Victivallaceae bacterium (assembly GCA_045605305.1). Classification (GTDB taxonomy): domain Bacteria; phylum Verrucomicrobiota; class Lentisphaeria; order Victivallales; family Victivallaceae; genus UBA1784. The sequence continues at coordinate 6,281 of JAZUPS010000323.1, forward strand.
TTGATGCCGATTTATTGACCGCAGACAAACTAAGTCTGATCCCATCATTTTGATCCGTTTTTCCGGTCAAAGTAAATTCGATCTGCCCTTTCGGTTCCCGTAAACGCAACTCAAAGCCCTCATTTGACTTTTTATTGCCGCACAACTGCAGCTCATGGGAATAAAAAATATTACCATCGATCTGAGTTGCAAAAACCGGCACAAACACCGCCGGATCATTCACCAATTTGCCCTGCTGACGGATCTCCCCCCAATGCAGACCGCCGGATAGCTCAAAACCATAGCTGCTTGCGGCACTTTTCAGCTCAACCGCCGCGCCGGATTTTGCCAAAAGCTCTTTTTCCGCAGCAGACAAGGCGCGTCTGACCAGCCGGGGCGGAACGGCACCGCCGGAAACTTTCATGTAATCCACACGCAACTCAGCCGGAACCGGATTTTTCCC
>JAZUPS010000324.1:0-13123 GCA_045605305.1 Victivallaceae bacterium
TACAAGCGATCATTTCAACTTTTTTGCAGTTTTTATGCTTACTCCCTCTTATGGCGCCAGACTTTTTCTATTCATATTATATATATAATATATACGGCAAAATCCCCTCTTTCCCGCTCTGATTATCATTTTAATCAAATAATTATTGCTTTTTATGCCTTTTGCTGTTGATATTTGCAATTTGCGGGTGTATATTTGCTTTGATTATGATTTATAACTCCAAACTGGATTGAAAAACATGGGAATAAGAATTATCGGTACCGGCCGCTGTATTCCGGAAAATATTTTGACCAATGACGATCTGGAAAAGATGGTCGATACCTCCGATGAGTGGATCGTTTCACGCACCGGTATCAAAGTCCGCCATATTGCGGATAAAGATCAAACTTCCAGCGATATGGCTGCCATTGCCGCAAAAAACGCTCTGGAAAATGCCGGTATCACCCCGGATCAGATCGATTTGATCATCGTTTCGACCGTTACCCCCGACCACGCTTTTCCCAGTGTGTCGGCTCTGGTGCAGAAAAAAATCGGTGCCGGCAAATGCCCCTGTTTCGACGTGGAAGCGGCATGTTCCGGTTTCCTCTATGCCCTCAACACCGCTTACGGCATGATGGCATCTCCCCTCGCCTACAAGCGGGTGCTGGTTATCGGCGCGGAAAAGATGACCAGTCTGGTCGATTGGACCGACCGCTCCACCTGCGTGCTTTTCGGTGACGGTTCGGCGGCGGTCGTGCTGGAAAATGACGGAAATCCGGAAACTCCGGACTTTTACGTTGCCGGAGAAGTTGCCGCTGACGGCGAAGTATCCGATCTGCTCATCGTCCCCGGCGGCGGCAGTGCCATGCCCGCCACGGTGGAAAGTGTCGAAGGCAAATTCCATACTATTAAAATGGGCGGACCGAAAACTTTCCAGCTGGCGGTCACCTCCATGGTTTCCGCCTGCCGCAAAGTTCTGGAAAAAAGCGGCGTTTCAGCGGAAGATATTGTCTGGGCGATCCCCCATCAAGCCAACCGCCGGATCATTGATGCCGTTGCCAATAAACTTGGCATTCCGGAAAAGGTTTACCTCAACGTTGACCGTTACGGCAACACCTCCAGCGCCTCCATCGGCATCTGTCTGGATGAGTTGAACCGGGAAGGCAAGATCAAAAAAGGTGATCTGATCCTGACCGCCAGTTTCGGTGCCGGTCTCACCTGGGCGGCGCTCCTCATCCGCTGGTAAACACGATGGGCAAAATCAAAACCTACACTCCACGGGAAGAGCGTCTCAACGTCTCTTCTCATTTTTTCGGCGTGATTCTGGCGCTTGCCGGGGCGATCCCCCTCTCTTTGCTGGCGGAAAAGAACAATTCCGGACTCTTTACTGCCGGGTTGATATTTTACTGGCTCTCTTTGCTTGCCATGTTCGGGGCATCCGGCTTTTACCACCTCTGCCGGAAACCGGAAATCAAGCCCCTTGCCCGCCGCTTCGACCACTGCGCCATTTACCTGCTCATCACGGGAACTTATGCCCCGCTGATCACCGGTGCGGTCAAAACTTTTTCCGGATACATGGTTCTGCTGGTGCTGATCATCCTCACCATCCTCGGGATTCTCGGCAAAATCTTCTTTGACGACAAATTTCACTGGCTGGAAGTCATCATCTATCTTGCTATGGGCTGGGCGTGTGTATTTATTGCCCGGGATCTGATCGCCGGAATGAGTTCTGCCGGATTGAAACTGCTGCTGATTGGCGGCATCGCCTACACCGGAGGGGTGGCTTTTTACGTTGTCCGGAAGGAATTTTTCCACGCCATCTGGCACTTATTTGTGCTTCTCGGAGCGATTTTTCAATTTTTTTCCATTCTTACCATCGAAAATATTTGACTTTTTCCACCGCAGGCGTTACATTTTATAACGTAAACTACGCGGCTTTTTGCCGCACGGACAGGGGAGCCGGATGTGCCGGCTGAGAGAAAGCGATACTCTGCTTTGACCCTTTTGAACCTGACGCTGATAATGCAGCCGTAGGAAGTGCCGTTGCCGGTCTGATTTGGCGGAGTGCCGCCATTTTCCGGCAGAATCCTCCCTTTTGGTTCATCCCCTTGCCGGAAACCAGAAGGAGAGAAGACCATGTCTACTCAAATGCTCGCCGCCAGAAGGGGAATCATCACTCCCCAAATGCGCATCGTCGCCGAAAAAGAATTTCTCGAACCGGAACTCATCCGTCAGCATGTGGCATCCGGAACGATAGTGATCCCGGCAAACATCAACCATACCAACCTCGTTCCCTGCGGGATCGGCAGAATTCTGCGTACCAAAGTCAATGCCAATATCGGTAACAGTTCTCTCTCTTCCTGCTGCCGCGCCGAACTTGACAAACTTGCCATTGCCATAAAATACGGAGCGGATACGGTCATGGATCTATCCACCGGCAGCAATATTACCGGGATCCGGCAGGCGCTGATCAACAAATCCGTCATTCCGCTGGGAACAGTGCCGATTTACGAAGCAGTTGCCCGCGTCGGAGCGGAAAATATTTCCAAAGATGTGCTGCTGCAGGTCATTCTGGAACAGGCTCAGCAGGGGGTCGATTACATGACCATCCACGCCGGACTGCTCAAAAAACACCTCCCTTTAGCCCTCAAACGCAAACTCGGTATCGTCTCCCGGGGCGGCGCGATCATCGCCGCATGGATGAAATCCCGCGATCAGGAAAATCCTTTTTATGAAAACTTCGATGCCATATTGGATATTTGCCGTCAATATGATGTAACCATCTCCCTCGGTGACGGTCTGCGCCCCGGATGTATTGCCGATGCCTCTGACGCAGCACAATTTGCGGAACTTGCCACCCTCGGTGAGCTGGCCGCCAGATGCCGGGATGCCGGAGTTCAGGTGATGGTGGAAGGCCCCGGACACGTCCCCTGTGATCAAATCGAAATGAATATGAAACGGGAACAGGAACTTTGCGGCGATGCACCATTCTACATTCTCGGCCCGGTGGTGACCGATTGCGCCCCCGGTTACGATCACCTCACCGCCGCCATGGGTGGAATGATGGGAGCATTTTACGGAGCCGCCATGCTCTGCTACGTCACGCCGAAAGAACATATCGGTTTGCCCGATGCCGATGATGTTGCCCGGGGATTGACCGCATTCAAAATCGCCGCCCATGCGGCAGATATTGCCCTGCACCGTCCCCATTGTCAGGATATGGATGATCAAATCAGCGATGCCCGTGCCGTTTTTGACTGGGAAAAACAATTTGACTGCGCCATTGAACCGGAACGTCCCCGGGCATACCGTGCCGCCGCCCTTGCCGCCGCCGGAGAAACTCCGGATACCCACGGAACCGAGTTCTGCACCATGTGCGGTCCGGATTTCTGTTCCATCAGGCTCAGTGCGAAGCTGAAGTCGGAATAAAATTTCCGGAAAATACCCCCCTTTTTTGCAAATAAACTTACCACCCCCGGCAAATTGGTTGCAATATTGCCGTTTGGTGCTATATTTGACAAAGAAGGGGGTGTTTTCTGCTCCCGTTGCAACAGGAGATTGGATAATATGGCTTTTTCAGCGGCAATTTTTGATTTGGATGGCACTATTCTGGACAGTATGCCCATTTGGAGCAACCTCGCTCAACGTTTTCTCTCCACTCACGGCATCGATCAGGAGTTTGATCTGGATGGCAAACTCGGAGTCATTTCCATGCACAACGCACTGGAGTATCTCATCCGGGAGTTCAAACTTGATCTCGACCTCGAAACCGCATACCGCCAAACCTGGCAGATCGTGGAAAATTTCTACCGTCAGGAAGCCGAACTCAAGCCCGGAATAAAAAATATCCTCGCCGCATTGAAAGCCAATGGCATCCCCTGCGGTATCATTACCGCCACAGAGTCCAGACTGGTAACTCAAGCACTGGAACGGGCGGGGATCGCCGATGATTTTGAATATATCATCAGCTGTGCCGATACCCAAAGTTCCAAACGCACTCCGGAGGTCTTTTTCACCATGACGGAAAAACTCCGCTCTCTTCCGGAAAAAACCCTCGTCTTTGAAGATGCCCTCTACGCCGGACGCACCGCCAAAAAAGCCGGATTTTCCCTCGCCGCAGTCTATGACCCAAGCGAAAAAAATCCGGCTGAACTGGCTGAAATCGCCGATATTTACTGCCGCAGCTGGGAAGAATTCCCGCTGGAAATACTCTGAACTTCCCCCGTCAGTGCAGCACTCCCGTCGCATTCAATAACACGATCAAAAGGCAGGGTATCACCACCACCACCATGCAGAAGCGGTAAACCCACTCCCGATACCACGGCTTATCTGAAGTCTTTATTTCATCGCAGAACTTTTTCAATCCGATGACCGAAATCACCAGCAGTGTGGTGTAAATCGCACCCACCGGCATCAGAATACTGTTGCTGATAAAGTCAAGCGTATCCAGAATATCTTTGTTCTTGAATGCTTCAATAAATGCCAGCGGATGAACAAAGGAAAGCACACTGTAACCAAGCACCGTTACCAGACCGATGATGAATACTTCCAAAAGGCAGATGCACAATGCCCGGATACGGTTGATTTTCAACTCCTGCATAAGCGTGTGGACATTGGTTTCCAGAAGCGATACCGCACTCGTTGTCGCGGCAAACAATACCAGAACAAAGAAAATAAATCCCACGATCTGACCGCCGGGAAAACTGGCAAACACCTGCGGCATCACCACAAAAATCAGTCCCGGACCGGCATTTCCGGCAGCTTCTTCACCGCCGAAAGAGACCACCGCCGGAATAATCATCAATCCGGCAAGGAATGATACTCCGGTATCAAATAATTCCACATGGTTCACACTGGAAACCAGATCATCTTCCCGACGCATATATGATCCGTAGGTGATCATGATACCCATCGCAATCGAAAGGGAGAAAAAGAGCTGCCCCATCGCTTCAACCACAGTCATATAACTGAATCTGGAAAAATCCGGGTAAAGATAATACTTCAAACCCACTTCCGAATTGGGCAGAAATATACAATAAATACAAATTCCGATGATCATCAGCACCAATCCGGGCATCAGGATCTTGCTGAATCGCTCAATTCCTTTTTCAACGCCCCAGCACACCACCAGTGCCGTGATGATCACAAATATCATAAAATAAACCACCGGTTCAGCCTGGGAAGAGATAAAATCGACAAAATACGACGCTGAATCCGCCTGTTTGCTGAAATTTGCAAAATCATCCGATGCCATTGCTGAAACATATTTGGTCACCCAGCCGCCGATCACGCAGTAATAGGGCAGGATGATCATCGGCACCAGAGCATTGATCCAGCCGCCGGGAGCAATGATTTTACCCAGCAATCCTTTGCCGCGGCAAAGATCACGGTAAGCACCGATGGGGCTTTTCCCGGTCATTCTGCCGATGTTGTTCTCTGAAATCAGCAGCGCATAGCCGAATGTCAACATCAAAACCAGATAGGTCAAAAGAAATATTCCGCCGCCGTACTTCGCCGCCAGATAGGGGAAGCGCCAGATATTGCCCAGCCCAACTGCTGATCCCGCCGCCGCCAGAATAAATCCGATCTGACTGGAAAAACCCTCTTTCTTCATAAAAAATTACTCCCTTCCCGCTCAAATCTTCTTATTCATCAAACGCAAAATACCTTCCAGCAGCGTTGCCGGATGCGGCGGACAACCCGGCACATAGAGGTCGGGTTTCAAAATTTTTTCCACTCCATCGTGACAAACCGGACTGCCCGCGTAAATTCCACCGGAAACCGCACAACTTCCACAGGCGATCACCCACACCGGCCGGGGCGCGGCATCGTAACTCTTTTTCAGCGCCAGAAGCATATTTTCACTCACCGGCCCGGTAACTAAAATACAGTCGGCATGGCGGGGGGATGCCACCACCTGAATACCGAATCTGCCCATATCCCATGCCAGAGTATTCAACACGTTGAAGTCCAATTCACACGCCGCACAACCGCCGGCAGAAACCTGACGTATCTTCAGCGAATTGCCGCAGAACTTCAAAAATTCCCGGTCAGTCGGGCGCTCCGGCTCATAAATTCCGCCGTCGGCAATCAATTTCTCCCGGCTCATCGCCGCCAGACGGTACTCTTTGCCCAGCTTCAACGCTCCGGGTTCACAAACTCCGGCACACTTGCCGCAGAAAATACATTTGCCGGTATCCACTGCCGGAGCTTTGCCATTCAACACAACCGCATCCGCGGGACAGACTTCAACACATTTTTCACAGCCGGTACATTTTTCCGCTTCGATTTCGTGCCGTCCGGCAAAATACTCCGGCAATGCCGGAGGAGCAAAAGGGAACTTACCCGTCCGGTATCCCTGACGCAATCTGGCTTTAAGTGCATTCCACATAATCGTCTTTTCTCCTCAAAGATCGTGTCCGCAATAGGAAAGATTGAAGCTCTTGTTGCAAATGGGGAAGTGGGAAATTTCCTCATCCCGCAACGCCATTGCCAGACCTTCCCAGTTATGAAATGAGGGATCGGTGATCTTCACCATCCGGAATTTTCCCTCTCCATCGGTCAATGCCGTGTGACACAGCTCGCCGCGCCACGCCTCCGTCACCGAAATCACGATCGAATCCGGTGCCAAAGTCATCTCCTTTTTCTCCGTTTCAAATGCCAGACCGGAGGCGGCAACCTTATCCAGTTGAGCAAGCAGATACTCATGGGAGTTTTTCAATTCCGCATAACGCACCGCCGCCCGGGAAAGCACATCGCCGGTGAAGTTTTTCACCTCCAGCGCCGCCGGAACACTCTGCGCCGAACCGGGGAAATCCCGCCGGGAATCCACATCCACCGCACATGCCCGTGCCGCCACGCCGGTCAAACCGAGCATAAGCGCCTCACCCCGGCTGACACAACCGGTATTTTCCAGACGGTCAAGCACCGTGGGAGAGTTGAACATCAGCTCCAATGCATTCCACAACTCTGCGGAAACCCGCCGTATCCAGGCGGCGATCTTCTGCGCCTTTTCTCCGGAAAGGGGGTAACGGCATCCGCCGGGAACAAGGAAGTTCCTGCCGAACCGGTTGCCGCACAATTCCGCACTCATATTCAGATACTCTCCGCGTATTCTGCCGCAGAAACTTGCCGTCGGCAGAAATGCCACATCACCGGCAAGAGCGCCCAAGTCACCGATATGGTTGGCACAGCGCTCCAATTCCAATGCGATCTGCCGCAAATCCAGCGCTTCCGGTGAAACGGGAAGATCACTCAGAGCTTCGATGATCCGGCAGTAGTTCCACGCCGCCGCAATGGAGCTGTCCCCCGCCGCAGTTTCGATCAGATGGATACTCTTTTTATCCGGCGCACCGATGAGCATCTTTTCCACGCCCCGGTGCTGATAACCCAGCGAAATTTCCAGAGAATAGACCATCTCTCCCATACACTCAAAACGGAAGTGTCCCGGTTCGATAACTCCGGCATGAACCGGTCCTACGGCAACCTCATGCACCGCCTTGCCCTCCATGGCAAAGAAATCCATCTCACCGATCTTTCCCGCCGGGAAACGCAGCGGCTTCAAATTTGGGTGTCCTTCGGGGATAATTCCGTGAAGTTCAAAAATTTCCCGCTCAAAGCGGTTCAATCCGGGATATTCCGGGGTCAGAGAAGCAAAAGATTTCTCCACCAAAGAACGCATCACCCGGAATCCGCCGTTTTCCCGGTCGCCCAATACTGCAACCAGAAAAAATCCGCTCTTTTCCGGTACTGCAAAAAATGATTCCACCCGGCAGTTATCCTCGTTCAAGCTCCGGATCACCTGAGCATGAAATTTTGCCTCTCCCAGCACCGGCACACTTGACCATGATGATCTTTCACCGTTTTTCAGCAACAGATATGATTCACTCATTTCAAATTCACTCCGCTAAGCACCCAATCCATTCCGGTCAATACTCCGGCAATAATGATCAATCCTGCCGCCAATGCCGGAATATACGCTAATTTATCAACTTTTTTATCCGCTTCAAGAGTTTTCAACTCTCCGGGAGCGGCCATGCCAAGCACCGTCTGTGACATGCCGCAAAATACCACCAGCAGCAAAAGCAAAATCACCGCCCCGGGAACCGCTCCGGCACTTTTCACCAGCCGCAGCTCCGTAAAGAAAAGCGGGGACGGCGGCGTGCCGCAAATAAAGAGCATACCCATTATCCAGAGCGTACCGTTGAAAGGTATCCGGCTGAATAAACCTTTCACTTTGGAAACTGAACGGCTCCCGTAAGTCAGCAGAATGTTGCCCGCAGTCAGAAAGAGCATCATTTTGCACAGCGAATGGGATACCATATGGGTCATGGCAGTAACTCCCTCGCCGTAAGCAATAAGCAGGGCGATCAACCCCATGTGTTCCACGCTGGAGTAAGCGAGCATCCGTTTGAAGTCCTTTTGACGGAGGATGAAAAATGCCGCCGCTGCCAGTGAGAAAAATCCGAAAAATTTGAGATAACCGTTGGCAAAATCCCCCAAATCTCCCGGAGTTATTTCCAAAAGGCGGAGAATCGCCAGCAAAGCGCAGTTGAGCAAACTGCCGGATAAAAGCGCCGACACCGGAGCAGGCGCTTCACTGTGGGCATCCGGCAGCCAGGTGTGAAAGGGCGCCAGACCCATTTTCAAAGCATAACCGGCAAAACAGAGAACAAATCCCGCTTTGAACCAGAGCATATTCCCGTTTTTTGCCAACGCGTCACCAAGTTCGGCAAATCCCAGTCCGCAATGAGGATCATTTACCGAAGATGCCAGCAGCATCGTGCCGAAAAGCGCCAGACCGATACCGATGGAGCAGATCAAAAGATACTTCCACATAGCCTCCAGTGAACCTTTACCCCGGTGAAAGTTGATCAGCGGCGCACTTGCCAGTGTCGTTGCCTCAACTGCCACCCAGAGCATTCCGAAGTCCTGCGCCACTGCCGTTAAAGTCATGGTAAAGAGAAATAAAAGCAGACATCCGGCAAGGGCATACTGTTTCATCCCCGCATGACCGCCGGAGCGCTCGGAATCCACCGGCAGCCAGAAGACGGTATAGGTACTGCAGAGCAGAAAGAGTATCGAAGTCACCTGCAGAATAAGCAGACCATTGCCGAACTCATCGCAGAGTGAAAGCATAAGTGAACCGCCAAGATGCAGATCCCCCGCATCACAGGGCAGGAAATACCGCACCACGAAAACCAATGCAACGTGAGCAAGCGCTCCGGCAATCAGCAAAATTTTGCCCGCACGGTCACTTTTGAGAGCAAAACTCAAAAGCGCTCCCGCCAAAGGCAGCAACAACAATCCGGCAATCAGCATTTTTCCGCCCCCTCTTTCTCTTCCGGAAGATCATCCAGCATATTCAACCGGTCAGCATCGATATGGGAAAACTCCCGGCTGATCTGATGAACTGCAATTCCCATAATAAATACCAGCGCCAGCACGTCCAGCAAAATTCCCAGTTCCACGATCACCGGGTGTTCACGCATCACCGCCGCGCCGAAAAGCGTTATTCCATTTTCAAAAACCAGAAATCCGATCACCTGGGTCAACGCTTTTTTCCGCGCCATGACCACAAATAATCCGGTCAGAGCCAGCGTAAATGCTGTCGGTACAGCCACCGGAGCCGTTGCCGCCGCCCCGGTGGGCGCAGGCAGCTGACGGGTGATAAAGAAGCAGAAAAGAGTTATCAGCAAAACCGCTCCGGCAGAAAATGAGTAACCGACGATCGGTTCAAGCTCCCTTTTAACTTCCGCCTTTTTCATTGCCCGGCAGAGCAAAAGCGGCAGAATAATACCTTTAAGCACCAGATTTATGCCCGCCATAAACCAGTTTACCGATGCCATTGATGCCGCCAGCGTCACCGGCAGTATTCCCAATACGACACCCTGAAACGCCGCCAGCCGGATGCAGTGGAGCAGACGGCTGGAAACCGCCAGCATCAGACAGCTGACCAACAGCAGAGCAAGAAGAAGTTCATTCAACTGGATCATTTCACACCCCCATCAAAAAAGATGACGAAAAATATCGCCAGCACCGGCAGTACCGCCGCCGCGATCAACAGAGGCGGCACTTTCAGGAAACGGTAACGCGCCATGCTGGATTCCACAATGCCGACCAGCACCGTTATCAGCAGAATCCCGCCGAATCCGGCAACTGTCTCTCCCCAGACCGGCAGTACCCCCGGCGGAATCAGAAGAGAGGTGATGATACCGGCAAAGATCCACAGCTTCAACGCCGATGAGTAAAGGATAGCCGCCAGATCAAATCCGGCGTAATCCAGGATCATCGCCTCGTGGATCATGGTCAATTCCAAATGGGTTTCCGGGTCATCAAAGGGGACGCGGCAGTTTTCCGCCAGCATCACCAGAAAGAGCGCCAGAGCCGCCAGCACCACGGGAGTGAAGGTTATCCACGACTCCACGCCCCGGAAACAGAGCATTTCCGAAAGGGTGAATCCACCGCTGAAAAGCACCAGAAATGCCAGTACCGCAAATACTGCCGCTTCAGCCAGCGCCGAGAAGAAAACCTCCCGCGCCGCACCCATTCCTTCAAAACTGGAACCCGTATCCAATGCCGCCAGCACCGACAAGATCCGGCAGGAACCAAGCAGATAGAAGAATAAAAGTACATCTCCCTGAAATCTCAGGGGTGAAAAGAGCGCTCCGGCAGGCAGCAGCAAAAGTGCCAGTACCGTCAAAGCCAGTATCACCGGCGGCGCAATACGCAAAATTCCGCCGGATGTGGCAGAGATCACACTCTCTTTTTTCACCAGTTTGAATAAATCCCGGTAAAGCTGTGTCATCCGGGGACCTTTGCGCCCGGCAAAGAACGCCTTTACCTTGTTGATAATTCCCGGCAGCAGCGGAGCCAGCACCAGCGCCGCGATAAAACTGCCGGCAAAACGAACCATTTCCATACTCATTTTCAATTCCCCCGCATTACCGCAAAACCAAGCATTGCAATCAGCGTCAGCACCAGTACCAGCAAGTAAAAGTGCAGACTGCCGGATTGCAGAGAGTGTATCTTTTCCGACAGCTTGCCGACAAAGAGAAAAACCGGTTTCCAAAAGCGGGCAATGCCGCCGTCTTCGATCTCCTCTTCAAAAGATGCCTTCTGCAGAAAAGCACCTTCCGGCCGCCGGATCTTCCGTTCCGGGCGCAGCCAGAAACCGAAAAATTCCACCATGCTTCTGCCGAATGAAGCGGCAGTATACTCCATTTTCGCCGACGGTACTGCGTAACCGCAATCCCATGTAGGTGAAATACGTTCTCTTCCGGCGGCGGTCAGGATACCCCGCAGGATCAGAAAAATGGTCATCAGCACCAGAGCGATTCCGGAAAACACCGACACCTGCACCGCCACCCCCGCAAAAGCGGTGATCTCATTGGCGGCAGAGGGAAAAAGTCCGCAACCGAAATATTCCACTGCCAGCGGCATGGCAAACATGAAAACGATACTCAGCAAAAACAGCACCATTACCGGAATACACATGCCCCATGAGACCTCCCGGGCATCCTGCGCCGCCTGAGAACGGGGTTCACCGCAGAAAACCGCGCCGATAGCTTTGGCAAATGCCGCCGCGGCAAAGCCTCCGGTCAATGCCAGAATCACCAGGATCACCGCAGAGATCACCACTACCGGAGTCATTTTGCACCCGACTCCCGCAAAGGCGGCGCTGTAAATGAAGAACTCCGCCGCAAAACCGCTTGAAGGCGGCAAGCCGCAGAGAGATAAACCGTGAAGGATAAAAGTTGTTCCGGTGCGGGGCATACGTTTGAGCAAACCTCCGGTCAGATCCATATCCAGAGTGCCGGTTGCTTTGTAAACCGAACCCGATGCCAGAAAAAGTCCGCCTTTAAGCAGAGCATGGTTGAGCAAATGCGCTCCGGCACCGCCGAAGCCGCAGACTGCCATCAAGGGAATATCCCGGGCAATACCCAGACATCCCAAACCGAGAGCGATACTTAAAATCCCCATATTTTCGATGCTGGAGTACGCCAGAAGTTTTTTCAAGTTGCTCTGTGCCAGAGCAAAAATAATGCCCAATGGCGCGGTGACTGCCCCGAGAACGGTCAAGACCCAGCCGCACATCTCCCATGATCCGCCGGGCAGGATGCCGAAGATCAGCAAGCCGTAAAAGCCCAGTTCGATCATTGCTCCGGACATCAGAGCCGATACCGGAGCCGGCGCCGCGGGGTGAGCTTCAGGCAGCCACACATGGAGCAGCGGGAAGCCGATTTTCAAGCCGAAGCCGATCAATGCCAGAGTGAAGATCACTGCCGGAGTTCCGGGGAAGCAGAATAAAAGGATCAGAAATGCCGCTCCGGCATGACACGCAAGAAGATAGATCCATCCGGCGCTCCACGCTTTCACATTCTCCCGGTCAAAGATCACCAGAGCAAAACTGGCAACTCCCATGACCTCCCACGCCAGAAGGAACTCCAACGCCGTAAAAGCCTGAGTTACCATGATCATCGCCGCGGCGGTCAGGTTGAAGAAAAACCAGTAAGTGCCGCTGCGTTCACTGCCGTGTCCGGCAAGATACCCCAGAGAGTGAACTCCCGCCGCCAGTGAAAGTATCAGCACCGGGAGCAGAAAAATATCCCCCATCTCCACTGTCGAACCGAGAAAATACAACCGCACCAGCAGTATCAAGCCTGCCAATGCACTGCCGCAAAGCGTTCCGGCACCCACTGCCGTTGCCGCCAGCACCTTGCGCCGCAGCAAAAATGCCGCCAGCGCCCCAACAGCCATCAATGCCGCCGGAAAAATCATTATACTCACTTTCTATTCCCCGTGTTTTACTTTGAAAACTCTTGAAATTGACCATTCTTATAATATAGTACAAAAAAAGATGATTTTCAATGTTTTCAAGACTTGAATTAAGCGCTTTGTGATGTCATATTATCAAGATGGAGTCTTTCAGGGGGATTTTTCATTTTTCCATTTGGAGAAAAACAGAAACAATTTCCGGACTCCTGAAAAATATTTTTTGCATACAGAGCGTTAATAATTCAGAAACACTTGAGGTAATTACAAAAGTCAATCAAAAAAAGATTGAAAAAAATACCGTTGATGAGATGAAAGCTGGTAGTTTGATCCGGCTTCGGTTGCTTCGCAACTCTACGCCGAGACAAGG
>JAZUPS010000325.1:0-17091 GCA_045605305.1 Victivallaceae bacterium
GCCCGCATCAGCGGGCAATGTTGTGATAATGTATTGTATATGAGTTGGTTTGCAGAGGCAAACCAGCGTGAAGCGCTGGGGGATTGCTCCCCCCGCGTGAAGCATTGCGTTGCAATGTGAAGCATTTTGCCATCCGGCAAAAAGTGAAGCGCCCGCATCAGCGGGCAATGTTGTGATAATGTATTGTGTATGAGTTGGTTTGCTGAGGCAAACCAACGTGAAGTATTGTGCGGCAATATAAGGATGTGATCAAAATGGTACAGCGTTGGTTGATGATCTTGTTCCTGGTTCTTCTCTGCGGTTGCGCCAGCACTGACCGGATGCTTCGGATGTCCGGCGGCGTTCTGGATGAGTATTCCGCCCCGCGGAAGACCCGTCTCCGCTCCGAAAAGTATCAGAATCTCAGCCGGGAATTTTCCAGCAGCAACCGTATCGGTCACGGCAATGTCGCCGGATTGAATGACAATTTGATCAATATCTGGCCCTTTTTCTTCTCTTCTAAGGATTATTGGACTGTGTTGTGGCCCTTGATGGATTGTGACCCTTACGGCTTTGCTTTCCGTCCTCTTTACAATCATGAGGGTGATGATTACAGTATTCTTTTTCCTCTTTCCGCATGGAACACCGCTGACAAACACGGTTGGGTAACGCTTTTCGGCTGGAACCGGGATGGTTTCGGCTTCGTCCCCTTGACCTGGCAGTGGCAAAAGGAGAACTCCGGCGGCGCTTATTACACCCCGCTTCTGATTTGGAGTTACGATAAAACCCTTCTTCAGTATACTCCTCAGGGGAGTGGGCGTTATGATGTTTATCAGCACTGGCGGGTCGATGAACTTTTCTGGGAGTTCTGCGGCGTGCTTTATGAGCGGGAGGCGGTGGTTGACCGCAGTGAATGGGAGTGGCTTTTTGATCTTGATCTGAACTCCCGGCGGGATAAAAACATCTGGAACTACCGTTTTGCCGGAAAAAAGCCTTTCCCCGCCGATTATCTGGAGCTTAATCGATTCCGGAAGGAAATTTTTGCCAAACTTCCCCGTTACACTGTGAAAACTTACGGTTTCATCCCCTTGTGGTTCGGTACATTCGGGAGAGATGGCAGCAATACCCAGCGCTTTTTGCTCCTTGCCGGTTCAGAGAAAAACCGCAGAGGTTCATCCTTTGATATACTGGGGTCTCTTTTGGGTAAATACGCCTTTGAGGATCTCTCTTCTTCCTATAACAGTGTGCAGAAGCGTGAATGGTTCACCTCATATTTTCTGCTTTCCCACTTTTCCGTGACGCACCGCTATAAAGCCGAAGGCAAATGGCTCCTGATGGATAAACTCAACCGTCTTTGCCGGTGGGGAACTCCCTTCAATCAGCGCAAGCCGGAGATTATCGATCTTCTGAAAAAAATCGATCCGGCATTGGAACTTCCCCCGCTGGTGGTGGATGATGCCACTTTTTCCATCTACCTTCAGGAGTTGTGGAAAAAGTACGATTACCCGGTTTATGCCCGATATGCCGGCTGGATCGTTCCCTTTTTCCGGTATGAGATCGACCGGGATGACGCCAGCGGTATGATCATTCCCTTTTTGACCTGGTGGAAATACGGCAAAGATTTCAGCCGTTTCACTTCACTTCCCCTGATGACCTTTATCAATCGTGCCCCCGATGAGGATAAAACCATTATTTTCTCTCCGCTTGCCTACTATGCCAAAGAGACCCGCCGTGACCGTGCCGATCACCCCGTTTTTGCCAATAACCGCCAGCGGGTGCAGGAGTACAGCTGTGCTGAATTGCGCGACCAGTACGCCGCCTGCGGATTATTTTACCGGGGCAGATTCGGTTTCAACGTGGCGAAACCCGGTGTCGATGCCAAAGCCGTCGATACTTTGAGAGAGGAGCTTTCCCGTATTCCCGGCGAGTACAGCCGCATTGAAAATATCCGGGAACGCATCACTCAGCAAACCAAACTCAATGACCGCTGGCAGACCAGGGATGAGATCGAGCGGCTGAAGAAACTTATCCGCTATGAGGAGCTGAAGATCGAAAAGGAGAAATTGGCAAAGCAAGAGCGCATATACTCCCAAAAGGTTGCCGATGCTCTGGCTCTTGCCCGCAAAATCGGTTTTGCTCTGGAGGAAAAATCCTTTACCGACAATGAAAAAGCCGACCGTCTCCGGAAAGAACTGGTGAAAAAATACTCTGACCTGCGTTACTATGAAGATATTGGCAACGGTCTCTTTTTCCGCAAAGAGAAAAATTCCAACGGCGATTACAACTGGCACTTTTGCCACATCCTTGCCGGTGGTGAAAAGAGAGGTGAAAAGGAGTCCACACATATCCTCCATCTGCTCTACCGTTACCGCAAGGAGGGCAAACGGTCGGAAATGATCTGTTTCCCCTTCATATCCTCGGTCAGAGACGGTGAAGATTCCTCCACCAGTTTTCTCTGGCGGCTTTTCAGCTTGAGCAAAAAGAACGGCAAACGGGGCGGTTACATCTTCTTTATCCCCTTCGGCTGTGAGTGGTAAAGAATTTTACCGGCAGCCGGCAACTGCCCGTATCCTGCCGGAATTATCGGTGATAAACTCCCAGTTCCCATCGGTGAAAATAGAGAGTTTTTCAGTCAAATTTTCGCTTTCAACAGCTGTTGAAAGCTGAATTTTTCCCTCTTTGATACCGATGATTTCATCGGCACAGCGCAACGCCAGATCGAGGTTGTGAGTCACCATGACGGCGGTCAACTGCCGTTTCTGCCGCAGAGTCTGCAATAATCCGGGCAAAGCGGCGCAGAATTTGGCATCGGTATTGGCATCCGGCTCATCGAGAAAAAGCACTTCCGGCTCCTGAACCAGTGCCAGTGCCAGATAAATTTTCCGCAATTCACCGCCGGAAAGGGTCTCCAAAAGGCGTTCTTCCAATCCGGAGCATCCGGTATCTTCAAGCGCCGCGGCAATGATTTTTTCATCCGTCTTTGCCGGAGTATCAAAGGCATAACGGCCGAGTTTCAGCAGTTGCTCCACTCTCATGCCCCGGGGCAGGGGAGGATTTTGCAGCAAAACGGCACGGGTTTTTGCAAGTTCTTTTACGGTAATGGTATCCAATGCTCTTTTGCCGTAAAAAACCGTATTTTTTTTCACCGGGAGCAAGCCGCTTACGGTTTTTATCAGCGAACTTTTGCCGCAGCCGTTTTCTCCGATGATCACGGTGGTGCGGTTATGGGCGAAAGTGAGAGAAATATTTTCCAGAATCTGCCGTTTCCCTGCGATAACCGGGAGATTTTTCACTCTTATATCCATTACTCCATCTCCTCTTTTGAGCTTGATAAAAGCGTGAGAAAGAAGATTGCTCCGGCAATGGAAATGGGCAATCCGGCGGGAATTTCCCGGGGGGCAAAGATGGTTCTGCCGATCAGATCACCAAGCAGCGTGAGCGCACTTCCCGTAAGCGGAGCGGTAATCAGCAAGTTCCGGCTGTCGGAGGAGTTGGCAAGTTTCCGGGCGATGTGGGGTGCCATCAAGCCGGTAAATCCCAGCAATCCTGCCAGAGAAACGGTCAGGGATGCCGCCAGCGCCGCGGTGGTCAATGCCAGAAAGCGGGAGCTTTTTACCGATGCTCCGAGGGCGGTTGCCTCCAATTCCCCCAGCGAGAGCAATTCAAGTTTCCGGGGAAGAAAAAGGGTGAGGATGAGCAAAAATGCCGCCAGCGGCAGGATGCGGGTGACATCGGAAAGGGATTTTCCGGAAAATCCCCCCAGCGTGAACTCCATTACCGGGAAGAGCTTATCGGCGTGAAAGAGTATCAAGCCCCCGGTCAGGGCGGCAAAAAGGGCGCTTATCGCCACTCCTGCCAGAATCAGCCGGATGGGGGAAAGCCCCTTTTTCCACGCCGCAAGGGTGATCAGCGCCGCTGTCAGCAAAGCTCCGGCAAAGGCGGCTCCATTCAGAAACTCCGCCCATTGCGGAAAGAGCAAAAGCAGCCCCACTCCGGCTAATCCTGCCCCGCTGGATATGCCGAGTATATCCGGTGCGGCAAGGCTGTTGCGGAGAACTTTCTGCAAGATCACTCCTGCCAGTGCTGCCGCTCCTCCGGCAATCATCGCCGCCAGACTTCGCGCCAGACGCAGTTCCCGGAGTATGGTTCCATCGGGAGTTCCGGAAAAAATTTCCCTCAATCCGCTCCATGAAATTTCGATCTGACCGATCTTCAGTGCCAGGATCAACAGCAGACAATTTGCCGCCGTAAGAGTGAGAATGATCAGGATTTGCCGCTGTTGGAGTTTTTTCATTTGAACACCACTTCTACAATTTCCGGCGGACAGCAGAATCTGCGGGTATGAGCGTGTTCGCCAATGCCGGAAGATACGATCATTTTTATCTTCAACCCCCGCCTTTCAAAGATTCCGGAAACGAACTTGACCGAATAAAAACTGGGGCAGTATATCGCCCCGATAAGGGGGATGCGAACCTGTCCGCCGTGGGTGTGGCCGCAGAATACCAGTTGGAAATGGCGCAGAAAACCATCGTGATCCGCCGAGATCACCCCATCCGGCGAGTGGGTCATGAGAATATCCGTTGTCGTCTCATCTTTTTCCGGAACATTCAGGTAACGGAAGTTGACGGAACTTATATCCGGCAAACCGAAAATCCGGAATCCGTCAACGGTAATGGAATCATTTTCCAGAAGAGTGATGCCATAACGCCGGTAAAGTTGAAAAAAGTAATCCTCATCCAGCCACCTTTTGCCGGTTTCCCAGTTGCCGTTTACGGCGACAACTGCCGGAGCTGCGGCAGAGAGTTTTTCCAGGAGAAAGGGCAGGGAATCCAGATATTCCGCATCATCGCAGAGGTCGCCCCCCAGAAGCAGGATGTCGGGGGGATTTTTTGCGGTGTACTCTATAAGCTCCTGCAGCTGGCGGTGGTTGCGTTCAGAATCGTGCCAATGCCAGTCGGAAATGAAGAGAAGTTTTTTCCCTGCCGGCAGATTTTCCGGCAGGGGCATGGTTATTTGGGTGAGAGTCAGCAGTTTTCCCGCCTCCCGGGTACGCTTTACCGGCAGAGACCGGCACCGCCGGTATCTTTTGCTGCGGTGGAGGAATCCCCGTTTCAGCGGGAAATAGCGCTCTTCAAAGGGGTCACGCATCGAGTTCTTTCACCAGTTCAGCCGGGAGTTTGCCTACGCTGATCAATTTACCAGGATTGCCGTCCGGTCCGGTGAATTTATCCCCGACCCGGCAGTTGAGCAGAGCTTTGCCCAGACGGGTGCGGTATGAGAGGAACTTGCGTTCCGGATTGCCGTCCCAGGCGCCGAGGAGGAAATATTTTTCCACTCTGCCGTCGCTCAATTCGATTTCGACTTCAGAACCGATGACGGCGGTGTCGGTCACTTCGACCTGTCCCATAAGCACCGGCTGGATATTGGCAAGTTCTCTTTCCAGCTCACCCCGGCGGCGTGAGAGGTAGTTGCGTCGTTCTTTGGCGGCATCAAATTCGGAGTTTTCGCGGAAGTCGCCGTGAGCGCGGGCAGTTTTCAGAGCTTCGCGGTTCTCCGGCACATGGATGTTGATGATGTCATCCAGTTCCTTGATCAGCACCTGATGGGAGTGGACACTGGTGTAAGTCGCCTCAAATACCGGCGCATCAGTGGATTCATTGTGGGCGGTTCCGGCATCGAGAATGCGTTTTCCGGCGCCGCTTTCCAGATACTCCTGAATTTCTTTGGATTGACGGGCAAGTTTCACCATCAGGCTCTGGCGCTGACCGGCATCGAGGAAGAGCGCTCCCTGCAGGATCGAACCGAACATGACCGGGTCATCATCCAGCATGGAAATGAGGTGGGACTGGAACGCCCAGTCATCCAGCAGCATGGCAAGCAGTTCCCGGCGGGCGGCAAGGTAGACTTTGGGCGGCTCTTCGGCGGAAAGGATACGGGAGACGTTGTCAAGATTGACCAGTGCCAGAAGATCGGCATCGTGACGTTTTTTACGGTTTTTCCAAATCCAGAGCAGCAGATCGGCTCCGCATCCGCTGTGGCTGGAAAGGGCGGAACAGATCAACTCATTGGAGATGTGCGGTCCGATACGGTTGAGGGCTTTAAGGGGCAGTTTCAAGGCGCATGCCGCCAGATAACTTTCGGGGAAAACTTTGGCGGCACCGGCACAGAGCTGTTCCAGAAGTTTGCTGGCAACTTCGCCCCAGACGGCAAAGTCAGCCAGAGAGGATGCCGCCGGATCTTTGGGGAAGAAGGGGATTTTGCCGACCAGTGAATCCACGATCGTCTGCAATGAGGATTCGGGGGTGCGTTCAAAGACCATTGCCAGCACTTCGGCAACCAGTTTGCTGTCCCGCTGGGCAGTAGCCACCGGCAGTCTGCCGAAAAAGGCACAGAGGGCGGAAATTTCATCGGCGGCGAACTCTTTTGCTCCCTGCTCCTGCTCCTGAAGCATGAGCAGCTGGATCTCTTTCAGACTGCGGCCGTCGCAGGCGCGGCGGGTTCCGGGGTTGGCGGCGCTTCCGGCGGCAGGGGCGGCGGCGGCTCCGCTTTGAGCCACGCCGATGCTCCAGTATCTTTCAAAGGCGGCATCATCCAGTTTTCTGGCACAGCCGCACCGCGCCATCAGCTTCAATCTCTCTTCCGGAATGGGAACCTGTTTGCGCTTATCCACGGTCAGGCGGAAAAGCGCCGCCGAGACCGGCACAGTTCCGGCGACCACCAGACGGGAAACATCCGGGCCGGATGCGAGGATCGCCGCATCTTTCAGCACGATTTCCAGCGGAACTGCCGCATTGGAACCGACCTGAGCAAAGGGCATCATCGGCAAAGAGGCATTCATGGCATCGATGGTACCGGCGACACCCCAGCGGCGGGTTCCTTCGAGGAAGATGATAGTACCGCTGCGCAGAGCCAGCAGACGTTCCACCCGGGCGGCAATCTCCGCCGGAGTTTTGCTCTCATCCCGGACTCCGGAGGCTTTGACCACCGGAGCCTGTGCCATAAAGGGGGGCAGCAGAGCTTTGACCGCGCTGATCAATGCTTTGCGCAGATAGGGTTTATTGGGGATCCCGGTTGCGGCAAGGGCAAGGATGAACTTCGCTTCTGCGGGAGAAAGTTTCCGGTTTTCCCACTCTTCCCAGAGCATTTCCAATTTTTCAGCGCTGTCGGCATCGGCTTTGGCGGCAACGGCACTTTTCAGTGCCTCCAGATTTTCCGGACGGGGCGCGTCGATCACCGCAAGCATCAATTCTTCAATATCTTTAGCCATAAGTTATTTTCCTTATTGTTTGAAATTGCCTCTGTTGGGATTTTTTAATTACCTTTATCAACTTATAATATAGTACAAAAAGTGCTTTTTTACAACCGCAGAGCCTTGAAAACAGCTTTATATCCGCAAACTTTCCCATGCTGATTCCAGTTTTGCCGTTGGAGATTTGACAGCGGTTTTTATTTCCGGGGCAAAAATGGCGATCCGGCACTCTTCCAAAAGTTCCCAGAAGTCGTACAATCCGTCGGAATCGGTCAGGTCATCAAGGGTATTTATCGCGGCAAAGAGGCGGTCGAGCCACACTTCCAGAACTTCGCCTTTCTGCAAATCTTTTCCCGGAGCATCTGCCGCCCGTTGAGCGCGGAGCTGAAGCGCCCGCAGATAACGGCGGTAGTTTTCCGAAACGGCAGGGCGTTTCATGAATCCGGGGGCAAAGAGCAGTTCCAGATGCTCTTCCAGACTGGCGGAGGCATTTTTCGCCCGCCGGATGAATTGCCGGATACGGGTGATAGTACCGGTGAAGCTTTCCAGTTCCCCGATCAATTCATCCAGTGCATCGCTCCAGTTGACAAGCACCTCTTCAGAAAAGTTCCGGAACTCCTCTGCCGAGCGCACGTTGACCGGATCGGTTTCTGCCGCGTTGCGCATGGCGGCGTGAAGCAGATCGTATTCAAATTCGACTGCCGGATAGTTTATCAGCATGGAAAGTTTCAGCTCATTGGAAAACCTTATCCCCCGTTTCAACACCTTGACAAAGGGGGCATTGGCTTTGATCACCAATGCACATACCGCACGGCGGTGCTGACGCCGTGCTTCGGACTCCTTGATGAAAAGCTCTTTGGTTATCTGATCTTTTTTCCGGTCAAAACTCAATGCCGGAAAGAGGATTTTTCCCGACTTCGGCGGCAGCTCCACCGAAATGGGGATGATACCGTCGGAATTGTCCCACGTCTCCCAGCTGCCGGTACGGTGTTTTTCCGCTCCGGGCAATGCGGCAGAGACCCGGGAGGAGTTCCCCGGATGGTTTGGCATGGTGCGGGTGATGGATTTCACCTTGCCGGCATCGTTGAGGATCGCCAGTTTCATTTGCAGATACTCCGGCAGTTCCGCGCTCTCAAAGAGCCGGGGATTGACCTCTGTATCCAGGGCATCGGCAAGAAAATCTGCCATTACTTCAGCTCTCGGCCGCTCCAAAATGGCGGCATATTCCCGCTTGAAGTGATCGGCAAAAAGTTCCGCACATTGGGGAATACCCCCCAGCTGCCGCCGTATCTCTTTAGGCAGAGAGCGGAGCATGATTTCGGCGAATTCCGCGGCAAAACCGGCAACCGGATAATCCAGCAGCCGTGCCGGGAGCAGATTGAGGGAACTTTCCGGTACGGCAATGGTCACGCCATCGCGCTCTTCGCCGGGGGCAAATTTGTAGAATAAAGAGAACTTCATCCCGGAAAAGCTCAGTTTTCCCGGATAATTTTCCGGAGTGAAGGGGGTGTCGCTGAAAGAAAAATTTTTCTCTTCAAGTTTCCAATGTACCTTGCCGCTCTGCCACAAGTCGTTCAACGCCTTGACCGATGTCGCTTCCATGGGCAAATTGGTGCGGAAGAACTCTTCGGCGGCGCTCTCATCATAAAGCTGACCGGGGCGGCGCATACGCTCTTCATATATGAGCAGTTTCTGCCGGATGGTGTTGAATTTTTCCACCGCTTCTGAACGGATCACCGAACCGGTCAAAATTCCGTCGCGGATAAATATCTCCCGTGCCGCCGCCGGATTGCAGCGGGCAAAATCCACCTTTTTTCCGGCACAGAGCTGCAAAGAACCCAAACTTATTTTCTCTCTGGCGCGGACAAAGCCGCTGGCAGCTTCAAAATGCTCCTGATCACAGGTGTGACTGCAAAGGTGCGGGGCGGCGTTGACCACCCATTCCGGTTCTATTTCCGCCGCATTTCTGCCGAAAAGCGCCCGGGTTTCCACAAAGGCGAAACAGACCAGCCACGGGGGCAGTTTTTTCACCTTTGCCAGACCGCTGCCGGGGAAGATGGTGAATTTTTTTCCGTCGATGCCCCGGTAGAGGCGTTTTTCCGTATCCAGCTGGGCGATGTTGCGGGGGATGCCGCTTAAAAGTGCCTCGTGGAGAAGTTGATAGTTGACATTTTCAAGCGGAGAACTTTTCAACTCCGTTTTCATGGATTCCGCCAGATCGGCGGCAAGGTTACGCCACTCCCGGGTGCGGGTGTAATTCAAATAGTTTTTCCGGCAGAACCGGCGCAAATTGCCGCCGGAAGTGAATGCTTCGGCAGTTACCAGTGCGTTCCAGATCTTCAGCCAGCCGAGGTAGTCGGATCTTTCATCTTTCCACGGGGCGTGAGCCTGATCGGCAGCTTGAGGTTTTTCCACCGGTCTTTCCCGGG
The DNA here is from genome assembly GCA_045605305.1 of Victivallaceae bacterium. GTDB lineage: Bacteria > Verrucomicrobiota > Lentisphaeria > Victivallales > Victivallaceae > UBA1784. Next base: position 9,658 of record JAZUPS010000325.1, read on the forward strand.
GATCGGGAATGGATAATCCGGCGGCAAGGACGATCAACTCATCCAGAACCTTCCGTTTTTCCGCTTCCAGAAGCATTTTTCCCAGATGGGGATCGACCGGCAGGCGGGCGATGGTTCTGCCCTCTTTGGTGATACGTCCGGCATCGTTGACGGCGCGCAGGTCGCTCAACGTGCGGAACCCCTCTCTGATCAACTGTCCCGGCGGGGGATCGATGAAGGGAAAAGTCCGGATATCCGGCAGCTGCAGCGATGCCATTTGCAGAATGACTCCTGCCAGCGAAGTCCTTTTTATTTCCGGCGCAGTATAGGCATCACAGCGGGAAAGTTCCTCTTCGCTGTACAAGTGCAGACAGATACCTTCCGCCGTTCTGCCGCATCTGCCCCGGCGCTGACGGATGGATGCTTGGGAGATCATCTCTATTTGCAGTTCCTGAATACCCCGGCGGGGGTTGTAGCGGCTGATGCGCGCCAAGCCGGAATCGATACAGAACTTTATCCGGGGAATGGTCAATGAGGTTTCCGCCACGTTGGTGCTGAGGATTATCCGTCTTGCTCTGCCGGGGTGAAAGACCCGCTGCTGTTCGGCGGCACTCAACCGGGAAAAGAGCATCAATACTTCGGTATTGGGGTAGTTTCTGCCCATCAGCATTCCCGCCGCCTCCCGGATCTCTCTTTCTCCGGGCAGAAAGACCAGAATATCACCTCTGGGGTCGTAGTCCGCCAAGGTCTCCACGGCACGGGCGATATGGGCGGAAAGTTCCTCATCTTCAAAGGGAGGCAGGTAAATATCCTCCACCGGGTAACTGCGCCCGCTGACTTCGATCACCGGCACATCCCCGAAGAACTCCTGAAATTTTTCCACATCCAGCGTGGCACTGGAGATCGCCGCCCGCAGATCCGGACGGCGGGGCAGGATATTTTTCAGCAACCCCAGCAGATAATCGATATTGAGGGATCTTTCGTGAGCCTCGTCAATGATGATACAGTCATATTGTTTGAAAAGGGGGTCATTGTGCAATTCCGCAAGGAGAATACCGTCAGTCATGAACTTCAGTACCGTCTCATCGGTGGTACGGTCATCGAAACGGACTTGACTGCCCACCTCTTTGCCGCAGGTGCAGTTCAGTTCCTGCGCCAGCCGCCGTGCCATAGCTGAAGCGGCGATCCGGCGGGGCTGGGTACAGCCGATGCGTCCGGCTCTGCCGCAGCCGAGTTCAAGGGCGATTTTGGGCAGCTGAGTGGTCTTGCCGGAACCGGTTTCACCGCCGACGATGATCAACTGGGAACTTTTCCACGCCGCCTTGATCTCCTCCACCTTTTGAGAGACCGGCAGTATTTCGGGGTATTCAATGCGGAATTTTTCCGCCGCCCGGGTGCGTAACTCCTGTGCCGTCACGGTTTACAACCTGATGATCCGGCTGAAGGGGACGATCTTCAATGCTTTGCCGCTCAGGTGGTCGTAAGTGACCGCGGCACCGTCGAGGCGGATGTCGCCGTTCTCCACCACCGGCAGACGGACAGGCATCCCGGAACGGAACTTTTTCAGTACCGATTCCACCTCTCTGCCCAGCACGCTCCGGTCGGCTCCGCACATTCCGGCATCGGAAAGATGGGCTGTGCCTCCGGGGAGAATACGGGCATCAGCGGTCTGCACATGGGTGTGAGTACCGATAACGGCGGTGACTTTGCCCTCAAGGAAGTAACCCATCGCCAGTTTTTCACTGGAGGCCTCACTGTGGAAATCCACGATGATGGTTTTTACATGGGAAGGTATCTGCGCTAATATCTTTTCTGCGGTTTCAAAGGGGCAGTAAGCCGATTCCCGCATGAAAACTTTGCCCTGCAAAGCGATCACAGCCACTTCTCCTCCGGCGGGATTCTGGAAAATTCCCCAGCCTTTTCCCGGCTGGGTATCGGAGTAGTTCGCCGGACGGATGACCCGGTCGCAGAAGCGGATCTCATTTTCAAAACCCTTCTGATCCCAGGTGTGATCACCGAGTGTTACCACATCGGCAACTTCCAGAAGTTCTTTGGCACAGCTGGCGGTAATACCGCTGCCGGCGGCGGAGTTTTCTCCATTGACCACCGCAAACTGGGCATTGAACTCCCGGCGCAGATCCGGCAGGAGTGCCTTTACCGCATTTCTGCCGCCTTTGCCGACGACGTCACCAAGAAAAATAAAGGTCATTTTCAGAAAACTTCCCGGATGTCTATGATATTCAACTGGGGCGGAGCATCCGGATGGCGCTTATTCAGCTGAGGCGTGGCAAGCACATCCATGACCCGGTTGCTGAATTCGGATGCTGAACGGTTGAAGGCGATAAATTCGATCTGTCCGGAGCGGCTCTGCATCACGCCGCGGGCGTGGGCGCCATTGCCCACCGGATTGCAGCGGATGACCCGCAAATCGTTGAAACGGTAGATCGGTTTCTGGTTTGAGTGACCGAATGGAGAGAGTTTTTCCAGATAACCGAAGAATTCCGGGGTGAGGTCGCCGATCTCTGCATCACCGTCGTAGGAGAGGAAACTTTCCAACTCTTCCGGATCGATCTGAGAGCTGATCTCTTTATCCATTTCTTCGTAAAATGCGGCGATATTTTCCGTTTTCAAGCCGACACCGACAGCCATGGGATGACCGCCGTAACGCTCCAGCAGATGAGCGCATTTGGTCAATACCGCAACCAGATTCAAATTGGCGATACTGCGGCCGGAACCGTAAGCGTGATCACCCTGAATGGTCAATACGATGGTGGGACGGTTGTAATCCCGCGCCAGACGGGATGCCACGATACCGATCACGCCCTGATGCCAGTCTCTGCCGGCAACGAGCAGTGAACAGGGACTGAGCCACGCCAGACCGCGTTCGATCTGTCCGCAGGCATCCTGATAAATTTCCTGTTCCTTTTCCTGACGCATCCGGTTGAAACTTTCCAGTTCTCCGGCGCAGTAATGGGCATCAACAATGCTTTCTGATTCCAGAAGCTGCAATGCGATATTGGCATCACCCACTCTTCCGGCGGCGTTGATACGGGGTGCCAGACGGAAGGTTATATCCGAGGGAGAGAGGTCAGAGTGGAGCTTGGAACTTTCGATCAAAGCCCGGATACCGGGGCGTATCTGTTTGCGCAGAGCTTCGATGCCGTACTTGACCATGACCCGGTTTTCGCCGAGGAGCGGCACAATATCCGCCACCGTTCCCAGTGCCACATAATCCAGAACCTCTTCCAGACGGGTCATGAAGCCGCCGAGATTTTTTTCTCTGCCGTACTTGATGAAAGCGTGAGAGAGCTTGAAGGCGGCACCGGCACCGGAAAGGAGCTGAAGATCTTCCAGTTCCGGGTAGACTTTGGGGTTGATGACCGCCAGCGCATCGGGCAACTCATCGCCTGCTTCGTGGTGGTCGGTAACGATCACGTCAATACCTTTACTGCGGGCGACGGCAACGGCATCACAGCTGGTTATGCCGCAATCCACCGTGACCAGCACGCCACAATCCCCGAACATTTCCAGAGCTTTTTCCAGAGATTCCGGGGTGAATCCGTAACCGTCATCGAAACGGTGGGGGATAAAGGAGTTGACCAACGCTCCATTCTGGCGGAGAACCAATGCCAGCAGGGCACTGGCGGTAATTCCATCGGTATCGTAGTCGCCGTGGATCAGGATCGGTTCATGGTTTTCGATCGCCTGCCAGAGTCTGGCACACGCTTCCCGGATGCCGGGAAAGCGGTAGGGGTCGCTCAAATTGCCCAGACGGGGTTCCAGAAATCCGGGAACATCCGTCTCTTTGATGCCGCGGGCGGCGAAGTAGACCGCTATCGGCCGGGGCAGGTTGAATTTATTTTGCAGAGAATCAACATCCTGTGAAGGGATGTTACACAAAGGTTTCCAATTTTTTACGTTCATTTGCTCCGATTTTCCTTACTTTTCATCTATATAAGATACACCCCGGGCGGTGATTTGTCAAGCAGTTTGCCCGGTCAAAGGAGAGATTTTCAGAAATGAAAACCGGCAGTGGTGTGCCTGTGTTTTTTTCAGGTAAATGCCAGAAGTACAGCTCCGGTAAGCAGCAGGATCAGCGCCAGAGCTTTTTCGCGGATGTTTTTGTCGCGGAAGATCAGTGCGCCGAGGATGAAGGTCACGGCACAGCTGCAGCGGCGGACGATGGAGATCATGGAGATCGGCGCCCCCGGCTGGCTTACTCCGAAAAAGTAGCAGAAGTCGGAAAGGGTGATGAGTACCGCTGTCATGAAAATCGTCCACTTCCAGTAAAATTGACGGCGCTGACCGAAAAAGTTCCGGATGAGGGTGAAAACTCCCATTACCAGCACCAGATTGATGAAAAAGTACATCTGCATCATCTCCCGGTCGATTTTGACGGTGTGGAGCAGATATTTGTCATAGAGCGCCGATGCCGCACCCATGAGAGTTCCGGCAACGATCAGCAGCATCCCTTTGCTTTTCCATGAAAAACCCTCTTTTTTGCCCAGCTCAAAGAACATGAAGTAGCCCGAAAGGCAGAGTACCACGCCGAGTATCTGCATCCAGTTCGGTGTTTCCGAATAGAGGAGTATCCCGCCGAAAAGAGTCCATAAGGGCGAGGTGGAACGGATCGGAGCGGCGATAGTTACCGGCAGTTCCCGCATGGCGTAATAGACACATATCCAGCTGGAACCGACCAGAGCGGACTTTATCAGCACCAGAAAATATTCACCTGTACTGCAGCTCAGTGAGGAGATGAGTTTCCCCCTCAGCAAAGCGGCGAATGAGAAGATCACCATGCCGGTGAGAACGGTGAAAAAAAGAGTGGGCATCACCGAGTTGTTTTTTACCGCATCTTTCTTGCAGATGTCATAAAAGCCCATGCAGAGTGCCGAAATCATGATCGGCAGCCACCAGGAATTGATCATCAGATTTTATCTCCAAACTGTTTTTTTGCTCTGTTCAGCGGAATAATATACACTCCGGCAGGGAAAGATTCAAGGTGAAATAACTTGCAATTATCCTTTTGCGGGGGTATATTGTAAAAACGATTGATTTTACTTCAGGTGAGGAACGAAAGATAATGGAATATAAATTTGACACAATAGAATCGGCGATCGAAGATATAAAAAATGGCAGAATGATCATCGTTACCGATGATGAAAACCGGGAAAATGAGGGCGATCTGGTCTGCGCCGCCAGTTTGGTGACGGCGGAAAAGATCAATTTCATGATCACTCACGCCCGCGGTCTGGTCTGCGCCCCGATACCGGAAAGCCGGGCAAAGGAGCTGGGAATCAGCCGTCCGCCCTCAAGCGACCACTTTCAAACTGCCTTCACCGAGAGTGTGGATGCGCTCAGCGGTACGACCGGCATCAGCGCCGCTGACCGGGCAAATACGATCAAAAACCTGATTTCTCCCGATGCCAAGCCGGAAGATTTCGGCTCCCCCGGACACATGTTTCCCATTGCGGCGCGTCCCGGCGGCGTGCTTCAGCGCACCGGTCACACCGAGGCGGCAGTCGATCTTGCCCGCCTTGCCGGACTTTATCCCGCCGGAGTGATTTGCGAGATCACCAGAGAAAACGGCGAAATGGCGCGTCTGCCGGACTTGATGGAGTTCAAGGAAAAGCACGGCCTCAAATTGATCACCATCGCCGATCTTATCGCTTACCGCCGGAAAAATGAACAGCTGGTAAGTTGTGAGGAATCGGTCAAGCTCCCCACTGCTTTCGGCGATTTCCAGATGTATTTGTACCGTTCCAAAACCGACAATGCCGAGCATCTGGCGCTGGTTTGCGGCGATGTACGCGGCAAGGAGTCGGTTCTGGTGCGGGTTCACAGTGAGTGTCTTACCGGGGATGTTTTCGGTTCTGCCCGCTGCGATTGCGGCGATCAGCTCCATGCGGCGATGAAGGCTATCGCCGCCGAAGGCTGCGGCGTGCTGGTCTACATGCGGCAGGAGGGCAGGGGTATCGGTCTGGAAAACAAACTTCACGCCTACAAACTTCAGGAACAGGGTTATGATACCGTCGAAGCCAACGAAAAACTGGGCTTCCCCGCCGACTTGCGGGAGTATGGTATCGGTGCTCAGATATTGCTCGATCTGGGAGTCAAAGGCATTCGTCTGCTGACCAATAATCCTTCCAAACTGATCGGTCTGGAAGGGTATGGATTGGAGATCGTTTCCCGGGTGCCGATCATCATCGAACCGGGTAAGGAAAATGAGTTTTATCTGCGTACCAAACAGGAACGCATGGGACACATGTTCTGATGAAAATTTTTCCGGAAAAGTTCACTGCCGCACTGGTTTCCCCCTCAAGCCTCTGTGACCGTCAGACCGTAGAGGAAGGAAAAGCATTTCTGGAAAAGCACGGGGTGCAGGTGAAACTTATGCCTCACCTCTTTTCCGGCGGTTCTCTTGCCCATCTTTCTGCTCCGGATGAGCTGCGGGCGGCGGATATAAATGCCGCTCTGGCTGATGAGGAAGTGGATATTATCTGGGCGGTGCGCGGCGGTTGCGGAGCCATGCGTATCCTGGATAAGATAGAGTGGGAACTTTTCCGTCAGCGCAAGCTGTTCTTTGCCGGATTCAGCGATATAACCGCCATTCATTTCGCCATGGAGTCAAAGGGCGCCGGATGCCGTCTGGCGGCGCCGACCATGAAATTCCTCTGTCAGGGGGATGAAAATGTCACTCTGGCTTCGCTCGGTGATGCTATCGCCGGGGAAGGGGTGTCGATGGAACTGCCCGCCCTGAATCCGGGGGAGGTGAGCGCACCGCTTCTGCCGGGGAATCTCATGGTGGCAGCGGCGCTTTGCGGGAGCAGTTATTTTCCGGATACCGCGGGGAAGATCGTGCTTCTGGAAGAGGTGGGCGAAGCGGCATACCGGATAGAGCGGGCGCTTACCCAGTTGAAACTGGCGGGGGCTTTCCGTCAATGCGCCGCAGTGGTCTTCGGGAATTTTACCGGCTGCGGAGATGCCGGGGAGGTGATGGCGGTGCTGAAAGATTTTGCCGGATCGGTGGATTTTCCCGTCTTCTGCGGCTTTGCCCACGGACACGAATTGCCTTTTATTTCCGTTTCCGGGGAACAGATATTTTCCATCGTTCCCGCGCTTTGATGCGGGGCAGAATCTGTTGATTTTACCTTATTTTGCCATTGGGAGAGACTTTTTTTTGTGTTTTCTGTAAAAATGGGGATGAAAAGTTTGCTCTGCGGTGCTATATTATAACGATTTTGTGTGTATCAACCCCAAAATAAGGATAAAAGAGATTATGTACCGTACACATACTTGCGGCGAACTCCGTAAAGCCGATGCCGGCAAAGAGGTTCGCGTTTCCGGCTGGATCCACAGCGTGCGCGACCATGGCGGAGTTATTTTTATCGACCTGCGCGACAACTACGGATTGACTCAGATCGTGATCGATCCGGAGCGCGACTTCTATCAGGC
>JAZUPS010000326.1:0-6128 GCA_045605305.1 Victivallaceae bacterium
GCAATGGCAGGAAAAAGCTTCGCACGGATTGAAAACTCTGCCCGAAGAATTCGGCAATCCCCGTTCTGATTGTCACGGCTGGGGAGCGCATTTGCTCTTTCACCACTACGCTTCGGTGCTGGGGAAGCGTCCGGCGCTTCCCGGAGAGGATGCCCCGGTTGAACGCAAACTGAAAGTATTTACCGGTCAATGACCCAAATATAACTACAGGAGGTGAAGATGATAAAAAAACTGTTCATATTGCTTTTTGGAGCGGCTGTTGTTTTTCATATACCGCAGCTTTATGGCGGAAATCTGCTGAAAAACAGCAGTTTTGAAGTCCCCCAAGAGCAATATTATCAACTGCCGGAAAACTGGATACTGATGAATAAATCAGGAAATACCGCCACCGGAAATATCGACAGCACCAACTCGGTGCAAGGCAGTAACTCGGTACTTCTCCGCAATGTTGACAAAAAAGACCGCCGTATACAATGGGCTTACAAAAATTTGAAAAGCGCCCTGGATAAAACCGTCCCAGCGGCGATGGAACTGTCGGTATATGTTTACCCGCAAAAAAAACCGGCAGGGATCCATATCTTTTTTGAATCCCCCTCTGCCAAGCAGTGTTTTACCAAATATGAGCCGAAAGTCCCTGCCGGTAAATGGACGCAGTTGACCGTCAAATTCAATCTGCCTCAGGCGGATTACCGCAATTCTCACGTCGTGATCCAGCTGGTCGGTCAGGGTGAGGTGCTGGTCGATTGTGTTTACTTCGGCAAGGCGGGAAAAAATCCTTATGCCGACTTGAAAAAATCTCCGGCGGAAATGCTTGCCAAAAATTATTGCCGGTTGAAAAATTTTCCGGTCAGCAGCCGTTTCATTTCCGGGAAAGTACCGGAAAAATTGACCATTGAAACCTTTTTGCCGGGGAAAGAATTGTTTGTCACTCTTTCAGAAATTGAAGGCAGCATCGTAAAGCAGTGGTTTTTTAAGGATTTGCCGGTAAATCAGGTACACTCCGTCGATATTGAGATCCCTTATCTGGCTGAAAGTGCTTATGAATTGAAATATTCCTGCGGTGACTGGCAGGAATATGACTGGTTCAAGGTCGGCAAATTACCGGAAAGAGGCGCTTATTTCAATAAAAACGGTTTCCCGGTCATTGACGGGAAAACCATTTTCCCCATCGGCGTGATAACCCCGGCGATGGAAATGGATGCCTGGCGGGTGTACAGTCAGAGCGGTATCAATATGATCTCTCCGCAAACTCCGCTTCTGGAACGGGATTTTGTAGAGTATGTTTCCGAATATATGGAAAAATTCGATCTCTACTGGTTCCTCTGGAACGGCTGGGGTGTCCGTGAAGAGGATGATGATGCCCTGCGTTCAAGGATGAGTGCAGAGCGTATTCTCATGCAGCAATTCAAACGGTTTGCCGGATTTTTTGCCGATGAATTGATGTGGGGCGGGGCAAAATTGAATATCACGCGCCGTCACTATAAATATATGCTGCGCTATCTGCCGGAATATCTTGCCTGGATAAATCACGCTCCGCGCCTGACCGGTACCCCCGGTGAAAAGCGTACCAGTTTTGATCAAGCCAGACGTTTTTCCCGGAGTGCGGACTTTATCAGCGTGGATATATATCCGGTCCCGGATTACGGGCACAACAATCTGCCTAACCGGACGATTTCCTGTGTCGGGGATTATGCCGATATGGCAAGAGAACTGGTCTGGGATGAAAAACCGTTATGGATGGTGCTTCAGGCTTTCAGTTGGGCGGACTTCAACAAAGCTGTCGCCAAAACTCCGGAAACTTATCCCTCCAAGAAACAACTGCGTTTTATGGCGTGGAACGCTATCACTCACGGGGCAAAAGGAATTTTCTGGTACGGCAGGGGATGCAAGGAGGTCTACACTCCATTTTATCAGCGTCTTGCAGAGGTAAATCTGGAAATTTCCGCCGTCGCAAAAATGATGATCTCCGGCAGAATAAATTACCTCAAAGGTTTACCCTCCGGCGTTTCCGGCATTTCCGGAAAAGGTTACAAGGTATATGTCAATGAAAACAAACATGACAGTGTGACTGTTGAAGGGAAAACCATTGAACCCCACGGAGTGCTTATCATTACGGAAAAAGCGCTGAATATTCCGGAAATAAAACAGTTTGTTCCGCAAAAATTTGATGGCAAACGGCAATACCGTTTCCCGGAAAAAATGCAAAAATCCTCATGGATAAGCTGTCCCGGGTATCAAAATTGCGGCGCTCAGACTTTTTTTACCCGTCAGGAATTTGAGTTGACGGAAATCCCGCAGCTGATATGGCTCAATATTGCCGCGGATGACAGGGCAAAAGTTTTTATCAACGGCAAAGAACTCCTTACCACAGAACATTGGCAAATACTCTACTCTGCCAATATTTCTTCTCTGCTCAAAAAAGGAAAAAATATCATATCCGCAGAATTCAGCAATATTGATGGTGCCAATGGTTTGGTTTACGAAATAATTTCTCCGGAAAATAAAGAAGTTTTTGCCGCCAGCGGTACTGAAACCATGATTTCTCCTGAAAAAGCGGGTAAATATACTCCGGTAAGTGTTGTCGCTCCACACGGCAAGGGCGTTTGGGGCTTGCAAAAAACCTTGAAAATCATCAGATAACCACAAAACAAAGGAAGTTGCAAAATGAAAAAAAATCAAAAAAGTATTCTCCCCATGACCGGTGTGAAAAGCGGATTTTTCACACTTATTGAACTGCTCGTAGTAATTGCCATCATCGCCATTTTGGCAGCAATTCTGCTCCCGGCACTTAATTCTGCCAGAGAACGCGGACGCAGTGCGGCATGTACCAATAATCTCAAACAAAGTATGCTGGCGGTTCAAATCTATCTGGATGCCAACAATGAGGTTTGCATGTTGAAAAATCAGGATGCTCCTTACCATACTTTTATATGGTCAGCGGTTGCCGGCAAAGGTATAGAGTGGCCTCAAACTGTCCGTAACACTGTTGATTATGCCATTGACAGCTGGGAGCAGGTAATGTGTCCTTCCAGCGGCTTGACTGCTCCGCAAACCGATACTGAATGGGCGGCTTTTCAGGGTTTTTATGCCGTCCCTTATCAAGGGTGGAGAGATAATGCGGTGGATGACAGCAAAAATTTTATCGATTCGCGCAATAAAGATGCCTTCCCGAATCACCGCGTGCCCCACGGAGCAGTTTCTATTGACAGCCGCAAACTCAGACAACCTTCTGTGGCAAATGTCTTTACCGATGCGAAAGATACAGCCACCGGAGCAGTAACTTACTCTTACAATTTCACCGGTAAAATCTCCGCTCAGCACAATAACCGCTGCAATATGGCATTTGCCGACGGTCATGTCGCAACTCTGGATATCGGCTACTTCAAAGATGCCGCTGCCAATGGCTATATCAATAAACCGAAATTACGCGGTTCTGCCGGTAATTTTATCGAGTGATCAGGGCTTTGATCAGCTGAAATTCCGACCTTGCTCCGCCGTTTCATGGCAGAGCAAGGTTGTTAATTTTGTGCCGGAAAGTTATGCAAACAATTTCATCAATGCTTTGGCAAAGAACGACAGACCATATTCCAGCGGATGATTTATCCCGTTGCTGAAAAGCGTTTCGTATGGGATCCCCTGACGGTACAATTTACCCCAGTAACAGGCGGCATCTGCCAGTGGGATGTGATTCTCAACACTGAATTCACGCAAAAACTTCACCAATGCCCTGGGATCATCATCACAATTTTGGGAGTTGGCGATCTTCATCCATGCCGGGGTTGTATAATGGGGAGTCATAATGATCCATTCTGCTCCGATATAATCAAATGCCGCTTTGATTTTCTGATAATTGGCACGGAATTCAGCTTCCGGCAGACCGCAATCATTGACAAATTCCGAGATGATCAGATCCGGTTTGAGGGCAAGGACTTTTTCTTCAAAGTTGTGTTCCTCACCCGGCGGTACAGAAAAATAGTTACTGGTGGTGCGCCCGCCCCACGCTTCGGTCAACAATTCAATTTGTGCCTGCGGAAATTTCTGCCGGAGTTTGCGGCAGAATTGCTCCTGCCAACGGCAATTTCCCGGCAGATAACTGCATTGTGTGACACTGTCGCCCCATGCCAGAATCCGGACCGGTTCTCCGGAACGCAGCTTTTGCAGCGTGCGTTCCGGTTTATTCTCAACGTGAAACAGATCATCCGGGAACGCTCTTTCGGTTATTGGGTAAAAACATGAATCATCCAACTTTGCCGGATCGCCGTGCCAGAAAATATTGGCCAGACGTTCAGCACTTTCAGGGATCACCGGAATTTCCGGATGTGCCATGCCTTCTTTGCCGCTTTTCAGGGAAATCGAGCCGTCAGGACGAAGAAAGAGCGTATCAATGCGCGATGGATAATAGGAGTAGGAAATGGCAACCTGTTCTTCCTCAAGGATGTTTCCATCCGGCATTCGCCCGACCGTTCCCCACTCTTCATTGACCCGGAAATCCCGTTCCGGCATCATCCTCCGGTCAAGCATTTTCACTTTGACCGATCCGGGAACCAGCGCTCCCGGCAAAGTACATTCACAAGCCTGCAATCTCAAGAGCCGACAGCCGCTTTTCCAGCCTGCGGCTTTTTCGTCATAAAGCGCCATAGATTCGTGGAGTTCCCCGTGAACTTTGCGTATCGGCGGCGGAATCAAATGGATTTTTTCATTTCCATAGTAAACGGTTTTGGTCGGGAGGTCAAATTTTAACTTTTTCATGGTTCCATTTTCAGTCTCTTTGGCATTGTCCGGCAAGCCGGTGGATAAGGTCATGCAAACAGCGATGTGCCGCTTGTATGCCGAATATATCACCGCGACAGAAATTTGTCAACCGGGATAACGGTAAATTTCCTGTGACTCAAAATATTTTTGCGTGATTTTCAGGTTTTTCAGGGGGAACAGTTCCATGTCGGAATTGGCAATTTCACCGGAAATGTGCTATATTAAAACAGCAAGCCGTTAAAATGGAGAAGAACTGAAATGAAAATCATCGATGCACACAACCACCCTGACTGGCACGGCAAAAATTTCGACCGTTTCATTCAGGATATGGATGAGAAAAATATTGAAAAATGCTGGCTTTTGAGCTGGGAGTGTCCCCGCAATGAGTATCACCCTGATACGGTGAAAGTCGTCCCCTCGGATATGCTTGGCACTACCACCGGCCCCATCCCATTTTCCCGCTGTGTATCCTACGCTGAACGCGCCCCGGAACGCTTCATCCTCGGTCACGCCCCCGATCCCCGGGACGTCGATGCCTGCAACAAACTCATCGCCGCCCACGATATATACAATGTGAAAATCTGCGGTGAACTCAAATACCGCGTCATGTATGACAACTTCGATTGTCTGCGGCTCTTCCGTACCGCCGGAATGTTGAAAATGCCGGTGGTCATGCACTTTGATTACGATCACGCCACCGAAGCTGGCGCTCCCAGAACGGAGTGGTACGGCGGCACCATCGATACTTTGGAACGGGTTCTGCAGGCTTGTCCGGAAACGGTTTTTATCGGTCATGCCCCCGGTTTCTGGGTGCATATTTCCGATGATGACCTCTATTTGAAACGCGGTTATCCGCCGGAAAATGCTCCGGTCGTTGCCCCCGGAAGAATCACTCAGCTTTTGCGCAAATATCCCAATTTGTACTGTGACATGTCTGCCAATTCCGGCTTGAATGCCCTCAAACGCGACAAAGCTCATGCCGTGGAATTTTTGACCGAATTTCAGGATCGCATCCTCTATGCCCGGGACAACTTCAGCAACTTCCATCAGGAGTTTCTCAACTCCCTCGGTCTGGATGAAAGCATTTTGAGTAAAATCTACTGTAAAAATGCTGAATCGCTGATCGAAAATTGATAATCCTTTGCCCGGAAACAACGGTGGTTTGATCACACCTTCTCTTCCGGAAAATTTGCGCTTTTTTCCCTTTTCAGAAAGCACTTATATTGAAAATTTATCCTGCACGGTGTATATTACCTTAACAGGAGAGTATGATAATGAAAGATATTACCAGCAGCGTTTTCAGTTTTGAAGATCTGATACAGGGAAATTTTCTGTATGTGGATAAGACCGAATATATCTGGGAGTTGATCAAACCT
>JAZUPS010000327.1:0-11522 GCA_045605305.1 Victivallaceae bacterium
TCCTTACTTGTATCGCTTGTCTGGCTCTGCTCCCGCTGATTTCTTTTATCATATATTTTATAGTAGGGACATTGATTTATCTGCTGCCGTTTCTACTGACGGTTGGAGTGATAATCTTTGTCCCTTATGCAATAATAAAAAGCATGATGGAGAAATGAGTATGGAAGAAATAATCAAATGCTTTCAAGAAGTAAATAAGCCGACTTGGGTCGCAAGCGTCAGACTTGGAACAAGTAAAATCGCAGAAACAAATGTTGCCAATCCGCATCAACTGCCGAAGGATTATCCTGCTCCGAGGGATGTCCTTCGGCAGCACTTCCCGCGCACAGCCAAGCAATGTCTTTTTCGTGGCGGCTGGGGGTACAGCATAGATGATGCTGTGGAAGTTTTGGAATTTGATCCTGAAATCAATCCTGATCAACGGTTTGATGGAGTTTCGCTGGAATATGCCTTTGTCGATAAACGCATCCGTGAAGAGTTGATTTTTGCTCCGACAGCCTGTAGAGCCTTTGACCGCTTGAGCTGGCAGGTCATTGAACAATCCCTCCACGAGCGTAACGGCATTCCTTATGATCGTCTGCTGGTCGAAATCACCGCTGATGATGAAATCTATCTGACGGAGTACTGGTTTAATATCAGTGATTTTTATTGAGGCTGACCAGTACCCCACAACGCTTGAAAACTGATCATATGGGTGTCACCCTCTCTTTGCCTGCAAGGGACTTTTTAAGCGTATTCAGATGATCTCTTTGATAAGCCAATCCGGGGATATTCCCGGATTGGTTCATTTGCAAATTATTTTATATTGTCAGATTTATTTTTTAATTTGTAAAATTTTATTGTCAACTGTTTCAGTGCCGCCATTGCGTCAGCAATGTCGATAGGACGGTTCAGATAAAGGTTGCAGGAGTGCTGATAGATTTTCTCCTCGTAATAGATAAGGAAATCATCTTCCGGAAGCTCTTTGTAATCTGCGTTGCCATCCGCATCAAACGCATCTAAATAGTTTGCGATGAAAAAACTCAAAAAAGCAGTTGCGTAATTACCGCTAAAAGACAGCATATCCAGTTGCCCTCCATCGAGCTTTTCCAACTCTTTCCACAGCGTTTCGTGTATGAGCCCCGCATCAACTTTCCAAAAAATTTCTTCTTCAACAATATCACTGTCAATAAAAATATCATCCTCGGAAATCTCCTGAAGCAGTAGAAGCGCCTCCAGCGATTTACAGCGGGATATTGCGACATACAACTGCCCGGAAGCGAAGCACCCAGAACCGATATCCAGAACAACGCTTGACAAGGTCATCCCTTGCGATCGATGGATCGTAATCGCATAGCCGGGAATCAGCGGAAGTTGAGTAAAACTTCCGGATTTAAAAACGATGATCTTTTCTTCTCCGTCTTCATTTTTTTCAACCTTGCATGCATACTGCGACGTTTCGACTGGGAGCAGCTCCGTTTTGATACCGGAATCAAACTGGACAATAACACCTTCACCGGAAAAATCGGAAATGGTACCGATGTCACCATTACAGACTTCCTTCGAGTTGGCTGTAGATATCACCCGTTGACCGATCTTCAATTGAAGCTCCAATTCATTCGGATATTCCTGAGGATTGAATTGTCCGGTGATGCGGGCTGTAAAGGTCTGGACTGCGCCGTTTAATTCCGCAAACTTCACTGCATTTCTGGCCGCAGCGATACGCTTGGTACTGCAAAGATAGACCGCCTGTTCCGGAATGGTGTCGGTTACTCTGGAATTCAATTTTTCCAATACCTTTGGAATCTCCTCCTCCTCGTTGGTTCGAAGCACATTCAAAATTCGGATGAATTCTGAATCAGTCTGCCGCATAATTTTTTTCAAATACACCGGCTTTATATCAGCTTCCTGCCAAACTGCGGTTTGAAAGGCGTAAAATCCTTTTTCTTCATGCACTTTATCCAGATCATGTTTTCCTGAAGATACCCCATTTGCCACCGGAGGAAGCTGAAAAAAGTCGCCGACAAAGACCATGTTTTTCCCGCCGAAAGGCTTCTGGGCATCCTCAAAAGATTTGGCGCATTGACGTAGTCGATGATCTACCGCCCGCAATATGTCTCCTCGCAGCATGGATATTTCATCGATGACGACTGTTTCAACTTGTTTTAGCAGTTTTCTTTTCAAACGGGCAAGTGGCGGCAGCATCTTCGCATCAACGACCGGGTAGGGCGGAATCTGGAACATTCTGTGAACTGTAAATCCGCCGATCAGTCGTGCTGCTGAACCGGTCGGCGCACAGAAGATCACATTGGGGAGTTCAGCCAGTGCTTTGATCAATGTTGTCTTGCCCGCACCGGATTTCCCGGTTATAAAATAGTTGCCGCCGTTTTGTATGCGCTCAAGTGCTGATAATTGTTCGAGGTTGAGTTGCATTTTTATTTTCCTTTCCTGTTACAGAGGCTGAAGCCGTATTCGCGTATGTGCTTTACCTGCCAGTTGCCTTTCGTCTCCACTTTTGCAAAGTATGAGAACCACCCGATGATATTTTCTCTCTGCTCCTGAAATCCCGGATAATCTTTGCGTATTTTCAACGTTTGGTTAGCGCGACAGTTCAGTTCAAACTGACGGTCAAAAATCGGATTGGGAGGGTTCACGTTTACGCAGAGATGATTCTCCGGGAGAGCTGATGCTGCTGTCAGAAAGGTGTTCAGCATCATTGCAATTTTCAAGGCTTTCTGGATTTTTGAAGATTCCCATAAAAATCCAATATGGAAATGCTCCTTTCCATTCATAGAGACTTCCCGTACCCATCCGGCCTGACTTTCGATTCCTATGGTCTTCAGCTTCTTGCGGAGAAGAGAAATACTTTGCCCAACGATTTTTGCAGCGCTCTCTGATTCTACGGGGAGTGTTACGGTCAGATGGCAGACGGACACTTGAGAGTGGCGGGCTGTCAGATAATCGAGCCTTTGGATAAAGCCGGTTAAGATTTGTTCAATAACAGGACGTAAAGGCTGTGTTGGGAATGGGCGGAATGGAATAATTCTTTGCCTTGGCATTTTTCATTCACTTTCTTTTTTGTTGTTAATAATAACTTCCATATAACCGGAAGAGTTTTCAGCGTAATTTCGGCTGGAGAACTTTTCATAGTTAGTCCGGCGTAACATGATAATGTCACAGTTATTTTTAACAATAACAGCAATCGGTCATCATCTGCCCAAATAGGCAGAAAGACCAATATTTATGAATGATGTAACCATTTCGCTGGAAACCGTCAGGATGTTTAAAAGAATTATGAGGCCGGTAGCGGAGGAAGGAATCATACCGCTTCCGGAATTTAACGAAGTTATCAGTCAGCTCACGAGCTTAGCGGAGCATGGCAAGCCCAAGCCAGTAATTATCCCCCGCCTGGTGGACATGAAGGAGGCTGCCACCATTCTTGGGATCGGTCTGTCAAACTTCAAAAAATTAGAAGGAGAAAAAGCCTTCCCGTTCAAAAGGAAAATGGTCGGCACTTCCGTAAGATACAGAAATACCGACCTGTATGAGTTTTTGCTGTCAGAGTGAATAATCGACAGCCTTTCGCTTGGAATTTTTGGGGGCTCGGTTGGGAACTTTTTTGCTGACCCCAGCCAAAACCCGAAGCTTTTTTACATAAGATTCAGCTATCCCCAGAGCTTTGGCGACATCCCGTATTTTGTCATCCCGGTGTTTAGCTACATACTCCATTTTCTGTTTTACAGACAGTTTCTTGGGAACTCTTATTTTCCATTGTTTATCGTTTGCCCCCTTGGTAAGCCGCTCAATCTTCTCTTCTTTCCGGCGGTCATCTCTTTCAAAGATGAGATCTATACTGATGCTTTCAGGAGCACTGTGCCTGCGCCGCATCCGGATTATCGAATCCCAAGGGAGGTCACTTACAAATTGTTCCGCAGTATCGTTGGTCGACAAAATTACAGCATATCGTGAACGCAGAGAATACAAAAGCAGTTCCATTTTAGATTTGGAGATTCCGAATTTCCAAAGAAGAGGAATATCTAAAATTACCAATTTGACATCAGAATGATACCTGGCGAGATTATCAGTGACCCGCGTTAGCAATTGGGTCATTACAGCGGTCACATTTGCCGGTAATGTTGAAGACGGGAAAAGCAACGAATATAAAATATTTGATGAAATTTTTAATACAGGTTCATTCGAAACTGGGTAGCAGCAAAAGAAATTAACTTTCCATAAAAGCTCTTCGGCTTCAAGCACTGTAGCCGGAGATGCGGTTAATGGCGGTTCACCAAAATCTCTGCCGGTTATGTTTTTTACAGAATCCTGCAAGCCCGAAAGGAAATCGTCACTTTCTGAATTGATATAAATATATGCGACTTTTTGCCGTTCCGGAACTTTATGGGCTTGAATATTTGTCTTGCCTTGAGATAACGAGGCCGCAAAATGCGTAAGATATAATGTCCGATCCCGTCTTGATGCCCCATACAGCCAAGTGATAGTTTTTTCCCATATTCCTTCTGTAATTTCACGGCGGGAAATGTTTGGCGGCACCATCCAGTTCACCTCTGCGATCTGCGACTCTTGAGGTTGTGGATTGGTATGAAGCCTTCTGATTTCTTCTTCTAAATGTTCCCGGGAAGACAAAAACACTCTGTACGCCGGATCGAATGGAGAGAGCATGTCATGCATCGGGCAGGTCATTATGTACACCTGGGTTGACTCCGGAAACTTGTTTATGATTTTTACAGCTCTGTCACAGGCATTGGCCCAAGGCAAGCCGGGGCGTTCAAACAGACCATAGACAACTGTTTTATTTTTGAAGATGGAAAAATCCAATTTGTCAATATCAAAAGCATCAAGGATGGATGTTGCGATCCACGGTGCCCCCCAGCGGAAAGCTGAACGTGATATTGATTCAGCCCAAAGAATATTGTCTGTGAAAAAAATGAATGGACTGCCTTGCAGGGGTTTACCCTGGTATAAAAACATTGGCATATCCGGTCGCCGATAAACTAAATTTTTTTCTGTGTTGTACGTCGCCGTCACCAATGCGGTCTTATGATTCTTTTCAAAATGGTACAGCATATAAGCTTTGCCCCAAGCAGATTCGCCCATGAAAATTTTATTCATTAATTTCCAGCCATCTGGGCGGCAGGGAGTGTTTCTGGGAAATGCTTCTGTGATTTTATAAAATTGATTTTCGGCGGCTGTGTCCCGTTGGAAGTTTTCCAGTGGCGTAGCTGTTGGAATTTTTTGAACCATCCCGTATATATATCTGTTCTCGTCATTTAATTTTAATTTATCCATAAGGCACACATTTGTTTTGGAATATTAAGTTACTTTATGTATACAATAAGTATACTTTATGAAAGCCCAAAAGTCAAGTAAAAATACAAAAAACTCCAGTGGATTTTGCTGCCCTCCGGAGTTTTTAAAAATTTTTTATGAATCAATTTTTGAGGATTTTTTCAATCGCCAGCAACTCGGCAGACGGTTCCGGAATGGAGGCGATATATTCCAATGCCCGTTTGATTCTGGCACGGGGTGTTGAACTTGCCGTGCCGCTGACGGCTTCGATCGCTGCCATTTGAGCCTCCGTTCCGATGTGTGTATAAATGCGGTCCAGGATGGAGGATTCAGCCCCCAATATGGACTGAACCACCGCCTTCGGAACTCCTGCCTCGGCGCAATGGGTGCAGAAACTGTGGCGGAGTGAATGGAAGCCCCTGACCGTAACTTTACGCTTTCTTCCGGGAATTTCAACGGATGTCGGAAGCCCAAGCCACTTGATGACACGCATAATATCGAGGTTGATATAATTGTCGCCTACGACCTTGCCTCTGGCATCCTTTTTTCTGTATCGCTCTGCCACATTCGGAGAAATATATACCGGTGAAAGTTCCTGGGCTTTGACCTCGGTCAATAATTTCCACAAAGGTTCAGCCAGTGGAATACTCACCTCTTTACCGGTTTTGAATTGCTTGACGAAAATCCTCCGGTTTTCCAGATCGACCTGATCCCAACGGGCAAGTACACAATCTTTCATCCGTTGTCCGGTATACATGCCGACGTAAAAGACTGTTTTCAGCTCTTCTTTATTCATTATTTTATACGCCGGATCATCCAGTAGTTGCCGCAGTCGCTCCTCTTCTTCGCGGGTAAAAGGAATTCGGCGAACCATATTGTCCTGCTCCTCTCTCGGCTTGCGCCGCAGAGAAGGAGCTGCAAACGGATTTTCTTCAGCACGATAACTTTGAAGTGTAGAAAAGATCTTCCGTAAGCGGATGATTTTACGGTTATGAGTTGAAACAGAAAGATCCTTTTGCTTTAAGAATGAAGCATATTTAACCGCATGGTCTGCTGTGATCTGGGCAAATTGAGTTATCCGCGGATCAAGCTGCAAAAGGAATTCCTGCAGTGTTGCCTGATACGAAAGTTCTTCGTGTACAGTTGCAGGCGTGGCTTTATCCGGGTGATTTGAATAAACCTCCCAAATCCTTTTCACTGGCAGCGAACGTTGTTTCTGTGCCAGATTTTTGGCGACTTTCACGTGCGTGGAAATCACTTCCAGATTATCAGACTTGATAACGGGGAGCAGCTCTTTGGCTTTTTTCAGTGCCTCTTCCTGATTACGGGTACGCAAACTGACACATTTGCGTTCTTTATTGACCTGATAACGGAAGTAGTAAGTGCCGCCTTTTTCAGTTTGATAGACAGTACCAGTTTCCAGCTTGATACTGTGCAGATCGGAATTATCTTTTTTCCTTGCCATCAGCATTCTCCTTTAAAATCGTTTACGACTTAATATAACACGAAATTCAAGGATTAAAAGCCGAAATGGTAATAAATGGTAAGGATTCGGGTATTTTTCAGGGTAAAACTGGTGGGCGATGAGGGACTCGAACCCCCGACATTTTGCGTGTAAAGCAAACGCTCTAACCAACTGAGCTAATCGCCCGGAACTGATCGTTATTTGTTCAGTTCCTTAATATAACCCGTTAAACCTGTGATGTCAAGTCCCCGTAAAGTAAAATAATTGACCATTTGCTCCGCAACGGGATAAAAAGTGCAAGGTCAATATGTGATCACCCGCAAAGGACGGTTCAAACTGCCACGTCTCCAGAAGTTCACTTTCCGGAAATTCCAGCGTCACTCCCGAACCCGTCTCATCCGGTGTGTGAAGTTTCAAAGTTTTCAACGTCTCCGGCGGAGAACTCAACAACCCAAAACCACGGCTCACTCCTTTCAACTTCAACGTGATTTCCGCATACTTTTCACTGCAGCCTTCCAATCTGCGCGAGGGCAGCGCGTGGATCGTGAACTTTTCCGAATCGTAGTCCGCATTTATTTCCGGCGGCGATGCCAATTCTCCAAGGTCACTGCCGCCAAACTCCGCACGATAGCGTCCGCGGCGGCGTTCAAGAAGATCATTCAATTTACTCATCTCTCTTTTTTTTCCTTTCCTGCTGTTCAATGTAGAGTTCTTCTGCTTCCGGCAGTTTCCCCCCCATAAAAAGGCGTTTTGTCAATAACTTTACCCGAAAAAAAGTTGATTTGAACTGAAAAACAGGGTATATTATGAAGACAGTTTTTTAACTTTGAAACTTTTTAAGGGGATTCTCTTTCATGACCAAACGCAAACTTCTTCTCGGGCGGTATGATTTTGCCGCCTACGGTGCATTCACCATGTACTCCGTATGTTCCTTATCCATTCCGCTGATGATCGTTGCCATCGGCAAAGCTCTCAATTTTCCTCTTGATGACGGCGGCATGTCCTCATGCGGCGCGCTTCATATCACCCGCAGTTTTGCGATGCTCTTCACGCTGCTCATTTGCGGATGGGTCTCCTCCTTTCTCGGCAAACGCATTACCATGGGTATCAGCATCATCATGATCGGTCTCGGAATACTGCTCTGTTCCGTTGCTCCTGCCTACTGGTTTCTGATTCCGGCTCTGCTCATTGCCGGATTGGGCGAAGGTGTTTGCGAAGGTATTCTCACCCCATTTGTGCAGGATGTTCACCCTGAAGCTCCGGAACGCTATGTCAATATCGCTCACTCTTTCTGGTCTGTGGGAATTTTTCTTGCCGTTCTCATTGCGGGGGGATTGCTTTCCCTCGGTGTCAACTGGAGGATCGTCCTTGCCGTGGAGGGGATCATGACCATCCTTGCCAGTCTCGGTTTCCTCTGGAAAGAGAATCCTGCCAAACCTTATCCGGAAAGTTCCGCTCCCATGGACTTCAAAAAAATCTTTTCCGACACAGCTGCCATTTGCCGTGCCCCCGGTTTCTGGCGCTGCAGCATCGCTATGTTTTTCGGTGCCGGGGCGGAATTCGGATTGACCTTCTGGGCGGCGGCATACATCGAACTCAACTTTCAGGTAAGCGCCTGGATCGCCGGTCTGGGAACCGGCATGATCGCCCTCGGGATGTTTGTCGGCAGAACCTTTTTCGGTTACTTCGCCAGTCCCGGAAAACTGCGCTGGATACTTCTCCTTGCCGCTGTCGGCACTATTCCGGTAACCTTGGCCATGGCATTTCTGCAGCCGGGAATGCTTCCGCCGGTACCGCTTTTTATCCTGCTTTTTATCCTGCTCTTTCTTGCGGGTATCGGCATTGCTCCCTACTGGCCGACGACTCAGGTTTACGGAGTGGTGAAAATGCCGCATCTGGATTCCACTTTGCTCTACGTCTACTTTTCTGCCATGGGTATTCCCGGATGCGGATTTTTCGCCTGGCTGATGGGGGTCGTGGGAGATCGTTTCGGTTTGAGCGGGGCGATCATGACCGTTCCCTGCTGTCTGGTGATATTCATCGCGGTGATCCTGATCGAATGCTGGGGTTTCGCGCCGAAGAAAAAATTGGATTAAACTGATACTCAAGTATTGACAAACTCCTCCCGGGGTGATACCTTAAACAAAAGGTATTTGTTCCGGATAAAATTGTTTCAACAAAATCGGGTTTTTATTATGAGCCGTACTGCTGTATTTCTTATCACCACTGCCGACCGCAAAGGTCTGGTCGCTGAAATCACCGGATTTTTTGCCGGGTTGAACCTCAATATCCTTGAATGCCGTCAATACTCCGACATTCTGGAAAAGCTCTATTACATGCGTGTCGCCGTGGAACTTCCTCCCGAACTGACCCGCGCCGCCATCGAAGCGGAGTTCCGGAAACTTGCCGACCAGCTGCAGCTGCACTTTTCCATCCATTACTCCGGCGAAGTGCAGAATGTGGCGGTCATGGTCTCCAAAACCACCCATTGTCTCTACGACCTGCTGACCAGTTCCGAAGAGAATCTTCTCGGTTCCGGCAAGGTGAAACTGGTGATCGGAAATCATCCGGAACTGGAGGATGCCGCCGCCAAATTCCGCATACCCTTCTACTGTTTCCCCGTCTCCCGCTCCGGCGACCCGGAACAGGAGCGGCAGATCATTGAATTGCTGGATAAACACAAGATCGATCTGGTGGTGCTTGCCCGTTACATGCGGATCTTATCCGATGATTTCATCAGCCATTTTCCCGCCCGCATCATCAACATCCACCACGCCTTCCTCCCCGCATTCATGGGTGGAAACCCCTATCAGCGCGCCTGGGAACGGGGAGTGAAAATGATCGGCGCCACAGCTCACTATGCCACTGCCGATCTGGATGAAGGACCAATTATTGAGCAGGATGTGGAACGCATTACCCACGAAAGTCTTCCGGAAGATTTGCGCGATCGGGGCAGAGATATTGAGCGCCGGGTGCTGACCCGTGCCGTCCGCGCCCATCTGGAACACCGGGTGATCATTTCCGGACACCGCACGATAGTTTTTTCCAAATAACCGGAAAATGCTTATGAAAAAACTGCCTTCCCTGCTTACCGCCCTGTTTTTGTTTCTGCTGCCGCTGAAATTCGGCGGCTTGGCGGTCATGCCGGAATCCGGCGGTTTTTATCCGGGAAATTTTGCCGATTGGTTATTCATCTCCTGGCATCCTCATTCTCTGGGATTTTTCGGAGCGGCACTGCTGGTAATCGTTCTGGCATTTTACCGGGAAAAGCTGAAGTTCAAGGAGTTGATATTTACTTTATCATGGTCACTGCTCCCGGCATTGGCAGTAATTCCGGGAGTGATCGGCGGGGAGTGGATAATCGCTGTCGGTGAGTGGTCAATGCTTCTCGGTTGCGGATGTGTGGTAACTGCCGCGGCACTTATCGTCAATAAAGAGCCGGAAAAAGCTCTCCTTTTCGGAACGGCTCTTTTGGCAGGTGGAATAGCTTGCGCCTTTTACGGCTGGCATCAGCACCTCTATTCCTTGAACGAAATGCGCGCTTTTGTGGCGGAACAGGAGGCGCAGGGTATTCCGGTTTCCGAAGCGATGCGCCTTAAATTGACTGATCCGCGCATCTACTCCACGCTGGCATCAAGCAACACCTTTGCCGCATATTTGATGATCATGCTGGTTGTAAGTTTTTATTTTGCCGAAGTTTGGAGCAGAAAGATCTCCCCGCCCCGGCAGGCGAAATTCATCTTGCGCGGAGCGTTCCTTCTGCTCTTTGTTTCGGTACTGCTTCTGACCCGTTCCCGCAGTATGGTGTTCTGCCCGGTGGCGGCGGGAATGTTGGCGCTGTTTTCTTCGGAATTGATCAAATGGAAGTGGCGCATTGCCGGATTGGCAGCGGGAATAGTTATGCTTGCCGCCGGAACAGCTGCCGGTATCGCCGCCGGACGCGGGGTGGCATCCATGGGTGAACGGGTGGATTATCTGCGTACCTCCGCGATAATGTGCGCCGCAACTCCCGTTACCGGCGGCGGATGGGGAGGATTTTTCCGAACCCACATGCAAATCAAAGCCTCAGAGGTGGGGGAAACTGCCCGGGATCCGCACAACGTGGTCGCCAAATTTGCCTCTCAATGCGGTATTCCCGCCGGGATCATTATGCTCTGGGTACTGCTTTGTCCCCTTGTGATACTCTGGAAACAGCGTTTTGAAAAGAACTTTGCCGGAATGGTTTTCTGGTGCGGCGTGATCTTTACTTTTCACTCACTGATCGATTGCGATTGGCAGGTTCCGGCGCTGATAGCGGCAATGGGAGTTCTTTACGCCTGCGCCATTGCCCAGCTGCCGGAGTCAGAAAAAGTTCCGCGTGCCGCATGGATGATTTATCCGGCGGCAGTGATCATGATCACCGGGAGCTGCTGGGCAAGTTACTGGTATCTGGCGGGGGATAAGGCACTGTCGCGTTTGCAGGACAAAATCAATCCGGCGACCCGGGAAGTGGCAAGCCGACTGGCTTACATTCCAGTGGAAACGCTGGCAAAAGAGGCGGAAAAGTACCGTCCGGCACAAGCAGTCATTCCCATGTACTGCGGCGATTGGTATTTGCGGACAGGCGAACTTGACCGGGCGGAAAAACAGTTCCTCCGGGCATTGGAACTTGACCCTCTGCGCCCGGCGGCATACGGCAGACTGGCACGGATAGCCAAGTCGGATCGTAGCCATGTCGTTCTGTGAGCCAAGGAGTTGTGTTCTTCTCTTGTCTTCCTAAGACCGCTTGGCC
>JAZUPS010000328.1:0-8338 GCA_045605305.1 Victivallaceae bacterium
ACTTTTTTTTTGACGGAATACTTGCCTTGTCCGGGAATCGGGGCTATATTATGTAACAATAACATGGGCATCCGTAGCTCAGCTGGATAGAGCGTCTGCCTCCGGAGTAGAAGGTCGTGGGTTCGAATCCCGCCGGGTGTACCATCTTTCAAAAATCCCTGTAAAAAATTCAAAAACGGCTTTTGCAAGTAAACTTGCACGCCGTTTTTTTTTATTTTTTGCACATCCGGCTGCTTCGCACCCGATGGCTTAACCCATCGGTTGCCGTCGCTTCGTTCCGGCTCCCCGCGGGATTTTTTATGCGGGTTGCCGTCGCGTTGCTCCGGCTCACTTCGCTTCGCTCGTGTCGAATCCCGCCGGGTGTACCATTTTTCAAAAATCCCTGTAAAAAATTCAAAAACGGCTTTTGCAAGTAAACTTGTACGCCGTTTTTTTTATTTTTTGCACATCCGGCTGCTTCGCACCCGATGGCTTAACCCATCGGTTTCCGTCGCTTCGTTCCGGCTCCCCGAGGGCTTTTTGTGGCGGGTTGCCGTCGCTTCGTTCCGGCTCACTTCGCTTCGCTCGTGTCGAATCCCGCCAAAAAAGTACCGTCTTATCAAAGATTATAACACCAGTTGACTCAATAAGTTGCAGCTGGTATTTTTTTCTCCTTGCAAAGAAGTTGTCAAAAAAGTGATAATGCCGCCATAATTCCATTTTAAGTCCAGTTTCTTGAATGATTTTCACACAAGGGAATTGAAAAAATGGCTCGATAACGCTCCGATTTGTCAACACTTTTCTGCCGGTGACTGGTTCTAAACGGATAACCATCAATACTGGAATCGGCGATCTCAGATGATCTTCAAATCCTCGCAGACCGTTTCCAGTACGCCACTACCTTTCCGCTGAACTCATCAATGGCACGGCTGCACTGGGTGCGGGTGAGAGTTTCCAGTACCGCCACGCCGAAGTGTGCCTTGATCTGTTCAGGAGTGATACCGCTGTTACGGACAGCAGATCAGCACCAGTCCGCTGATGCAGATTACCAATCCGCTCAGTTGAAGCAGAGAGAATTTTTCTTTCAGCAGCAGAACCGCGGTGATCGAGAATGAGACGATGCACGAACCGACCATCATCGGATAGCACATCCCCCCCAAGCCGGCATCAGCCATTGCATTCATTCCGGGGTAAAAGAGAATGTAGGCAAATATCAGGTTGAAAAGCTGCAGCGCCAGCGTGTAATACCAGGTCAGGGGATTTTTGATATTGCTGCAAAGAGTTTGCCAGTGTGTCCTATTCATCCGGAAAAAATTATAGATCACTGCCCCCAGAAGTCCGCCGCTTGCCGTCGCCAGTGTGCGGGCAATACTGCCGACGGCACGGGCTTCCTGAAAATAAGAGGGCATGCTGGTTAGGTTCTGCTGGATGGCGGTGAGCAAAAGGGCGAGCAGGGCAGGGAGCCGCCAGCCGCCGCGGTAATTGCTGTTGTTTTTGGTCATGGCAAAGAAAACAAGTGCCGTCAGCAGACAGATGATCCCGCCGCCTCTTGTCCAGTTCAGTTTTACTCCGAAAAAGAGGATGCCTCCGATAAAAGGAAAGACCAGAGCCGACTGGATCACTGCCCAGATCACCCCGTTGGGCCCGCGCTGCATCGCGTAGGACATCAGCTGCAGCATAAAGAAGTTGAGCAGTCCGCCAAGTGCCAGCGCGCCCCATGTCAGGGCAATTATTTTCCATGAACAATCCGGCACTCCTCCGGTAATGATCATTGCCGGTATGCTGAATAGGCATGTACATACAAAACCGAGAAGCTGTATCAATCCGGGATCAATGCCCCGTTTGGGCGCCGCGCCCATGATCAATCCGACCAGACACCAACTGCTGCCGACGATGATCATCGCCGCTATCCCGAAGGTTTGTGTCCCGAAAAACGGGATATTGCTTATTGTTTCCAACAATGAAGAGAGCATTTTCTTTTTCTTTCCGGTATTGGTTAATGATTTGCATAATATACTGTGTGTGATGATAAAAAGCAACCGCATTTTATTCCGGGGGATGAATTACTTTTGAAATTGTCTCCGTCAGCTTGAATTTCTATTGACACAATGCTATATTTTGACGTTGTTGGTATTACAGTGAAAGGAGAGACGAAATTTGGAGGGATTCTGTAAAGATTTCTTTGCCGGATTTGAGTGCGCGGTTCAGGGGATAAAGATTTTTTTCCGTGACCGGACTCTCTGGAAATACGCTGCATTCCCCATGTTGATCGTGCTGCTCTGCTATGCTTTGATCGCCTGTGCCGCAGTTGTTTTCACTGACTGGGCAATGAATGTCATGGCGGATAAACTTGCCGCTTTGCCCGGTTTTCTCCAATGGCTGATTCAGATGTTTTGCGGTGTCGGCTGGCTGGTAATGGCTGGATTGCTGCTGGTGCTGGCAGTTTATTCGATAACCACGCTGTATGAGATATTCGGCGGATTATTTTTTGATGCCATGGTGGAGAAATACGAGGCAAAATATAATGGTTTCCAAGCCCCGGCAAAGGGAGTTTGCTTTAATTTGCTTTTTATGTGGGAGTCAATGATTTACAGTGTAAATACGCTGATCATCATGATAATTGCATCCCTTGTTGCCGCCTTGATCCCGGTAGTGGGACATATTTTTATGGTGTGGGTAATGGGGGTGCGTTTTGCCTCTGCTTACGGGGCAGTTGCCGGATTCAACCGGAGTTTTACTTTCCGGAAAACGGTGGCGCTGATGAAAAAATTTCCGGCGGAGTGTGCCGGTTTTGGAATAAGTGCGTATCTTTTGACACTGATCCCGGGAGGGATTCTGATCTTTCTCCCCGGATTGGTTATCGGAGGAGTCCTTCTTTTTCAACGTATAAAAGGATCATAAAAATGGAATTTGTTTTTCGCCTGATTCTCTGTGTGATTTTTCCGCCCCTTGCGGTTTTTGACAAGGGGTGCGGTGCGATGCTGCTGGTGCTGTTGTTCACTTTTTTCGGCTGGCTGCCGGGAACGATTCTTGCCCTGCTTTTGTGTTTCAAGGATCGGAACATCACTCAGTAGAGGTTTATTCCACTGGATAAGCCTGTTTTGCGGAGCGGGTTATGCGCCACGGACTGGTGAATTCCAAAGTCAGCGGCTTTCCAGCTTTGCCGAAATCTTCCACCGGGAAAACTTCAAATTTCAGCTTTTTGCCCGGCATGAAAATATTTTCCGGCAGTTTGACCGATACTTCCGATGTACGATGGGCTTCGTAGCGGTAAAAGTCTCCGGCATATTCGGCTTCGGCAACTTTTTTCCATGAGCCGTCGGGAAGCTGTTCCCGGATCTTTACCGTATATCCCAGAACCATTTCCGGGTGTTTCGCGGCAGGAAAGAGCAGGTAGACAAATCCGAAGTCGTTGCGGATGACCAGGTTTGCATCTTCAGGAAATTCCGGTGCTGCGGCATTGGCATAACGCTTCTTTGCCGCTTTTTCTGCCGCCTCCCGGTTGTAAGGCACATCCACCACCCAGAGAGAATCCGGCTTGATCTCTTTGCGGTCGTGAACGTTGTAACGGTGGATTTTTACTTTGTCATCAAAAACATCAATGACCAGCGCCTGCTGTACCTCTCTGCCGAAGGGGAGGATGGAACCGCCGGCAACGTTGAAAAATTTGCCTCCGCCGATAGAACCGTAACTCAATGTCGAGGTGGTCAACGCGGTAAATTCACCCTGCCAGAAGCCTTTTTCCCAGTTGAGCGGCACATGAGTGTGACCGGAAAGGGAGATCACTTGAGGGTAGTTGTTCAGCAATTCCCGGATATTTTTCTGACCGCAATTTTCTCCGCTGCGGTACATCGTATTAAAAGGCGGGTAATGGGTGACGAGGAAGACCGGTTTCCGGTTATCTCTGGCAACCGCCTCATCCAGCTTGATTTTCAGTTTTGCCAGCAGTTCCGGGGGACACTCGCCGCCATGTTTCTGCGAGAGGGTGATGAAGTCATATCCGCCGATGAGTTGGCGGCAGGGATTTTCCCGGCTGATCTTCAAACGGGTGGTGAACTCCTGCCAGATGGCTTCAAAATCATCTTCTTTGCCGCTCCAGAAGTCGTGGTTTCCGGCGCAGGCGACCTGTACCGGGAGTTTGCTTTTGAAGTTGCGGTGATAACTTTTCATATAAAGGTCGTAGACTTCCGGATAGAAGCGGTCGGCAAGGTCGCCTGCCATAACCAGTACATCCGGCTTGAAATCAGAGAGAAAACGGAATGCTTTTTCGGTATTGACCATGCCCCAGTGATTTTCTGAAACAGCCGCTTGGGCATCACTGGTGACGGCAATGCGCAAATTTGGGGTTTCTTTACATATACATCCGGCGCAAAAAAGCGCCAGCATCATCATAAACATTTTTTTCATCCGGAACACCTCCCACTTTTTTTGATACAGATCAGATAATATACCTTCTTTTTATCAGGAAATCAAGTTTTTCCGGTCAATGCAGCAAGCCAGCTTACGGGTAAAAGCTCCGGGCACGGTGAATAAGCGCCGGATCATCCGGAAAAAGCGGCAAAATTTTGAAAAGAATCAGAAAAGAAGCCATTTTGCTGGCAAAAAACGGGGTAAAATGGCGAAAAACGCCGTTTTTCTCGAAAAAAAGCCAAAAAAACGCGATTTTTCAAGAAAAAAACTTGATAAATGGCGATTTTGGTGGTATTTTATAAAATCTTCAATCTTGGGGAAGGGATAATTATGCCCCGATTGGAGCGCTCAGGTGAGAAAAACACGGTGCCCTGCACCCGAGGTTTCATCAAAGATGCTGTAGATGGAACCCGGCGACAGCGTATCGTGAAAAAGCGATACTTGAGCACAGTGCCGAAGTCAGATGCGGCAGGTGAAACGGTGTTCTATATATAAGGAACGTGCGAAAAACTGTTTCGCCGGAGACAGCGCTTTTTGGGAAGAATGCTGCTGTGATCAATCTGACCGAGGTAAAGTGTCGGGCCGTCATGACGGCGGAAACGCTCCCGCCGGTAAGTGAACGGTTTGGAGAAAAAAACGAAAGAAAGCAGATTATGGAAGTAAGAGCTTTAACTAAAAACGTCCGTATCTCTCCGGAGAAAGCGCGCCACATGTCGCGTTTGATCCAGGGTAAGAGCGTGGTTGAAGCGCTGGCGATTGTCGATCTCAGCCCCCGTAAAGCGGCTGCTCTGATCGGTAAAACCCTGCGCTCCGCCGTTGCCAACGCCGAGAACAACATGGACGTCAACCGCAAGGTGCTTACCGTAAAAGCAGCCTTGGTCAGTCCGGGACCGATCATCCGCCGGTTCCGCGCAAAAGCGCGCGGTTCGGCTGGTCGCATCCGTAAACGTACCAGTCACTTTGAAGTCATTTTGACGGATAACTAAGGAAAAGAGGAACAAATCGTGGGACAGAAAGTTAATCCGATCGGTTTGAGAACCGCCTTGACCAAAAACTGGGAATCCCGTTGGTTCGCTGATAAGAAGACCGCTGGCAAAACCCAGTTCGGTGACTGGCTCCATGAGGACCAGGAGATCCGCAAGTTTATCAAGGGAAAATACGCAGCTGCGGCTATCGCCCGTGTTCAGATCGAGCGTTTTGCCAATCGCGTGCGTGTCACTGTCGTATCCGCCCGTCCGGGCGTCCTGATCGGCCAGAAAGGTGCGAAACTGGATGCTTTGCGTGCGGAGGTGGCTAAATTGGCTGCCGATAAAGAAGTTTTCGTTGAAGTCGCGGAAATGCGTCGCGCTGAAACCTGTGCGCAGCTGGTGGCTGAGAGTGTTGCTCAGCAGCTGGAACGCCGTATCGGTTTCCGCCGTGCGATGAAGCGTGCGATCCAGTCCGCAATGGATATGGGCGCCGATGGTATCAAGATCAACTGTGCCGGACGTCTTGGCGGTGCCGAATTGGCTCGCGAAGAGCAGTACAAAGAGGGTCGTGTGCCGCTTCATACGCTGAAAGCGAACATTGACTACGGTTTTATTGAGGCGAACACGACTGCCGGCAAGATCGGCGTCAAGGTTTGGATTTGTCATAAGGACTCTGCGGAGGAAGAAGATTATGCCGTTAATGCCAAAAAGGGTAAAGTACAGAAAGGTTCAGCGCGGAAGTAACGCCGGACTCGCCACTACCAATAACAAGGTGGATTTTGGCGATTTTGCGTTGCAGACCCTGACCCGCGGGTACATCACCAACAATCAGATCGAGGCTGCCCGTGTGGCGATCAACCGTCACTTGAAACGTCGCGGCCGTGTGTGGATCCGTATGTTCCCCTATCGGTCCTTCACTAAGAAGCCGTTGGAAGTTCGTATGGGTAAAGGAAAAGGTGCGGTTGAAGGCTGGGTCGCCCCGGTTCTTCCCGGACGCGTACTGTTTGAAATTTCCGGTTGCAGCGAAGCAGTGGCCAAGGAAGCCATGAGCCGCGCCGCCAACAAGCTGTGCGTGCGTTGCAAATTTTTGTCACGCGAAGCTTGAGTGAGGCCATAAAATGAAGAACAAAGAAATTCGTGAAATGACCGACGCCGAATTGACTGCGAAAGTTGTCGATTTCAAGCGGGAAAAGTTGAATTTGAAGATCCAGTCCCGTACCGGTCAGCTGGAGAAAACCGCCCGCGTCCGTGAGGTTCGCCGCGACATTGCTCGCTGCCTGACCGAACTTGCTGCGCGGAAAGTTAACGCCGAGGTGAAGTAATGAGTGAGAATACTGTCCGCGGCAACCGCAAAGAGCGTGTCGGCGTCGTCGTCAGCGACGTGCAGGATAAGACCATCGTCGTGAAGGTCGAGCGCCGTACCACTCATCCGTTGTACCGCAAAGTCGTCAAAGTCAGCAAAAATTTTGCTGTTCATGATGAGAAAAACGAGGCGAAGAAAGGCGATACCGTCCGCATTGGCGAGACCCGTCCTCTGAGCCGTAACAAATGCTGGCGGTTGATTGAGATCATCAGCCGTGCCGTACAGGAGTAACGAATAATGATTCAGACGCAAACCATTCTTGAAGTCGCCGACAATTCCGGCGCCAAGTCGCTGCTGACGATCAACGTTCTCGGTCAGGCGAAAAAGATCGCTCACGTTGGTGACGTGATCAGTGCTGCGGTTGAGACCGCGCTGCCTGACGGTACGGTCAAACGTCGTCAGCGGGTTCGTGCGGTGATCGTCCGCACCAAAGCAAAAATCCGTCGTCCCGATGGTTCTTATCTGAGCTTTGATGAGAATGCCGCCGTGGTTATCGACAAGGACAACAACCCCATCGGGACCCGTATTTTCGGACCCGTTGCGCGTGAGCTGCGCGAGAAGAACTTCATGAAGATCATCTCGCTGGCGCCGGAGGTGCTGTAATGAATACGTTCCATGTCAAAAAAGGCGATAAAGTGGTGGTCAATGCCGGTAACTTCAAAGGTGCCGAAGCCACGATCACTGCCATTCTGCCCGCCAAAGAGCGTGTCGTGCTTGAACTGACCAAAGGTGAGAACAAGCTCGGCAAGCGTACCGTGAAAAAGAGCAAAGCCAACCCGAATGGCGGTTTGGTTGAGCGTGCGGTTTCAGTTGCCGTTTCCAACGTCACTCTGACCGAGGAATGCAAACAGGCGAAACTTGAGGCCAAAAACGCCCGCCGTGCCGCGAAAGCGGCGGCTAAAGCCAAGACGGAGTAGTTTATCATGCCCGATATGAAGAAAAAATACAGCGAGGAAGTCCGTTCCGCGCTTGCCGAAAAACTCGGCATCAAAAATGTGATGCAGATTCCGAAAATCGAGAAGATCGTCATCTCCACGGGTATCGGATCTGATAAAGAGCGTGACGCTTTTGCCGAAGCGCAGAAGCACATTGCCGCTATGACCGGTCAGAAACCGATCGTGTGCAAAGCGCGCAAGAACGTCTCCAACTTCAAACTGCGTGTCGGTATGCCGGTCGGTGTGATGGTCACTCTGCGCGGCAACCGCATGTATGAGTTCCTGGATCGTTTCGTTCACAACGCTTTGCCGCGTGTCCGTGACTTCCGTGGTATTCCCAAGACCGGTTTTGACGGTGTTGGCAATTACAACATGGGTATTCAGGATGTCTCCGTTTTCACCGAAGTCGATGCAGACAAATTGAAGTATCCTCTCGGTGTCAACATCGCGATCGTCACCACCGCCGGAAACGACGAAGGTGCCCGCGAGCTTCTGAAAATGATGGAAGTTCCGTTTGCGGAATAATAGAAGGGGTAGAACAAAATGGCTAAACTCAGTTTGATTGTCAAGGCGAACCGCCCCAATAAATTCGCGGTCCGGAACTACACCCGTTGCAAAGCCTGCGGTCGTCCGCGTGCTTACATCGGTAAATTTCAGCTTTGCCGTATTTGCTTCCGTGAAAT
>JAZUPS010000329.1:0-14294 GCA_045605305.1 Victivallaceae bacterium
CCGCTTGGCCTCCGACTTCGGTCAAAGGTTTCGCAGTTTGTCCAGCTTGCCATACCATACCGGCGGGCAAGATCGCGGTTGAGCGCCAGATAGTCCGGCAGCTCCTCGTAGTCGCACTGACCATCCTGAAATGCCACGATATCCACCGCCCCTTTGATCTCGGAAAGAATAATATCCCAATCATGTTCATGCTCGATGATCGTCACCGGACTTTCCGGCATAACTTTCACTCCGCAAACGTAGGGAGAGATCATCACCGGCAAATTTCCTGACATATCTTTGACAAAGTTGCCAAGATCACGGTAAAGCGCAGTCATTCCCATGCTGTTGCGGGAGATTTCGCAGTTGAGATACCAGCCTTTGAAACTCTTGTGGAGTCCGTACTTCTGCCACACCTCTTCAGCGACAAATTTGGAAATCGTCAACTCTTTTTCGCACTCTTTACGATGCCAGTATTTACCGGAATCGTACAATCCGAAGTAAAATGTCATCTCATATTTATCTGCCAGAGTCAGAAACAACTCCACCAGATCCAGCGGCGGATTGTAGCACAATTCATTTTCCATCAGATACTTGGATGGATAGGTGATAAATCTTTTATGACCGCACCTTATAAGGATCACCGTATCAATCCCGACACTTTTCATTGCCGCGAAATCCCGATCCCACTCTTTTTCTCCCCAGTTCTGATGAGGAATATCATGACTGATCTCATCCAGGAAAGTTCCTGTTATCAACATTTTACATTTTCTCCATTTTCCATGACTTAAACACTGCCTTTCAGCATAACATACCATAACTTCCGTATTTTTTCAACCGGATTTGAAAAATCTCTAAAACCACGCCCCCTCTCACACCGTATTCAACCCGCTTATTTGATTTTACCGCGGCGTGCGGCAAATTTAAGCGCCGGCACTTTGATTTTCAGCGTGGAACTGCCAGTACCGAAATCAACAGCCTGCGTGAACTCGATCACACACTCCACATCACTTTTGCTGAGGTTGTAAGCAATGACCATGATCCCGCCTTTGCCGTTTACCCGGACTTCTGCCGGACAACCCTTTATCTTTACAGCATTATTCAAAGATTTCCAACCGGGATTGAAAAACTCTTCATTTTCCGCCACAAATGCAGTTATTGCCCCGATGGCATTCATGGATCTGCCATCCATCGTGCCGTGCAGGAAAAGGAGCGCTCCGCCGTCAGCATCCAGCATGGTCTGCATCAATCGTGCTTCGGTAACAATATCCGGCACATCCCTTGACCCCGGACGCCACGGATTAAGGATCAAACCGAAAATCACCGGCTTGCCCCGCAGAGCTTTCAAGGTATCTTCCATTGCCTTCAGCGGTCTGCCGTAACCGGCACCGGCATAATCCAGCGCATCGTAAATCTTATTCCAGTCAATCGAATAATTGATCTTGGTCTCTTCACTCTGATAACCGCTGTAAACATTAAAAGGTACATGGGGCAGATGACGTTTGACTGCTTTATAAATAAAATGCACTATGCCCGCCACCTGCGAAGTCATAAATTCACGCCATTCCCGGCTGTATTTTGCCCGGATCTCCGCCGGGAGGGGAATATCTTTCAATCCTGCCGATGATGCGAAACTTTTCAGACAATCCTTACAGACACACGCCGCATAAGAGCCGAAAATCCCTTCCTCATAATCCAGATTGATAATATCCGGTGACCCGCGCCGCTTATGCCACTTGGGGAACTCCTGATCGAACCATTTGGCAAACTCCACGTTACCGGCGATCTGCCGGGGACACATAACGGTGCCATCAGCATAATCTTTGCCGCTGAAGGGAACCAGTCTGGTTTCGGGATATTTTTTCACAAATTCTTTCAAATTGAAATTCCAATCGGCGAAGGTGAACAGCTGGAATTGTTTCACTCCGGCGCTGTTTTTCGCCATCATCTCGGTAACTCCGGCAAAGGCAAACTCTTTTGCTATCAACTCCCGCAAATTATCATCATCCATAGCCTCAAGCCACGCTGTCCACATCTGCATGTGCTGTTTTGCCATCTTTTTACCGGGAACGCTCTTGAGTACCGACACATTCACCACGTTGGGCAATTCGACAAAGTTCCCGCTGCTGCTGGCACAATGGAAGTACATTTTGAAGTTCTTACCCGCGGCACTTTCCGGAGGACGGATAAATGCCGCCACATAAAAGTGGCTCGCCGGTTTGGAAACATGGGAGATCTTTTTCCGGAAATCGATCCGGTAACGGTTGTAGTTATTCCCCTCAATGACCACCTTTTCCGCCTTGCCGACGGTCAGCGGATGAAGTTTGTAATAACCGCAGGCACCTTCAAAAACAAAACCTTCCGGCAGATCAAAGGAAATCGAATAATCTGCATCTTTAACCCCCTTGGGAACAAAGGGATAAAAAAGTATCTGCTGAACTCTTCCAGCCGCCATGAATAAGCCTGCTCCGGCTGTCCAATCGGGCCAGAGCTGAGAGGTGTCACACAGAAGATTTTTGGTCAGCATACCGCTGCTGAGCTTCTTCCACGATCCATTGGTTTTGAACTCAAAACTGCCGATTTTGAAAGCCGCATCCGGATCATCGGTAACGATCTGATTACTGCCGGGAAGCAGCATATATTGATCTTTCTGCAGCTGATCATTGACCAGAACTTTTTTCCCGGCGGCTGATTTGATCTGCATCGTTCTGACATTGGCACTGCCGGAATAAAGCGGAGTACGCACCACCTCTTCCAGAGTGTACCCGTCCCGGATGGAGGCAAAGTAACTGAATTCCCCCTGGGCTTTGATTTGAAATTTTCCCTCCCGGTCAAGGAAAGAAGAGTTTTTGCCGTTGGCAGTTACCACCGAGCGAACCAGTAACGGTGCAGAAGATTTCACGCCCAGTTGGTTATTCCCGGAATTAAACTGCAAACTTCCAGTCATTTCTCCGGATACGGGAACTGATGAAAAAGACAACTCCCCGAATTTGGTCAAATTGTGAAAGCCGAAAGCGGAGAAGGTGCTTTTTTCGGAACGGCTCTGCTCATAACGGACGATCATCACCTTGAAGCGTTCCCCGGGTTGCGGTGTCCCGCCGACAGCGGCAAAAGGTATCGCCGCTTCAACGAAAAATTTGCCATGGTCTATTTTCCCGCCAGCCACCGCTCCGGAATCAAATTTGGTACGGGTTCCCCAGAGATCCGGCGGCGTACAGACAGAATCCGTCACCACTCCGGAAGCGTTGATACAGAACTCATAAACTTTATTCTCCTTTTCCCGTTTGATCATCAAAACCACCAGATCATCATTGTAACAATTTGCCACATCCGGCTTTTTCAAACGGTTGCGGAACTCATGCAGACGCTGTTCCCATTTATTCAGCGCCGACTCAAAGGCAGTCGCTCCGAGGTAAAGATTTTTTTCATCGTAGAGAAACTTTACCATCGTCTGTTCTTTTGCCGCTCTGCCGTCAGGCAAGCGGAACATACTGACCCCGAAAGCATTATTCCAGCTTTTTTCATTCAAATCCCCATCCGGCACGATTGCGTCAAAAGCGGGGAACGCCGCAACCAGACTGAGGGGAGAAGAAACTTTGATCTTCCCCGCTGGGAGAAACTTTTCATCAGTGGTCAAAATCACCTGAGCAATATCACCATCGATATTGGCTGAACCATCCAAGCCGAGGATAATATACGGCTGAGCGGCAAGAGGATTTTGCATCCGCATTTTCACCCAGTTGAAATCCCCTTCCGGAATTGGGACAGATGCCAGGGTTTGAGAAAGATTTCTCCAAGTCAGTTTGAGTTTGCCGCAGGGAGCTTTGCGGACTTTTACCCATACGGTCAATGCTTTGGAAGTAAAGGGAACCGGTATTCCCGATACCGGCAGATACCAGCGCTGACCGCGGCGGAAAGATTCTCCATCTTTTCCCGGCACAGTTCTGCCGTTGATCCCCGGATAATCCGCAGCGGCAAAGACCTTCGGAGTTACCGTAATATCTTTTGGTTCCGGAAAACCGATCTTTTCCACCTGCAGATCAGTAACGGTAAATTCAGCATTTTTCCCGGCCGGAGAGAATAAACACACTGTTGCACCGTAAGCGTAAGCGAAAAACTGAATATCCACCTTGTATTTGCCCTCAGCTTTGACCCGGATCTCTTTACCGTAACCATTGCCGGATTTGGAAAAGAGGGCAAATTGCAGCGGAACTGCGCTGATAACCTCCGCAGTTACCCGGTACTGACCGGTGGAAGGAAAAGTCAGGGTGCGGGAAAAACCATGCTTCACCTGCAAATTTTTCCCGTCAAGCCGGACTTCTCCCCCGCCGTAAGGGATGAACTTTTTGATTCCTCCCGCCAGATCGATATGTTTTACATCAGCCGCAGCCAACAGCAATCCGGCAGAAAAAGCAACAATACTCAAAAGTGACTTCATTTGAACAGCTCCGTTGTGGTATCAGAGCGCCGGACGGCCGCAAGCTGAGTTACACTCCGTCCAATTTCCTTCATAATCAAAGTACGGATTCCAATCACAACGCAGGGCAAACTGCGTTTCAGACAAAGCTCCGGCATGGCCATCCATGAAAGTGGCATTGATATAGCGGCCGCCGCCGTGACGGAAATGGGCAAGATAACTCCATTTATTCGGCTTATCTTTCGGCGCATACAATTTCCACTCATTCACATGTATCGACATCTCAGTTGCCACTCCGTAAGTTTCGATATTATACTGCTGGGAAGTAGTATCCAAAAAGGTGGCAAAACGGCTGAATCGGTTGCTGAAAATCTTATCCGTGGACTTGATAAGCGGAGTTCTGGAACTGCCGTCAAGCCCGAATACCCGTCCCGGCATACCGTAATTGATATTATTCGTATCCCACTTCCAGTAACCGTGAGCATCACAACGGGTGACCTCTTCAGAGATGTAAGAGGCTTTCTTAAACGGGATATGCCAATAACCGACCGCATTGGTCGGCCCGGGACACCATCCATCCCAATCATTGAGATAGGAGTTGAATCCCAATCCCAACTGCTTGAGATTGTTGATACATGAAGCACTCATTCCCCGCTCCCTTGCCGAATTAAGAGCCGGAAGCAATATCGCCGCCAGAATGGCGATGATGGCAATTACTACGAGCAGTTCTATTAGAGTGAAACAGGTATGTTTCACTCTGCCGCGGCAGAAACTTTTTCTCTCACTCATTTACAAAACTCCTTTTTGTTGTTTTCCGGAAAAACCCCGCTGACACCCCAAAACCTCCACAGTTTGAACTTCAGCGCATCTTTGCCGGAAGAATTAAAACATCATCTTTCAAATTTATCCGGATACTTCAAAACCGGTTTCAATTTCTCTGACACCACATTATCACCAGCCAAAAGACCGCGTAATTTTTTGATCGCCAGCACGCCAAGCTGATGAAAAGGCTGAATGATCCCGGGCAGCTGAAAATAATTTCCGGAATCCAGACACTCATCATAACAAACCAGATAAAAATCTTTACCGTAAACCAGATTGCGTTTCTGACATTCCAGAAGAATGGCCGGAGCAAACCTGGAATGTACACACATCATTCCTAACGGAAACTCTGATTCATCAAGCATCCTGTCTATCATACTTTCAGGAAAAGTACTTCCTCTCACACGATAAGTCCGGATTCTCTTTCCGGGATCAAAGTTTTCACAGCTTTCTGCGAATTTCTTTTCCCGCAAAGAATAAACACAATCGGTTGATATCAAACTCAATACCGCATAAGAGGATAATTTCTTTTCAGCAAGATATTTTCCTGCCAGCCAACCGCCGCACTCATCATCCATATCCAGAGTGACACTTCTTTTCATCGGCCAATTCAAGTTATTCAGAGAGATAACTTTTCCGCCATTATTCAAGTATTCATCAAGTTTACGGAGCGTCTTTTCAAACCCCTTATCCCAATAGGGAACATAACTGATAATGCCGGTGTGCTGAAATGAGGTCATGGAGTTGATAAAAGCACCATAAGACTCAGCGGTCATGCCAAAGTGAAAACTCAGCGGAATATCATACTTTTCCGCCTCTTCAGAAAGACCGTGGATCAATTCCAATAGCAGTTCGTCGCGCCACGACGGCAGAAAAACTCCCACTGTCGGCTTTTGCTTTTTCCGCAAACTTACCGCCTGAATATTGGGCAGATACCCCATTTCCCGCGCAACTTTGCGGATATACTCCCGCCGTTCCTCCGACACCCGTATATATTTCCGGTTGTTCAAAACAGCTGAAACCACCGTCGGATGAACTCCCGCCTGACGGGCAACATCTTTCAAAGTAACGCTCATAATAACTCCTGACCTATCACCATTCAATTGTGATTAAAACGTTTTAATCATCATTACAATATACTATAATGCTTAAAACGATTAATTGTCAAGAGGAAAAATAAAAAAATTTTACTTTTTTTCTTCCGTGGCAGGAAGTGCGGCAGCAGTTGAGTTATCAACCGGCAGAGCTTTGAGGCACTTTTCCAGATGATCGCGGAAATGGGGCAGACGGTGATGCACAAAGCCGCGCCCTACCGCCCGGAAGTATCCGTCCCGGTCAATTACCACCGTTGAGGGCCAATATTTTTCAACGCCGAACATCCGCCGGATGGTGTAGATGTGCTTTCGCTGTTCAACCGGTATCTTTTCATAACTTGCATCAAAGAAAACGATGATGAACTTTTCCGACAGCCAGTTGTTAAATTCCCGGTTGCGGAGCAGCTGATGGAGCGCCTTTTTCCGCCAGGTGATGACCAACATCGGCTTATTTTCACTGCGCGCTGCCTGATAGCCGTAACCGAAGTGGTTGAACCATCCGGGAACCGGAGCTTTTTCCCACTTTTTTATGTTCCCGTGATGAGCCAGCATGTGACCAGCCATAGCACTTATACGCTCTTTGGTTACCGGAACAGTCTCCTGCTTTTTCGGGACAGGGGCTTTTGTATCCGGTTTTTTCTCCGGTTTTACAGTCGGCTTTTCAACTTTTTTCACCACGGCAGAAGGAGTTTTTTTCACCGGTACAACGCTCTTTGCAGGAATCGCTTTTTCCGGAAAAACCTTCTTCGTTTCCTTTTCATTTCCGCTGTTTACCGCAGATAAAAACCAGAGCGCCAAGCCGATAAGCACCACCCCCGAAATCGTGATCACTGCCAAAGCCGGAGTAAAAATGCGATGCCGCCATGAGGAAACTGCTCCCTTGTGCCGGATAATGGAGTTGATCATACCCAGCAGTACCGCCGCGCTCTGCGGACGGTTGTCAGGAGATTTATCCATCATACACTCAATGAGTTCCACCACCGGTTCCGAAAGGCGGTGCTGCATCTTTTTAAGAGGCGCAGGAGTCTGGGAAATGACATTGACTATCGTCTCCACCGGTGTTTTGCCGCTGAAAGGCAGTTTTCCGCAGGCAAGGTGATACAAGGTAACTCCCAGAGAATAAATATCCGCCCGCCGGTCAGCCTTGTGAGGAGCTTGACACTGCTCGGGACTGGCATAAGCCGGAGTGCCGAAAACTTTGTGATCAAAGGTCAGCGTATAATCTTCTCCGCCCGGGAACGCCATTTTGGCGATCCCCAGATCCATGAGTTTATGGACCCCGTCTTTTGTCACCATGATATTAGCCGGTTTCACATCCCGGTGAACGATGCCGTTTTCATCCAGATGCTGCAATGCTTTGGCAATATCCACAGCTATCTGCAGAAGTTCATCTTCGCTGTAAGTATGCTCTGCCGGAGAAGCAAGCACCCTCCCGTCAATATACTCCATTGCCATGAATACTCTGCCGCTTGCCCGGTCACAGCCGAAGTCAAATACCCGCACAATATTCGGATGATTCAACTGGTGAAAGCACTTTGCCTCCCGGAAAAATCTTTTGGCAAAGAATGATTCATCGGCATCGGGTAAAACATTCAGTACCTTCAGCGCATAATATTGGTTCAACAGCAGATGTTCAGCCAGATAGACCTCTGCCATCCCGCCTTTTCCCAACAGACGGATGATCCTGTACTTATCAAAAATCGCCCCGTCTGAAATCAACTGTCTGAAGCTGTCGCTCTGCCCGATGGATACTTCCGGTATTGATTCAGCTGAATTTTCCATCACTCAATCCATCGGCATTAAATTTGCTCAAAGCCTGTTTCAGGCGGCTGACGAAGTTCCGGTCAGCCAAAACATTTTCCATCCGCTTGCTGCATACCGGACAATTTTTCACATGTTTCCGGCAGCGCCAGCGGAAGAAAAATCCGCCGGTGGAATTCAAAAGATGTTCCAATTCAAACTCTTCAAAATGTCTCATTTTCACTATTCCAAACCAACATCACAACTTTTCCAACATGCGCACAGAACGGCGCAGATGCTCCAATGCCCGGCATTTATTGACATAGACCGCATTTACCGAAATACCGAGAGCGGAAGCTACTTGCGCAGGAGACTTTTCTTCAAGCACATACATGCAGAACGAACGGTAACTTATATCTTCCATCTCGTCTTTCAAAATTTTCAGTGATTCTGTAAAAAGATAGTTGTGCCATTCGGAATCCCATTTTTCATCGAAGGCATAGTCCAGAAACTTTTCCTGTGAATCGCGTTCTTCATCCCAATCTGAACGTTTTTTCAGGATGGAAAAAACACTGTTCCGGGCAACAGTACGCAAATAAGAGCGGAAACTGCCCTTGGTACGATCATAAATAAAGGCGTGAGAGTTGTTGAAAAAACAGATCATCACCTCTTGTACCAATTCATCGCACTCAAGCTCATTCAATCCCCAATGAGAACCGCAACTGCGGATCAATGGTGAATATATCCGGTGAAAATTATCCCATGATATCTCATCACCGTCAATAATTTTCTTCAAAAACGTAATATCTGTCGTCAACGACATTCTCCCACCCGAAACAACTTTTTTGAGGAATTTTGAAATCGCTTAACTAAATCCTTATTATAATATAACCACGCAAATCAAAAATTACAATAACAAAAATGGTTTTTCTCAAAAAAACATCGTTTTTCTTTGTACTTTTACGACACAGGAGTTGAATTGGATATATCTTCCCGTGGCAGAGCTGAAATCACGGTACTGCATTCCAGTGGAATTATCTTCTTCACTGTCATATTTTCCGGTGGATCAATACAGTATCAGGAACAAATGGGAAACAAAGTCCGCCGCGCTTGGCGTGAAACCATAAAAAAACCGGTCTGCTGCCGAACATCTCTTTGGCAACAGACCGGGGCTTTTTACAGAAGGTGATCTTACTCGGTGAACGCCGATTTCAGCGCCCAGAGTCCGAGAGCCGGATTGCTGATATAGAAAATCTCTTCGCCGTTGACGATGTTGACACCGTCTTTCAAGTTGGCAAAGTCATACTTTTTCATCATCTCATCCAAATCACCGCTTTCAAAACCCACAGAACGGATCTCTTCAGCGCTCATTTTATTTCCGGGGCAGTAGGTAATGGTGAAACGTCCCTCGCTGGAGCCGTGGATCAAGTGGGCTGCCGCGCCGAGATTATTCCGCAAATCATCATTTTCCGCCACCATTTTAAGCGTATTCGGAGTGCCTTTGTAGCCGTATTTGCGGATCAAACGGTCGATTTCCGGATCTTCGCCGAACTCCTGCAATCCGGGAGCCAGCACGATCAGATCACCGTCATCAGCGATCGCCATGCGGGTACGGTAAACCGATTTATTCCCCAGCCAGGTGCTTTTGAACTCTTCCGGATCAAGGTAGACGATCACCTTTTTCAAGGGTTTATCCAAAAGCTGCAAGTTGGTTTCCACACTCAGTCTGGCTGCCGCAAGGAAGGCATCATCGCCATTACCGGCAAAAAATCCGCGCATTGCCATT
Source organism: Victivallaceae bacterium (assembly GCA_045605305.1). Taxonomy (GTDB): domain Bacteria; phylum Verrucomicrobiota; class Lentisphaeria; order Victivallales; family Victivallaceae; genus UBA1784. Next base: position 9,839 of record JAZUPS010000329.1, read on the forward strand.
TTCCCGGTGGCATCATCCCGCGCCATGACCGTCTGCATGTAAACCAGCGGCAAATCTGACAAGTAGGTATCCACTCCGTAGTTGAAAAGACGGCGCACCGGACTGTCCGCATGGCCCATGATCTTTTCCAGATTGGAAACCGCACCCAGAAAGTGGGATTTATTGATCATATCCGAACCGCCGATACCCACCATGATGTTCTTGGTGTAGTTCGCCATACCGACCACTTCGTGAGGAACCACCTGACCGATGGAAAGAATAATATCGTAATTTTCAAAAACGATCTTATTCACCTCGACATTGACCTCATAATCCAGTTTGCCTTCCGACAATTCGCTGATGAATTCGCTGGATGCCTTGCCCATGGCTTTGACACCGTTGCGCCAGTCGTGAACCAGAAATTTATCTTTCGGGATTTTTTTGCCGAACATCAGTTCCAGCTGGGCATCTCCCATAGCGGAATGAGTTCCCAGCGCGGGCATGATGTCAATGTGGCACTTATCCGCGTAATTTTCATAAATGATCTCCGTGATCCTTCCGGCACAAGAGTTGAGCCGGGTGTGATCTGGAGGCAGGATCAACATCCGTTTGATCTCTTTTCCGCTCCTGGCGATCGCTTCAAGCACTAAACTCTGCAATTCGCTGTCGCTGATGGAAACATCAGCTCCGCCCTTTTGCACATACATAGCCATAATCTGAATCTCCTTTTCTGAAAAAACGGCGGGAAACACCGTTTTGTGTGATGTCCCCGCCGTCTGTAACCAGAGTTTTTCTCTTACGCGGTGTAGGTTCCGGAAACGGTCGTACCGCTGGTCTCAGTCCACGCAGTGTGGAAGAACTCGCCGCGGGCGCGGTCAACGCGTTCGTAGGTGTGCGCGCCGAAGTAGTCACGCTGCGCCTGAAGCAAATTGGCAGGCAGATTCGCAGAACGGTAACCATCGTAGTACGCCAGCGCACTGCTGAATGCCGGAACCGGCACACCATTGGTCACAGCCGCCGCCACCACTTCTCTCCACGCCGCCTGACAGTTGTCGATCACGCCGTGGAAGAAATCGTCCAGAAGCAGATTATCCAGATCCGGATTCTTGTCAAACGCCTCTTTGATGCGTTCAAGGAACTGAGCGCGGATGATACAGCCGCCGCGCCACATCAGAGCGATTTCACCATACTGAAGTTTCCAGCCGTACTCTTTGGCAGCAAGTTTCATCAGCTGATAACCCTGCGCATAGGAGCAGATCTTGGAAGCATACAGAGCCTTGCGGACAGATTCGATAAATGCCGCTTTGTCACCGGTAAAGGCAGCTTTGGGTCCGGTAAGGATGCCGGATGCCGCGACACGCTCGCTCTTGACCGCAGAAAGACAACGGGCAAAAACCGCCTCAGCAACCGTCGGAGCCGGTGCGCCAAGATCAAGTGCGCTCTGGCTTGTCCATTTACCGGTTCCCTTCTGACCGGCGGTATCAAGGATGATGTCCACCACCGGTTTGCCGGTTTCCGGATCGACTTTGCTGAAGATGTTGGAGGTGATCTCGATCAGATAGCTGTTGAGTTCGCCTTTGTTCCATTCGGTGAAAACGTCATGGAGTTCAGCCGCGTTCAAACCGAGGATGTTTTTCATGATCCAGTAGGCTTCGCAGATCATCTGCATATCGCCGTACTCGATACCGTTGTGAACCATTTTGACATAGTGTCCGGCGCCGTTGTCACCGACCCACTCGCAGCAGGGACGGCCACCGGCAACTTTCGCGGCGATCGCCTGGAAAATCGGTTTGATTTCCGCCCATGCTTCCGGATCACCGCCGGGCATCAGAGAGGGACCGAGCAGAGCGCCCTCTTCACCGCCGGAAACACCGGAACCGACAAAACGCAGACCTTTTTCAGCCAGATATTTGGTGCGGCGGATGGTATCCGGGAAGTGGCTGTTGCCGCCGTCGATGAGGATGTCGCCTTTGTCGAGGTAGGGGATCAACTGTTCCATAAGATCATCGACCGGTTTGCCGGCTTTGACCATCATCATGATCTTACGGGGAGTTTTCAAACTGTCGCAAAGCTCCTGCAGGGAGTGACAGCCGATGAAGTTTTTGCCTTTGCCGCGGCCATTGATGAAGTTGTCAACTTTTTCCACGGTACGGTTGTAAACTGCGGCGCTGAAGCCGTGGCTTTCCATGTTGAGAACGAGGTTCTCACCCATTACCGCCAAACCGATAAGACCGATATCAGCTTTTTTATCCATGATAACTTTTCCTTTTTATTTTGATATATTTATTGAGAACTGAAATCAGACTCCGCTGAATGCTGCAAATCCGCCGTCGATCGGCAGAACCACGCCGTTGATGAAACCGGCAGCTTCATCATCCAGCAAGAAGAGCAGTGCGCCGACCAGATCTTCAGGCTGACCGAATTTGCCCATTGGGGTGTGGGTCAGGATGGTGTTTCCGCGGGAGGTAAGAGAACCATCGGGATTGGTCAGCAGAGTGCGGTTCTGATTAGTCAGGAAGAAGCCGGGAGCAATCGCGTTGACCCGGATATTGACCTTGGAAAAATGCACCGCCAGCCACTGGGTGAAGTTGCTGATGGCAGCTTTGGCACCGCTGTAAGCCGGAATTTTGGTCAGGGGGCAGAAGGCATTCATGCTGGAAATATTGATCACGTTGCCGCCGTTGTTGGCAGCCATGTGTTTGCAGAAAACCTGAGTCGGCAGCAGAGTACCGAGGAAGTTCAAGTTGAAAACAAATCCGACACCGGCAGGATCAAGATCGAAGAAGGTGGTGATACCTTCAGCTTTTTCCAACAGATCCTCTTTGGTCAGATACTCTTTGCTGGTGGTTCCTTTGGGGTTGTTGCCGCCGGCGCCGTTGACCAGAATATCACAGGGACCGAAAACCTCACGGATTTTCGCTTCTGCAGCTTCCAGACTTGCCAGTTCAAGCACGTTGGCACCCAGACCGATCGCCTGACCGCCATCGGCATTGATCTCTGCCGCCACGCTCTCTGCCGCCTCGGCACGGAGGTCGAGAATGGCAACTTTCGCTCCGGCTTTCGCCAGCGCTTTCGCCATCACACTGCAGAGGATTCCACCGCCGCCGGTAAGGACGGCCACCTTGTCTTTCAATTCAACTTTCATCTTTCAGACTCCTTGATTTAGGGTTTCGATTGATATAGTTTCAAATAACATTAAGATAAAATACCATTCCTTTCAGAGATTTTCAAGCCGGAAAACACTCTTTTCACCAAAGTTTGTTCATAAACTTTACCAACTTGACAAAATCAGCGGTTTTTCCGGTCAACCGACCTTAAAAGCGCCAGACAGCAGCGCATATAGGGAACAGCAAGAGAATAACGGTCTGCCATCCGCACCGCATTGCCGATGACCGCCTCCACTTCCAGCGGTATTCCGGCAGAATAATCCTGAAGCATACTGGTTCGGTAGGGCGGAAAGTTCCGGGTATAAGAGAGCTGTTCATCCGCCATTTCCCGGGTCAGAGCCACGCCGGAAGCGTTTGCGATCAGAATGATCTCATCCATCAGTTTTGAACAGAGTTCCTCGATCTCTCCCCCATCGCACAATTCCCGGGTATCCAATGCTCCGGCAAGCACAGAAACGGGGTTGAAAGGCAAGTTCCACAACAATTTCCGCCACCTTTCCAGCGCGATATTTTCCGTAACCAGACAGGGAACTCCACCGGCAGTGAACACTTCAGACAACTTGTCGGCAAAAGCTGATTTCCCGCCCCCATATCTGCCGATGATCAGCCGCCCTGCCCCGGTATGGATGATTTCACGGAAATTTTTCCGGGAGGCGCCGATGTAAGCAACGGCACTGATAAGCTCATTTTCCGGATATGCCGCAGAAATATCCTCCTCAATGCCGATACCGTTCTGTATCAGCACCAATGGAGGACGAGAGGGCAGAGAAGCTGCCCGTTTCAAGAGCGCCGCCCGGTCGATTTCCGGCAGGACTTTGGTTGCCAGCACCACCGCATCAATATCCGGAGGAATCTCATCAGATAAGCTCAACACCCGCGCCGGAAAAAAGCAAAAATCGCCATTGATGCTTCTGACAGAGTAGCCATTTTTCCTGACCTCCTCTTCATTCCGGCGCAACAACACCGATACCTCTGCTCCGCCGCTTGCGGCTTTCCCGCAGAAGTACACCCCAACACTACCGGCACCGATCAGAAGAAGTTTCATTTGGAAATTCTTTCGATTCCTTCAAAAATTTTACTGCCCACCCGGATAACTGTTGCTCCGCATGCCACAGCTTCGGGAAAATCCCCGCTCATTCCCATGGAGAGCAAAGGCAGTGTACTGCGGCAAAGATTTTCCATCTCCCCTTTTAAGCGGGCAAGAGTGCTGAATATGGCGTTCAGTTCCGCCTTTTCCGCCTCAAACGGCGCCATGGTCATCAAGCCGGAAAATTTGACATTGGCACACTCCGCAGCCCTCTTTGCCGCTT
>JAZUPS010000330.1:0-3156 GCA_045605305.1 Victivallaceae bacterium
CCTTAAACTCGGCCGGGGCACTGACCGCCAGATCCGCGAGGACTTTACGGTTCAGACCGATATTGGCCTTTTTCAGACCGTTCATGAAAGTGCTGTAGTTCACATTCAACGCGCGGCAGGCGGCGTTGATACGGACGATCCACAGCTGACGGTACTGTTGTTTCTTCTGTTTGCGGCCCTTGTAAGAGTGTACGAGCGCCTTATCGACTGCATCGTAAGCAGTACGGATGTTTCTACTGGCGTTGCCGTAGAAACCTTTAGCACGGGCAAGCACCATTCTGCGGCGTTTGCGGGAGGGAACAGCACAAGTAGTTCTGGACATTTTTCGCAGTCTCCTTTTTCAGAAATTACAGACCATACGGCAACGCAACCTGGATACGGCGTCTCTCGGCGTGAGAAACGGCGGCATCCTGACGGAGACGACGTTTACGTTTGGCATTTTTGCTGCTCTTGAGGTGACGCGCACCCGCCTTGTGATGGCGGAATGCCCCGGTGCCGGTCTGCTTCAAACGCTTCGCGGCGCATTTTCTGGTTTTGAGTTTCGGCATTGTTTACACCTTTTTATTTAGATGTTTTACACTGTTCTGGTCAATGCTTTACCAGCAACAGCACTTATTATCTCCTTCTCCATGAAGGAGCATGCTTATACTCCGGCAGCATCTGCCGGAGACAACCTGTTCAATTTTTCGGTGCGAAATTCACAGAAATATTACGCCCCAGCAGTTTCGGCTTGCCGTCTGCTTCAGCGTACTCACTCAGGGCTTCGCTGACTTTTTCCATCAACTCAAAAGCCATATCCTGATGAGCCATCTCTCTTCCGCGCAGAGCCAAAGTGATCTTCAGACGGAACTTCTTGTCAAGAAAGTCGATCGCCTTATTCAGCTTCGTTTCATAATCATGCTGATCGATATTGATATGAAACTTGATCTCTTTGATTTTCTGAGCGGCAGTATTCTTGCGCTGCGCCTTGAGGTTTTTCTTCTGCTCATAGCACAGCTTACCGAAGTTCATGATCCTGACCACCGGCGGATTGGACGTATCGGAAACCAATACAAGATCCTCCCCTGCCTCCTGAGCCAACTCCTTGGCACGGATGTAGGATACAACCCCCAGCTGACTTCCATCTGCTCCAATCAGGCGCACCTGATCCAGTTGGATGCTGCGATCATTGGGTTTCAGCAACTTGGCGATAAGAATACCCTCCTCTCAAACACGGATTCTTCTGTTAAAAATTCACACACAGACACACCTCCGGAAAACCTTTCCGGAAGTGCGTTTCATATAATATATTACCAAATGACCTTATTGTCAACTTCTTTTTGCATTTTTTCAGCAAGATTCTCAATGCTCATCTCACCGATTTCGCCTTCGTTGCGGTTTCTGACCGCCAGAGTACGGTTTTCCGCCTCTTTCTCACCGAGGACGAGCAGATAGGGAACCCTTTCCGAGCGGGCGTTGCGGATCTTCGCGCCCAATCCGGCGGCCTGAGTATCGATACCCACGCGGAACCCTTTGGCACGCAGCTCTTTCTGGAACTCTTTGGCAAGATCAAGCTGTTTGTCGGAAACCGGCAAAATACGCGCCTGTTCCGGAGCCAGCCACATCGGGAACGCTCCGGCATAATGCTCCACCAGAATTCCGAAGAAACGCTCCAGTGAACCCAGCAGCGCGCGATGTACCATAAAGGGACGGTGTTTTTTGCCGTCTTCGCCAATATAGGTCATATCGAATCTTTCGGGCAAATTGAAGTCGAACTGGATCGTGGTGGTCTGCCATTCACGCCCGATGGCATCCCGGAGCTTCAGGTCGATTTTCGGACCGTAGAAGGCACCGCCGCCCTCATCCACGTCGCAATCCAGATTGCACTTGGCAACCGCTTTACGCAGAGAGTCGATCGCCTTTTCCCAACGCTCAGGCTCACCCACCGCCTTTTCCGGACGGGTGGAAAGATACGCCTTGATGTCGGTAAAGCCGAATGCCCGGTTGATCGCCAGACTGAAACGCAGCACCTCTGCGATCTCATCTTCAATGGATTCCGGAGTACAGATGATATGTGAGTCATCCTGAGTAAATCCGCGCACCCGCATCAAACCGTGGAGCGAACCGGATTTCTCATAACGGTACACCGTTCCCAGTTCCGCCCAGCGCAGGGGCAATTCCCGGTAACTGCGGAGTTTGGAGCGGTAAACCTCGATATGGAAAGGACAATTCATCGGCTTGACGTAGTAAACCTTTTCATCGATCTCCATGGCGGAGTACATACCTTCGCGGTAGAAATTCAAGTGACCGCTGGTCTCCCAGAGGTTGCTCTGACCGATATGGGGGGTGTAAAGCAATTCATAACCGTTTTTGTAATGCTCATCTTTCCAGAACGTTTCCATCAGATGACGCACCAGCGCACCTTTGGGATGCCACAGCACCAGACCGGGACCGACGCAGTCGGAAAATCCGAAAAGATCAAGCTCCGTTCCCAGTTTGCGGTGGTCACGTTTCGCCGCCTCTTCCAGCTGACGCAGATAGCTCTGCAGCTCTTCCTGAGTGGCAAAGGCAGTACCGTAAATACGCTGCAGCATCGGGTTCTTTTCATCACCGCGGAAGTAACTTCCGGCAATTCCGGTCAATTTGACCGCACCGATCTGACCGGAGTGTTCCAAATGAGGGCCCCGGCAGAGGTCAAGATAGTCGCCGGTGCGGTAGAAGCTGATGGGAGCGTCGTCATCGATATCCGCCAGACGTTCCAGTTTATAATCCTGTCCGGCAAGGAGTTTCTGCGCCTCTTCACGGCTGCACTCAAAGCGCTCAAAAGGCAGTTTTCTGCCGATGATCTTCTTCATCACCTTTTCGATCTCTTTGAGATCTTCATTCACCAGACGGTGTTCCATATCGAAATCATAGTAAAACCCGCTATCCGTTGCCGGTCCGATATCGAACTTGGCATCCGGATAAAGCTGTTTTACCGCCGCTGCCATCACATGCGCGGCACTGTGACGGATGGTCGCCAAATCAAAATTGCTCATTTTCTATTCTCCAAATTTATATTACTTAATATATTATACAAAAAAACAAAAAAATACCCTGCCGGAACTGCTTTTTTCAGCATCCGGTGACACCCGCGCCGGTTGCGCGGGGGATACCTCCTTGTGAAACTTCATTCAT
>JAZUPS010000331.1:0-3413 GCA_045605305.1 Victivallaceae bacterium
CCCCCCATCTTCATAGTTAGACATAACTCCAGCCGGAGTTATGTCTTTTTGTATGCTTTTGCGTGGGTAAAAAACAAATAGCCGCATACGGAAAACTCTCAGGAGCAGGGATCGTTAATGAAGATCGTCTTTCAAACAGTAACTCCGGGGAGATATTCCGTAGCGTTTTTTAAATTCAGCCGAAAAATACGCCGCTGAGGAAAAGTTCAAACGCCGGGCTACCTCTTTTACCCGCTGATTCGAAAGCAGCATACTTTTCGCTTCGTTCATTTTAAGTTCAAGATAGTAGTTCATCGGCGAAGTTTTAAGGTACTTGACAAATATACGATGCAATGTTGCCTTACTTACTCCGGAATAAGCTACCAGATCATCAAGAAACAGTTCGCTCCGGATATGACTCCGGATAAAGTCGATTCCACGCAGCAATGGCGGCGGCAGATCGGCACATTCCACCTGCTTGGCAAGTTCTACTAAAAGATTGTACGCAAGCAAACTTAATTGGTGATGCATTCCCGGCGTTTCAGTACCGCACAAAGCGAGGATCTCATCGAAACAGCGGTCTATTTCAGTCCGGTCGCCGCCGCGGATAACGGGGACATTTTCCAACCCGATGGAACCGATAAGAGTTTTCAGGATCGGACCTTCCAGACGAATCATTTTTTTGGAAGCAAAAACCGTTTCACAACACATGGAGCTGTCTGCCTCGAGATGAACGAGAAAAATATCTCCTTTTTCACACCGGTAAGATACTTTATTGTGAGTAAAAATAAAAACTCCGTCAACCACATATTCAATGGCAAAAATGCGGCTGCAGTGACGGTGACGAACGCAATTCCTGTGCCATTTATCATCCCCTCCTGCAGAGACAGTCAACGGGATATAAGCATTCGGATGGGTATTATGCTTAAAGGAATGAATAGGATAATTTCCGTAATCATATCCCCATAACGGAGTTCCGGGAACTGCTCCGGAGCGGCATGGTTTTCTGACTTTCACGATCACACCTCCATTGATACAATACAATGCTTTTTTGATAAGATATCACAACTTTTTCAAAAGTAAAGCGGTTGCCATGATAATTTTTCCAAGTTATATTATAATAAGGTTAAAAACAAACCTAAGGAGGAAAATAAAATGATTCAGAAAAAATTCACCTTGATCGAATTACTCGTTGTAATTGCAATTATTGCAATTCTGGCATCAATCTTGATGCCGGCACTCCAGCAGGCCCGCGCCCGCGGGCGTTCCGCAAACTGCTTAAATAATTTGAAAACGATTTCTTCAGCATACCAGAGTTATGGGCAGGAAAACGATGACTATTTTCCGCAATGGGGCTACAAAAACTTTTGGCTGAAAGGGCATAAAGACTATAAAGTCATGCCGGTCACTGCTCCGGTCGTCAATCCGCTGCTGAAATATTTACTTGGCTCAGGCAGCCGGGATGCTTCCGGTCCCGGAAGCACACGCTTGGCACGGAGTCTTGAAAAAATAACTGTTTGTATCGAAATGCAGGATATTTACAATCCGCTCGAGGCAAATGACGGAAAAGCAAACAGTTCATCCTATGCGGGAACAAACTATTATTGCAGCTCAGTAATGGTCAATACGCCCGGCAAAAAGCGCCGCAGCCCCAAATACGGAAAGCAGAGAAGTCCTTCAGAAGCAAGATTGCATTCTGACTGGGTGGTAAGAAAGAACAGACCAGTCAGCACCCACCCCGGCGGCACCGATACAAACCCTGTGATGAATTGTAATTTTGTCGACGGCAGTGCCCGTTCCATAAGACTCAACAACAACCTGACTGAAGATCAGGACGGATCAGACTTCCGCTACGGCGATTACGGTTGGGAAGCCGCCGTTGACACCAGCGTATCAACCCATCAGAGACATGCCTGGGGCAATTAATAAAGAAAAGAGAATTTATGAATACAACTGTTTCAATCATTTTCGCGCTGGCGATTGCGTCAGTAATTGCCTCTCCGGTAAAAGTATCAAGCTTTGGCTTTGATAAAAATAATGCGACAAAATGCCTCCAGGCGGCATTGGACTCCAAACATCGTGATCTTATCATTGACAATACAGGAAGCGACTGGATCATCGATCCGGTCATCCTGCGGAGCGATAAAAACATCGTCCTCGATGAAAATGTGGTGATAAGAGCGCGTCACGATGGATTTCACGGCGTTAAGGACTCTATGTTTACCGGTAAAAATGTCAGTAATATCACTATTTCCGGAAAAAAGAATGCGGCAATAATCAACGAAAATGATTACTTCAACCGCAAAGTTTACAGCCAATCCGAATGGCGGCACACTTTTTCGCTTGCCGGTTGTACCAATATCACCATCAAAGATTTGAAACTCCAGGGCTCAGGCGGAGATGGTTTCTATATCCGGGATCACAAGAGAAAGACAAGCTGCAATATCACCCTCGAGAACCTCGATGTTTCCAAGCAGGGACGCCAGGGAGTTTCCCTCATCTCCGTCAACGGACTCCGGATCAGAAACTGCTCTTTCAGAGATACCCGCGGTCTCTCTCCGGAAGCCGGAATCGACTTTGAACCCAATCACCCGTACCATGAATTTACTGATTGTATCATTGAAAATACAACTTTGAGCAATAACCACGGCGCCAATGCCCTTCACGTATTAAGCAAGTTCAATGCGACTACCAAACCGGTTTCGATCACCTATAAAAATTGCGTTTTTGAAGGCGGAAACAGTCACGGAATCATCATAAATCGCGGCGCCAATTCTCCGAAAGGAAGCATCACTTTTGAAAATTGCACCGTCAGCAGCGCACGTAAGAATAGTTTGTCCCTTGATATCATACCTGATTTTCCGGTCGTATTCAACAGTCTTAAAATAAAGCACACCAGCAAATATCCGGTCGTTTCAATCTTGATGCCGAAAGTCTATAAGCAGATCGCAGGAACAGCCACATTAAAAAATATCTCTGTCACCGCTCCGGAAAACACTCAGCTGTTTGATGCATTCATCTATCCGGCAACGATCACGGCTGAACTGAAACTGGAAAACTTCACGTTCAACGGCAAAGCAGTTTCTTCCGCACCGGAATTTGAGAAACTTAAAAAACTCTACGGAGATGCCATCATCGCCGCAAAAACCGACATCAACACGCTGAAATCTCCTGCTCCGGTAAAACAGAAATATAAAACGAAATCCAAACAGAGCATCGGATACCGCAACAACCGAACCCTGGTGCTCGATGGTCGCAAAGGGGAAAAAATCACCGTAAAACTCACCGGTGCAGGCGTTACCAGACGACATGCGGCATGCACTGTAAACGTGATAGATCCCAACGGTAAAACGATTTTGAAAAACTCTTTTTCAAACTTCAAAAAGAAGGAAATAAGTTTCACTCCAAAAATGAATGGCTGGTACAAAGTCACC
>JAZUPS010000332.1:0-4201 GCA_045605305.1 Victivallaceae bacterium
TCCTGTGGCTTGCAGTCTCTTGGGGGCGGCGCTTTGTACGGATGGGGACGGATGAGTACGGTGGTTTATGGGTGCGCCGGCGGCAGATTTTTTATTTTTTTATCAACCAATACCGGGAACAGAACCTTTTTCTTAAACAAAAAAGCGCGCTTCGGGATTTTTCCGGAGCGCGTTTTTTAGTGATCACCAGTTTTCTGCGAGGATCTCAAAGTATCCGCGTTCATGATCACAGGATGGACACCTTTCCGGGGCTTTGGTTCCGCTGTGGAGAAATCCGCAATTCAAACAGCGCCACACTACCGGGGCAGGGCGTTTGAATACCAGATCGTTTTCCAGATTCCATAAAAGATCCCGGTAACGTTTTTCGTGTTGTTTTTCGGCGACACAGACGAAGTCGAAAACTGCACCGATTTTTGTAAAACCCTCTTCTCTGGCAATGGCGGCAAATTCCGGATACAAATCGTGCCATTCATCGTATTCACCGGCGGCAGCCATCGCCAGATTGTGGGCGGTATCTCCGATAATTCCGGCGGGATATTCGGCGGTGATCGTTGCCATGCCGCCTTCGAGAAATTTGAAAAAACGTTCAGCATGTTCTTTTTCATGGAGGGAGGTTTCCTCAAAAATGGCGGCGATTTGCATCAATTTTTCTTTTTTCGCCTGAGAGGCAAAATAGGTGTAACGGTTTCTTGCCTGAGATTCTCCGGCAAAGGCTTTGAGCAGATTTTCCTCTGTTCTGGTGTTTCTGATCGATCGTTCCATAAAAACTCCTTTGATGTTGAGCCGAGGGGGCAGGGAGTATCGGGATTCATGCGGACGGTACTGTATTGAGACAGCACCGTCCGCAAAGTCGGTTATTGAGCGGCAGCGCCATTTGCCGGGGCAGGAGCCGGAGCAGTTGCCGGAGCAGTTGCCGGTTTGGCGGCTTTGTTGTCAGTTGCAGAAGGCTGCCCCTGATTACCGCCGAGGGGGATGACTTCCACCGCTTCGACCGTCATGGTTTCCATCGTGTCATCATCGGCGGGACAGGATTTATCCTTGCAGTCAGGTTTGTGGTGACAATGCTGATTGCAGGGTGAACAATGGGTGGTATTGTAGTAACAGCACCCGACGAAACAGAGTGCCAGCACCACCAGCACTCCCCAGACCAGAAGACTTTTTTTCATTTTTCTTCTCCTCTTTTTTCTCAGCCGGACCATCCGGACTGAGCTCCTCTGGTATGCAAATATAAAACGATGAGAGAAAAAATCAAGAGATGATGATAGAATGACGCTTGTTTTTTTTGCAAACTGCGGTTATATTTTCAAAATTGCAGAGACAAATCAAATTATTTCAGAGGATATTTTTTATGGCAGAACGTAAAAAAGGCAAAAGCACAGGTACTGTTTCCCGCTCGTTATTCGGAAAGATTTTCGGCCGCCTGTTTCTGGTTATTTTTCTTTTGATCTGCGGCGGGATCATTTTCAATATCGACCGTATAAGAACAAAAGATGATCTTCGTTCCTGCATTTCCGGATTTATAAACCGCTGGCTGCCGGAGAAGAGCGGTGAAAAAAGCGAAGTCCCAAAGGAGATCCCGGATGCGGTTGCCGGGGATGAAAAAACGGTTTTCGGAAAAGTTATCAGTGTTTATGACGGCGATACTTTGACATTGGTTGCCGGTCACGGCAATCAGGCAAAAAAGTACAAAGTCCGCTTTTTCGGGATAGATGCTCCTGAAGCAAAACAGAGTTACGGTATCGATTCCAGGGATTCGTTGCGGGAGAAGGTGCTGAATAAAGAGGTGAAACTGGAGATCGTCGATGTTGACCGCTACGGTAGAAGTGTGGGGAAAATTTATCTCGGTTCCCGATACATCAACCGGGAAATGGTTGCTGAGGGAAGTGCGTGGTATTATCCGGATTACGCCGAACATGAAAAGGATCTGGAGTCCGCTCAAATATTCGCTAAAAGTGAGCGTGCCGGGTTGTGGCAGAGCGCGGATCCTCAGCCGCCGTGGCGTTATCGTAAGGAAATGCGCCAGCGGTGAGCGGTTACAGCTTGAAAAAAGCAGAATTTGGCATTATTTTATATTAGAGGCAATTCTTGGACTTTGAAATTGCCGGAATATGCAGGAGAAGTGTAAATACGGAGTTCGTTTCCGGATAAATTTGGAGAAAATTTTATGTTGACTGCTAATGAATTGAGAAGAAAGTATATTGAGTTTTTCAAGGCGAATGGTCATGCCGAGATCAAGAGTGCATCTCTGATCCCTGATAATGACCCCACCTGTCTTTTTACCACCGCGGGAATGCACCCGCTGGTTCCCTATTTGCAGGGCGCCAAACATCCGGCAGGCAGACGTTTGACCGACTGCCAGAAGTGTATCCGTACCGGAGATATTGATGAGGTTGGTGACGCAGTGCATCTGACCTTTTTTGAAATGCTCGGTAATTGGTCGCTGGGTGATTATTTCAAAGAAGAGGCGATCAATTTCAGCTTCAACTTTCTGACCAGAGAACTGGGTATCCCCCTGAGCCAGCTGGCAGTGACGGTTTTTGCCGGTGACGATGATTGTCCCTTTGATGAAGAAGCATGGAACATCTGGCACAATCTGGGAGTTCCGGCTGAAAGAATCGCCAAACTTGGCAAAAAGGATAACTGGTGGGGACCTGCCGGAACTACCGGACCCTGCGGACCTGATACGGAAATGTTCTACTGGACAGGTCCGGCACCCGCTCCGGAGGTTTTTGATCCTGCCAATAAACTCTGGGTTGAGATCTGGAACGACGTTTTCATGCAGTATAACAAAAATGCCGATGGTAAATTTGAACCGCTTGCCCAGCGCAATGTGGATACCGGCATGGGGTTGGAGCGTATTACTGCCGTGCTGCAGGGTAAGCCCAGCTGTTATGAAACGGAAGTTTTTGCATCGCTTTTTGCGGAACTTGATGCCATTCGCGGCGTGCCGGGAATTCCGGCTGATCAGCGTACTTCCAGTGAAAGGATCATCGTTGACCACCTGCGGGCGGCGACCTTTATCATCGGTGACGGAATCACCCCGGGGCGGGTCGATCAGCCTTATGTGCTGCGCCGTTTGATCCGCCGCGCTATTCGTGAGGGAAGAAAGATCGGTATTACCACTGAGTTCGCTTCCAGAGTGGCAAAACGGGTGATCGAGCAGTGGGGAGAATTTTATCCGGAATTGAGCGCCAATGCCGAGATGATCACCGGAGAATTGGAGCGCGAAGAAAAGCAGTTTGCCGCCGCATTGGAGCATGGAACGAAGGAGTTCCAGAAACTTATCGACCGGGTTCCGGCGCATATCGCCAAAAAAGTGATCAGCGGCAAGAATGCCTTTAATTTGTACGAGACTTACGGATTCCCCTTGGAATTGACTGTGGAAATGGCAAAAGAGCAGGGCTTTGAGGTGGATGTGGATGGATTCCAGGCGGCGTATGCCAAACATCAGGAGCTTTCCCGTGCCGGAGCTGAACAGAAGTTCAAAGGCGGTTTGGCAGATCATTCGGAAGAGACCGCCAAACTCCACAGTGCGACCCACTTGCTCCATGCGGCATTGCGCAAGGTGCTGGGAACCCATGTGGAACAGCGCGGTTCCAACATTACTGCCGAGCGTTTGCGCTTTGACTTTTCGCACCCGGATAAAGTCACTCCGGAGCAGTTGGCAGAGGTTCAGGCGCTGGTGAATGATGCCATTGCCCGCAAACTTCCGGTGGTGTGCGAAGAGATGAGCGTAGAAGATGCCCGTAACGCCGGAGCAATGGGACTTTTCGGTAATAAATACGGTGAAGTGGTGAAAGTTTATACGATGGGCGATGTCAGCAAAGAGATTTGCGGCGGGCCTCATGCGGAAAACACCGGAGATTTGGTGGCGTTCAAAATTCTGAAAGAGGAAAGTTCCAGCCGTGGAGTCCGCCGGATCAAGGCGGTCATCGGCGCGGCGGCAAAATAACAGGGCAGGGGAGTAGATAAAATGCGCAGTGAAGATTTGCAGATAACCCAACTTGAAGGTGGTTACTGTGTAACAGTTTCAGGCAGAGCAAATTTTGACTATGCCGTTCCTTTGCGGACTTTGGCTGAAAAACTTGCTCCCGGCAACTGGATACAGATCGATCTTGAAAATTGCACAGCGATGGACAGCACCTTTATGGGGGTGCTGACCATGATTGCTTTGAAGTTGCGCAAATCCGGCAGCAGAGCG
>JAZUPS010000333.1:0-12028 GCA_045605305.1 Victivallaceae bacterium
TGCAGGCAACAGAAGTTTAAAAACAAAAAAGCAGACCTGTAAGGATTCGACGGAGGGCGAAGCCCGACGAGCCTGAGCGAAGCGAAGGCAACCTCCGCAAAAAAGAATCCTGACAACGTTAAAAAACGTTGTTAAAAAAAATATTGTCCGAAGTCATGGAGAAAACTTGTTTTCGGAAATAACTCCGGAAATATTATTCAGGATTCTTGGAGAAATGCAGGCAACAGAAGTTTAAAAACAAAAAAGCAGACCTGTAAGGATTCGACGGAGGGCGAAGCCCGACGAGCCTGAGCGGAGCGAAGGCAACCTCTCCACCGGAGAATCCTGACAACGTTGGCAAACGTTGTTGAAGAATAATATTTGCCGGAGTCATGGAGAAAACTTGTTTTCGGAAATGACGACGGAAATATTATTCAGGATTCTTGGAGAAATGCAGGCAACAGAAGTTTAAAAACAAAAATGGCAGACCTGTAAGGATTCGAACCTCAACAAAGTGAACCAGAATCACTTGTGCTACCGTTACACCACAGGTCTGCGTTGTGTATATAATATAGCCCGTATTTTCAGATTTTCAAATGCAGAATAGAAAACTTTTCTAAAAAAATGCTTGCATCATGGAGTTTTTGCGGGTATAGTATGCAAAAGGTCAATCATAAGAGGTAATTTCAAGAAGTTTTGAGGAGTATTGAAATTTCCTCAAACAGAGGAAAAATGATGAAAAAAGTGTTATTGATACTTGCCGATGGTTTTGAAGAGATCGAGGCGCTGGGGACAGCGGATGTGCTGCGCCGTCTGGGAATGGAAGTGGTTCTTGCCGGATTATCCGGGGAAAAAGTTACCGGAGCCCACGGCATGGTGATCACAAGTGATGCGGCGTTGTCTGCGGTTGCCGGGGAAAGTTTTGATGCAGTCGTTCTTCCCGGGGGGATGCCCGGATCGGCAAATCTGGATCAAAGTCCGCTGGTGACAGAGGTTTTAGCCAAAGCCGACCGGGAAAGTGCCATTATTGCGGCGATTTGTGCCGCGCCATTCGTGCTTGCCAAACGGGGAGTGCTTAACGGTAAAAAATTCACCATGTATCCGGGGTTTGACAGTGAACTCGGCGGATTGAAATACACCGCATCTCCCGCGGAAACTGATGGCAGGATCGTTACCGGCAAAGGACCGGGAGCGGTATTTGATTTCGCCTTTCACCTTGCAGCAGCGCTGGGAATGAAAAGTGAATGTGAAAAACTTTATCAGGGAATGTTTATAAGGTAAGGCGGCAAACGTGCCGCTGCGGAAAAAGTGCCCCTTCGCTTTTGCCGGGGGCAGAAAAACGGTAAGGTTGATTGATTTTATAAAGTTCAGGATTTAACAGTTAATTATGAGTTGTTTTGAGGTAATCAAGAGTTGCGGCGCGGCACGGAGAGGTGTTCTGCACACCCGGCGCGGAGATATTCAAACCCCGATTTTCATGCCGGTGGGAACCCGGGGAAGTGTGAAAGCTGTCTCCCCGGCAGAGCTGGATGAACTTGGCGCGCAAATAATTCTGGGAAACACCTACCATCTCTTTCTGCGCCCGGGGTTGGAAACCATCAACCTTGCCGGAGGGTTGCACAAATTCATCTCTTACGATAAACCGATACTGACCGATTCCGGCGGTTTTCAGGTTTTCAGTCTGGCAAATTTGCGGAAAATAACTCCGGACGGAGTCAAATTCGCCTCTCATATCGACGGAAGCAGATTTTTTCTCGGCCCGGTGGAGTCGATGCTGATACAGCGGACTCTGGATTCGGATATAGTAATGGCATTTGATGAGTGTACACCCTACCCGGCAACCTATGATCAGGCGCTGAGATCACTGGAAATGACCGCCCGCTGGGAGAGAATGTCCAGAGAACAGCCCCTGAATGAGGGACAGTTGCGTTTCGGTATCGTGCAGGGTTCGACCTTTGCCGATTTGCGGGAACGTTCAGCCAAAAGCATTGTAGATATAGGCTTTGACGGTTACGCCATCGGCGGAGTTTCAGTGGGAGAAAGCGAAGAGGAGATGATGCTGGCAGTTGATGCCGCCGCTCCCTGTCTGCCGGAAAATGCCCCCCGTTACCTGATGGGGGTCGGTACCCCCCGGCAAATCGTGGAAAGCGTTGCCCGGGGAGTGGATATGTTCGATTGCGTACTGCCGACCCGTTTGGGGCGGCACGGCGGAGCTTATGTGGGGGCAAATCAGACGATTTCGCTGAAAGCCGCCAAATTCGCTCACGATTTTTCCCCCATTGAAGAAAATTGTCAATGTTACGCCTGCCGGAATTTTACCAAAGCCTACATCCGTCACTTGCTCAATGTGGGTGAAATTCTCGGCATGAGGCTGCTGACCCTGCACAATCTGCACTATTATCTGAACCTGGCATCCCGTATCCGTACCGCGCTGGAAAATGGAACTTTTGAGGAATTACGCCGGGAATTTGCCGTATAAATCCAAAAATAGCGGGAAAAAGTTGTAAAATATCCATATCTATGTTATATTATAAGGATGTTATTTCAAAGGTCAGTTTATAAAATTGACAAATTTTTGACTTGTTTTGCCGGATTGATTTCAATTCAGCTGGAAATAAAAAGTGAGGATTCAGCATGACTCCAAAAAAAGCACCGAAGGGAGATTTCCGTTTCCGTATTGTCGGCGGCGGATTGCAGCTGCGTCTCAGCAATGCTGAAGATCTGGCAAATGTCCTCAAACTGGATGAAGCATTGTGGGCAATGACCGCCGTTGACCTGAATAGTTTGCGCTTTGACAAACGTTTTCTGGAGTTTGTCGATTGCGACCACGATGGACAGATCCGCTCCGACGAGGTAAAAAAAGCGGTAAAATTCGCGCTGGATTACTTCAGTGACCTTTCCGGAGTGGTCGAAGGAAAAGCAGAACTCTCCCCGGATGTGATCAATACCGCAGCTCCCGGAGCGGCAGAGGCGGCGGATTGCGCCAGATTGATTTTGAAAAACCTGAATCGGGCAAAAGGTGAAGGTGTTACGGTAAAAGATGTTCAGGATGCAAGAAGCATTACCAGCTTCACCCAGCGCAACGGCGATGGAGTTATCAGCTGTGAAAACGGCTTATCCCCGGAGCTTGCCGGATTGATTTCAGCGATCATCGCTTCCGGCAGAAAATCTCCCGACCGCTCCGGCAGTGACGGGGTGAGTCTGGAAGATACGGAAGCATTTCAAGCGGCATTGACCCGGAAGACCGCCCTTTTTGATCAGGCGTTACAAGACTCATCCATCATGATTTACGGCGATAAAACCGCCGCGGCATACGCACTTTTTCAGGAGTGCAGTCCCCTGATAGAAAGTTTCTTCCTCAATGCCGATGCCGGAATATTCCTTGCCGCTGACCCGGCACGGCCGGTAAAAAAGGATGCCTCCGCCGATTTGATGATGACGGAAAATGTCCGGAGTGTTCTGGAATCTGCGGCAGTTGCGATACCGGGTGATGACGGAGTGCTGGATTTCGACGCTCCCTTGAACCCCCTTTATGCCGATAAACTTCTGCTTCTGGCAGACTCCTGCGCCTTGAATAAATTTCTGGAGAACCGGAAGTTGAAAAAGTCCGCTTATCTGCGGGCCAAAGCCGCTTTTGCCCCCTTTGCCCAATGGCAAAAAGAGATGGAAAAAGCTGACGGATTGGAAAATTTCACCGAAGCTGAGTTGCGGAAACTGGCAAATGCTCCCTTTGACAAGCTGAAAGAATTGATCGACTCCGACTTGAGCTTCGCCCCGGTGATCAGCGCCGGAGAAACGCTGCTGAAAATGGCATATTTTCAGGAGTATCTGATGGAGTTCCTGAACAACTTCGTATCGTTGACCGATCTTTTCAACTCCAAACGGGTCTCCCGGCTGCAGATGGGAAAACTGGTGATGGATGGCAGACACTTTACCCTGACAGTACGGGTAAAAAATCCTGCCGAACACAAACGGATCATCAAAAGCAGCAATATTTGTGTCATTTATGTGGAAGTTCTCCGCACATCCGGCGATGCCAAAGTGAATAAAGAGCTGTTGGCGGCGGCAGTTACCAGCGGTACTATGCGGTCACTTTTTATAGGCAAACACGGAGTGTTTTTTGATACTGACGGCATGATCTACGATGCCGTCATCCGGGATATAGTTGAACAGCCGGTCTCCATCGGCGAGGCATTCAAAGCGCCCTTTTTCCAGTTTGCCGACTTTTTGAGCAAACAGACGGAAAAGATCTTCAACACCCGCAACGCCGAAATGCAGAAAAGTCTGACCACCGAATTGAATAAAGCCGCACCGCCGGCAGCCGGAACCAAACCTGCTGCTCAACCGGCATCGCAAAACAATATTTCCATGCTTTTGA
Organism: Victivallaceae bacterium; assembly: GCA_045605305.1. Classification (GTDB taxonomy): domain Bacteria; phylum Verrucomicrobiota; class Lentisphaeria; order Victivallales; family Victivallaceae; genus UBA1784. The sequence goes on from JAZUPS010000333.1 coordinate 4,358, forward strand.
TGGGCGGCGGTATCGGCGTGGCGGCATTGGGAAGTTCCATTGCTTTTATTGCCAAATCCTTGCAGAATGTCTCAATTTCCACCATTCTGGCAGTTTTAGGCGGTATTCTGGTCATTTTCGGCGGTCCGTCGGTGATCAATGCGCTGATAAAAATTTTCCGCCGGAATCTTTCGCGTTTTCTGGAAAGCTGCGGCTGTGCCGTCAACCGTCCCATGCGGATGTCGCGGAAAATGGGCAGCATCTTCACCTTTACTCCGCCCCGTCCCAGAGGAGAAATAACCTTGACCGATCTGGTGGATGAGTTTGATTTCCCCGAATATGAGAAGCCCAGGTGCCGGAAAATCTTCCTTATCCTGCTGGCGGTGATGATTCTTGCAGCCGGGGGATTTCTGGCGTGGAAAAAGTTCTGCCGTGCAGAAAAATGTCAAACCTCCTGCACCGTGGAGAAAAAAGTTGAAAAAACAGATGATAAAAAAGTGGTTAACGAGGTGAACGACCTCAACAATATAAAACGACCCGGCGCTGTTCCTTCGGGAGCGGCGGCGGAAAAAACAAATCAAGGAGATAAGAAAAATGCAAGTACCGTTGCTTGACCTTCGCGCGCAGTATGCGCCGATGAAAGAAGAAATCCTCTCAGTTGTTGCTGAAATCTGTGATTCCCAGCGCTTTATCCTCGGCGATAAAGTTGAGACACTGGAGAAGGAGTTGACCGCCTATTGCCGTTCCGGCGCGGCGGTGGGTGTTTCCAGCGGTTCTGATGCGCTGTTGATCGCCCTGATGGCTGAAGGAGTCAAACCGGGCGATGAAATCATCACCTCTCCCTTTACCTTCTTTGCCACGGTGGGAGCGATCGTCCGCGCCGGAGCGAAACCGGTTTTTGCCGACATCGACCCGGTGACCTTCAACATCGATCCGGCTAAAATCGCCGAAAAAATCACCACGAAAACCCGGGCGATCATTCCCGTCCACCTCTTCGGGCAGGCGGCGGATATGGACCCCATCGTTGCCATTGCCAAAGAACACAACCTTTTCATCATCGAAGATGCCTGTCAGGCAATCGGTGCGGAATACAAAGGCAAACGGGTCGGCTCTTTCGCTGAATACGGTGCTTTCAGCTTCTTCCCCAGCAAAAACCTCGGCTGTTTCGGTGACGGCGGTGCGGTGAGCTGCGACACTGAAGAGCGCGCCAAACTCCTGAAGATCTTCCGCAACCACGGTCAGAGCAAAACCTACATCCACGAATATGTCGGCGGCAACTTCCGTATCGATGCCCTGCAGGCGGCGATCCTTTCCATCAAACTGCGTTCTCTGGATGATTGGTCAGCGGCACGTCAGAAAAATGCCGCTGTTTACCGGGAACTCTTCGCGGCATCCGGCATCGGTGATCAGATCGTACTGCCCCAAACTGCCGCTTACAGCGTGCGCCATATCTACAACCAGTTCTGTATCCGGGTCAAGGATGGCAAACGTGACGCCCTCAAACAGCATCTGCTGGATTCCGGTGTCGGCTGTGCGATCTACTACCCGCTCTCACTGCATTTGCAGGAGTGTTTCAAAGAACTCGGCGGCAAACCTGGCGATTATCCGGAAAGCGAAAAGGCTTCCGGCGAGATCCTCGCTCTGCCGATCTTCGGTGAATTGAGCGCGGAACAGTTGGAATATGTGGTCGCCACGATCGCAAAATTCTACGGTAAATAATATGGCGGATGAAAAAAACGCCCACATGCTCCGCAACTTACTGCGGCTGCTCTCCTACACCAAACGGTACTGGTTCCGGTTGACCATCGGAATCCTTGCCGGTATGGTGGTAGGCGGGTCGCTTTTTGTCACGCTTCTGATGATCCCGCAGCTGGTGGGGGTGGTCAAAGATGCCTCCGCCCCGCAACTGGAAGCCCCGGCGGCACCTGAAAGTGTCAAAGAGAGTTCTCCGGCAACACCAGCGGAAACTCAAAGCGTACTTGACCGCGACCCCCAGCTGAAAAAGATGCTGGAACAGGCGGATAAAGCGGCAAAATCTTTCCATCTGCCCTTTTCGGTAAGCGGCACAACGGTACATGTTTACTGGCCAAGAGAGTTCAGTTTCGATGCGGTTACCGCCGCCGGACAGGTGGCATGGCCGTTATTCTGCCTCTATGCGGTGCTTTTTGTGCTGGCGTGGGTGTGCAAAAATGTGGCGCATTACATCAATGGTTTCTGCACCCGCTGGGTGGGTGTCCGGGTGATCGCCGATCTGCGGGAGGAACTTTTCCGCAAATTGACCAATCAATCACTGCGTTACTACGGCAGTACCGATACCGGACAGCTCATCAGCCGCTGTACCAATGATACCATCGCCCTGGAGTATTCCGTCTCTCACAGCGTGGAAGATCTGACCAATGCCCCCCTGCAGATATTGGGCTGTCTGGCGGCGATAGTCGTGGCTTGCCGGGAGTATGACAACTACATGCTGATCATCATTCTCGGAGTTATTCTGCCGCTGACCCTGCTGCCGATCAACATCATCGGCAGCCGTATCCGCAAACGTTACCGGAAAAGTTTTCAGTACATGGCAGATGTGGTTCAGCGCCAGCATGAGACCTTTACAGGTATCCGGGCGGTGAAGTCCTACAATACCGAAGAGTATGAGAATATGCGTTACCATCAGGCGGTACGGAAGTATGTCCGCCGGGTGGTCGGAGCCATCCGTCTGCACATGCTGATCTCCCCCATGACCGAGATGGTGGTGGTGATCGCCACGGTGGTGTTTCTGCTCTACAGTTATCACAGCGGAGTGACCATTACCCAGCTGACGGCGCTGATGGCTCCGGCATTGATGGCTTACCGGCCGATCAAGGATATTTCCAAAGTTATCGGCAGTATCCAGCAATCCATGGGAGCGGCTGACCGGGTCTTTGAACTGCTGGATATGGATATGTCTCTGCCGGAGAAAAAAGATGCGTATGAACTTACCGGAGTGAATGAGGGCATCTCCCTGAAAAATGTCACCTTCCGTTACGATGACCGGATGGTGCTTGACGGGGTGAGTTTCGACATTCCCCGGGGGCATATCGTGGCGGTTGTTGGAGAAACCGGCAGTGGAAAAACCACCATTGCCAATTTGATTGCCCGCTTTTACGATGTTACATCCGGCAGTGTGATGATCGACGGACACGATGTGCGGGATTGTTCCATAGCCTCTTTGCGGAAACTTATCGGCGTGGTGAATCAAGACCCGATCATCTTCAATGACTCTCTGCGTATGAATATCGCTTACGGTTCGCCGGATGCCACGGAAGAGGAGATCATCAATGCCGCAAAGCTGGCAAACGCCCATGATTTCATTATCAACGGCGTTCATGAGGATGGTTACGACTCCCTTGCCGGGGAGAACGGATTCAAACTTTCCGGCGGAGAAAAACAGCGTATCACCATTGCCCGGGCGATTTTGCGTAATCCCCCGGTGCTGATCCTCGATGAAGCAACCAGCGCGCTGGATAACGTCACCGAGCGTCTGGTGCAGGATGCGCTCAACCATGCTATGAAAGACCGGACGGTCTTCGTTATCGCGCACCGCCTCAGCACCATTCAGAATGCAGATACCATCATCGTGCTGAAGCAGGGCAAAATCGCTGAAACCGGAACTCATCAGGAGTTGATGGAACTCAACGGCCTTTACCGCAAACTCCACGACACCAAGTTTGATTGAATGAAAAAGATTCATTTTACCGGCATCGGCGGAGCGGGAATGGCTCCATTGGCTGAACTGGCTCTCGGAAATGGATATGAAGTATCCGGTTCCGATGAGCTGGATTCGGCGAAAACCAGCCATTTACGGGAGCTGGGAGCGAAAATTTTTATCGGACACCGGGCGGAAAATCTGCCGGATGATGCCGGTTTACTGGTCTACTCCAGCGCCGTTCCCGAGAGCAACTGCGAAAGAAACAAAGCGGCGAAGCTGAATATTCCCCAGCTCCGCCGCGGAGCATATCTTGCTGAAGCGGCAAAGAGTTACCGGCGCTGTGTTTCAGTGACCGGAACTCATGGAAAAAGTTCCATTACGGCGGCACTGGTGAAAATTCTCCGGCAGTGCGGCTGTGATCCGGGCTTTCTCATCGGTGCGGAAGTTGCCGGATTGCCCAGTTGCGCCGCCGGGAATGGGGATATTTTTGTCACTGAAGCGGATGAATCCGACGGAACCCACACGCTGTTGAAAAATTTTCTGGCGGTAGTTCCGAATATCGAAGATGATCACGATTGGAGTCTGGGCGGCGTGAAAGTGCTGGATGGAAACTTCCGGCAGGTGGCGGCAAATTCTGACAAACTCCTTTACTACGCCTCGGCAAAGTGCGATGAGCTGCTGGGGAATCATCCGGATGCCCGGAAGTTGACGGAAATACCGTCGGACTTTGCCGGACTTACCGGATTTCAAGCCGCCAATGCCAGAATCGCCGCTGAAGCGGCAGTGATCCTCGGTTGTGATCCGGCAAAAGCCTTCGCGGCGGCGGCGGATTATCCCCGGGTCGCCCGGCGGATGACCATCCATTTTCAAAGTGAAAATCTGGTCATTATGGAGGATTATGCCCACCATCCGACAGAAGTCCATGCGGCGTTGAAGTGGTTGAAAGGGCGCTATCCGGAACACCATTTGCGGGTGCTTTTCCAACCCCACCGTTTTGCACGGCTGGAAAAGTATTTTGAGGAATTTGCCCGGGAACTGCAGAATGCCGACAGCGTTTTTATCGCTCCGGTCTTTGCCGCATGGAGCGAAAGCGGCAATACCGGTTCAGCCGAATTGGCGGCGGCGGCTGGGGGAAAAAGTATTTCCGGTTCCTGGCAGGAGCAGGCAGAAGAAGTTTTGACCGGAGTTCCGGAAAAGTGTGTTATCGCCATTCTCGGTGCCGGAGATGTAAATCAGGCGATCACTTACCTGATCAGGGAGGCAGCTTTATGAAAAAAATAGTGTTGACGGTGTTGATTTTGGCAACCGGAATGATCCTTGCCGGTGCCGACATCCCATCAGGCTGGGTCACCGGAACCAGACAGGCGGTAAAACGGGCTGAAACAGAAAAAAAGCCGCTTCTGGTATTGATCAGCGACTGCGACTGGCAGGGGACAGGTAAAAACCTTTACAATCAGGTGCTGAACAACGATGATTTCCAGCGGATAGCGCCGAAATATGCGGTCTGTCTGCTGGTGAAAGTATCCAAAAAGCCCACGGCAAAGGAAACCGCGGCATTGAAGAAGGTTTTCAAATCTTTTTACAACGGCAAAGTTCCGGCTTACGCGATACTTGACCCGAAGTTGAATCAACTGGCAAAGCCTTCCGCGGTCACTGCGGCAGGATTTATTACTGCCATTTCCGATGCCCGGGAAAAGATGGGCGGAAAAATCATCCCGGCGGTGAAAAAAATGAAGCGTGAAGCTGACAAGGCTGCCAGAAAAAAGGAAAAACTTGAACGTAAGAAGAAAAAAGGATTCGGAAAGAAGAAGTAAAAAATGAAGAGTTTGGGAATTGATTTAGGCACGACCAAAGTTGCCGTTATCGTATATGATCAGCACTCCGGATTGATCACCGCACTCAATGCTCCCCACGGTGCGGCGCTGGATACGGGAGATCCCGATGCGGGAGAGCAGGATGCCGGAAAGATCTTTGATTGCGTATACAGCCTTATCGGTCAACTGCCGGAAGATTTGCGCCGGGAGATAAAAGCCATCGGCATTACCGGACAGATGCACTCGCTGATGCTGGTCAAAAACAAGGCATTCTCGCCGCTGATCACCTGGCAGGATCACCGCTGCGGCAAGGAGATGATTCAGCGTTTCAATGCAAAAAGTTCATTGACTCTCCGGGAGGGATTCGGCGGCACGACACTGGCGCGGATGGCGGAAAATAACGAACTTGGCAACTGGGAAAAAGCCGCCACGGTCAGTGACATGCTGGGAGCGGTGATCCGGGGGGATGGAAAAATCGTCACCGACCCGACTCATGCCGCCAGCTGGGGCATTTATGACCGGGAAAACGGCTGTTGGAACTTTGCGGCGCTGAAAGCGCTGGATATTCCCCGGGAGATATTGCCGGAAATCATGCCTTCCGGAGCAGTCACCGGGAAGGTGAGTGCTGAATTTGCCGGGAAGTTCCAAATCCCCGCTGAGGCGGCGGTGGTCAATGCCATTGGCGACAATCAGGCATCGATCATGGGAACGGGCAAAGATTTTGCCGGAGAACTCTATCTGACTTTGGGAACCGGAGCGCAGTTATCCATGGTGGTGGAGGAAAAGCTGGAAAATCTGCCGGAAAATCTGGAACTGCGCCCCTTCCCCGGCAACCGTTATCTGCTGGTCTCTGCCCCCCTCTGCGGCGGAGCGGCATTTGCGTGGCTGGCGGATACCGTGAACCGTTTCCGCACTGAACTTGGCGAAAGTGCCATTCCCCGGGGGGAAATGCTGGATAAACTGGACGAAGCCGGCTTCCGTTACCTGACCGGACATGGGGAAAGTGAAATCCGTATCGCCCCCCATTTTCTCGGTGAAAGACACGCTCCGGAAATCCGCGGTGAAGTCCGCGGTCTGACCTTGAGCAATGCCGGGCCGGGAGAGTTGGCAAGTGCGCTGGCACTGGGAATAATCCGCAATTTGAAGTCCGGTTTTCCCGCAAAAGAGCTGGCATCCCGGAAAAAAGTCGTCGGTTCCGGCAATGCGGTGCGGCTGGTGAAAAGCATCCGCTTTGCCATTGAAAAGGAGTTCGGCTTGCCGCTGGAACTTGCCGACGGCAGTGAAGAGGCGGCGGTGGGTGCTGCCCGGCAGGCACTGGAAAGCGTGAAATAATTATCCGGTATCAATTTGCGGTACCGGAAAAAATATGCTATATTATACATCAACCTAAATTCAGAAATCTAAATTCAGGAGTTTTTTATGGAAAAATCACACATTGTCCGTCCCGCCAAGGGAGAATATATCGTCAACGGTGCCAATGGTCTGCAGGTGCCGGATAATCCGATAGTCAGCTTTATCGAAGGTGACGGTATCGGTCCGGATATTATGAAGGCCTCCATGCACATGTGGAACAGCGCGGTGAAAAAAGCCTACAACGGCAAACGGGAAATCGCCTGGCAGGAGATTTATGCCGGTGAGAAAGCCAACGCCGTCTACAACGATACCGTCTGGCTTCCCCAGGAGACCATCGACGAGATCCGCCGCTGTCTGATCGCGATCAAAGGCCCCCTGACCACCCCCGTAGGCGGCGGTTTCCGTTCTTTGAATGTTGCTCTGCGTCAGGAACTTGACCTCTATGCCTGTGTGCGCCCGGTGCGTTACTTTACCGGAGTGCCTTCTCCGGTGAAAGCTCCGGAAAAGACCGATATGATCGTTTTCCGCGAAAATACTGAAGATATTTATGCCGGTATCGAATGGATGTCAGGCACTGCCGAAGCTGCCAAAGTCATCGAATTTCTCCAGAAAGAGATGGGAGTCAAAAAGATCCGCTTCCCCGAAACTTCCAGCATCGGTATCAAACCGGTTTCCGTTGACGGCAGTGAGCGCCTTATCCGTGCCGCACTGGATTACGCCGTGGCCAACAAACGCAAAAGGGTCACCCTCGTCCACAAAGGCAATATCATGAAATTCACCGAGGGCGGCTTCAAAAACTGGGGTTACGAATTGGTCAAACGCGAATATGCCGATGTGGCGGTGGCC